>NZ_JBFRDT010000007.1:0-163011 GCF_052113925.1 Terrabacter sp. RAF57 | reverse complement strand
TCGAACAACTGCTCAACACCCGCCCCCGAGCCACCCTCGGCTTCCACACCCCCGCCCATAAACTCAACGAACTACTCAACGTTGCGCACACGCCCTGAAACCGCCGCTCACTCGAGTGGGGCGGGGCGCTCACTCGACTACTCGGGGCGGATGAGGGCGTATGCCGTCACGGCGTCGGCCGGGAGGCCGCGGACGTCGATCTGGACCCGCCCGGACGGCAGCCCGAGGTGCACGGTCCGCTGCACGGCGCCGTCGCACGCAAACGGGCGCGAGTAGAGCGGCTCGCCGTGGCCCCACGTGCCGGGCGCGGCGTCGTAGACGGCGTAGCTCGAGCCCTCCGTGGCCCGACCGGCGGCGCAGGCGACCTCGACCGTGTAGGTGTGCCCCTCGGCGACCGGCACGCCGGGGACGTTGCGGAACGCCTTGCCCGAGCCCTGCTTGGTCACGACCACCCGCGCCACCTCACCGGCCACCGGCGGAGGCACCGTAACGGCGGGGGGTGGCCCGGGGTCGATGGGCGTCAGGGAGACCTCGGGCGTCGCGGTCCCCGCGGACACGCCAACCGTGGGCGACACGCGCACGCCTCCGTCGGTCGTGCACCCGGCAGCCAGCAGGGCCGTGGCCACCGCGGCCACCACCGGCACGGCCTCGACGACACGGCGCAGCCTCATGACCCGACTCTAGGACCGGCCGGGCCGACTGGGTATGGCCCCTGTACAGACGTCGAAGGAGCAGACATGAGTGAGAGCACGAAGTCCCGCGAGTCCATCGAGACGGCCCCGAGCGAGGAGGCGCGACTCGGGTCGCACACCGAGACCGGAGCACCGGCGCCGAGTGACCGCAACTCGCTCACGGTCGGCCCGGACGGCCCGATCCTGCTGCACGACCACCACTTCCTCAACCAGATGGCGCACTTCAACCGCGAGCGCATCCCGGAGCGCAACGTCCACGCCAAGGGCTCCGGCGCGTTCGGCACCTTCGAGACGACCGAGGACGTGTCGGCCTACACCAAGGCCGCGCTCTTCCAGAAGGGCGCCAGCACCGAGATGCTCGCGCGCTTCTCGACGGTCGCCGGCGAGCAGGGCAGCCCGGACACGTGGCGCGACCCGCGCGGCTTCGCGCTGAAGTTCTACACGACCGAGGGCAACTACGACCTCGTCGGCAACAACACCCCGGTCTTCTTCATCCGCGACACGATGAAGTTCCCGCACTTCATCCGCAGCCAGAAGCGCCGCGGCGGCTCGGGGCTGCGCGACAACCACATGCAGTGGGACTTCTGGAGCCTCAACCCGGAGTCGGCGCACCAGGTCACCTACCTCATGGGCGACCGCGGCATCCCGAAGACGTTCCGCCACATGAACGGCTACGGCAGCCACACCTTCCTCTGGGTCAACGAGGCCGGAGACAAGCACTGGGTCAAGTACCACTTCCACAGCAACCAGGGGGTCGAGGGCCTGACCGGCGCCGAGGCCGAGCGGATCGCCGGTCAGGACGCCGACCACCACCGCCGCGACCTCCACGACGCGATCGAGGCGGGCGACTTCCCGAGCTGGACGCTGTCGATCCAGGCCATGCCCTACGAGGACGCGAAGACCTACCACCTCAACCCGTTCGACCTGACGAAGGTGTGGCCGCACCGCGACTACCCGCTCATCACGGTCGGCACGATGACGCTGAACCGCAACCCCGACAACTTCTTCGCGCAGATCGAGCAGGCGGCCTTCGAGCCGTCGGCGGTCGTACCGGGCATCGGCTTCTCGCCCGACAAGATGCTGCTCGGCCGCGTCTTCGCCTACAGCGACACGCACCGCTACCGCATCGGCCCGAACTACCTCCAGCTGCCGGTCAACCGGCCGCGCGTCGAGGGCCTCAACACCTACACCCAGGACGGCCCGATGGCCTACGACCACCACGGCGACCTGCCCGTCTACGCCCCCAACAGCGAGGGCCGCGGCTACGCCGACGAGGTCGGTGAGGTCGAGGAGGGCTGGGAGACCGACGGCGCCATGGTGCGCCAGGCCTACACGCTGCGCGAGGACGACGACGACTTCAGCCAGGCGGGGTTGCTCGTCCGCGAGGTCTGGGACGACGCCCAGCGAGAGACGTTCACCGAGACGGTGGCCGGCCACCTGCTCGGCGGCGTGAAGTCCCCGGTGCTCGAGCGCGCCTTCGACTACTGGAAGAGCGTCGACGCCGAGACGGGCAAGCAGATCGAGGAGCTCGTCCGCGCCGGCCTCGGCGGTGCCAACCCGGGCGGAGACGCCGACGACGCCAAGGTCGTCAACGACCCGATCGTCGAGACGAAGACGAACGCGGCCAACTGACAAGGCGATTCGCCCCAGCAACACGCCGGGGTGTGCCGTGTGCCCCCGTCAGGCACACGGCACCCCTGGTCGCGTGGTGACCGTCGAAAGTCCGCTTCGGGGTCAGAGGTGGATCCTCACCACCTGTCCGCCGCCTGCGTCGGTCGCGTGCGTGGTCACGTATGCGTGGTCACCGCGCAGCGCGAGGCCGTACGGCATGAAGAGGCCGCCGGCGACGACCGTCGGGGACGTCGAGTGCGGCCTGACACGCACCAGCGCGCCGATCGGCGGCGGGGATGCGAGCCCGTTCGACGCGATCTCCACGGCGTACAGGTGGCCCTTCTTGTCGAACGCGAGCGACGTGACGTTGGTCAGGCCGGTGGCCCACTTCGTGGGCGCGTGGCCCGGCTTGATGCGCCAGATGGCTGCCGACCCCTTCTCGAACGGGAAGCCGACGAGCTGCGAGACGTACCAGGCCCCGTCCGGTCCCTTGACGATGTCCGTCGGCACCGCGTCGGCGGGGAAACCCGCCGGCGGGCCGGCAGGGGACGCCACGGTGGTCAGCACGGGCGGGAGCACGGCCACGTTCCAGACGTGCCTGCGGACCGCGTTCACGGAGTTGCCACCGGAGTCGGTGTAGACGAAGCCCCTTCCGGCCCGCGCCAGACCTGTCGGGTCGCTGTCGATGTCGGTGCCATCGGGGTTCTTGCGCTGCTCGAAGCCCGCGAGGTCGGCGATCGTCGTCACGCGCGCCTTGCCGTAGCCCTTGAGCTCGACCTTCAGCAACTTGCCGAGGTCACGGCCCTGGGGTCCGAAGCTGGTCCGATACTCCGGAGAGCCACCCAGGCCCGTGGTGAGCGCGAAGGTGTCCTTCCCGGTGAAGACGAGGTCGGCCGGGCCGAGCGCATCAGCCGGCGACCCGACGGACGGGAGCCCGGTCACGACCCTCTTGACGTATCCCTCAGCACCTATGCGGGCGACCGATCCGGTCAGGCCGACGCAGGCCTGGGCGCCCCCGTCCGGGTCCAGGGGGCTGGGACGGCAGGCGGTGTTGCCGGTGGTGCCGGCCTCCGCGACGTAGAGAGAGCCACTCGGGCTGAAGGCGAGCTGGCGAGGACTGTTGAGGCCGGAGGCGATGACCTTCGGTTGGTGAGACGGTGCTGAACTTGCTTGCGCAGCAAGGGAAGTGACCCCAGCAGTGCTGGCGGTCACAGCCACTACACCGACTCCGACAAGGCGACGAATGAGCGATTTCTTGATCATGTACATCCCTGTTCGGTCATCCCCTGACCCAGCCACGGTAGGACCTGCGCCATGACCCGGCCAAGGGTTCCCCGCAAGTGGGCGGACATGTCCCGTTTGGGAATCCGACCGACCACATGCGGGGGTTGATGCCGTTATCTGACCCCGGCCACTTGACCTCGGCTACTTCACCTCGGCGCGGGTCAGGCGCCAGATGCCGACAGCGAGGGGCGCGACGACCCAGACGGCGACCGAGGTGGCGAGGTGGGCCCACTGGGCACCCGTCAGCGATCCMTCGAAGAGCGGCTGCATCGTCTGGTTCATGTCGAGCCAGGTCGCGGCATCGCCCAGCCACGAGACCATCGAGCCGAGGATCGACCACGCGGTCGGCAGGACGAAGAAGACGACGACCGCGGCGGGCGTGTTCTTGAAGAGCATGCCGAAACCGACACCCTGGGCGATGCCGAGCAGCACGTAGCCGCCGGCGCCGAGGAGCACGAGCGCGTCCGTGGACCAGTCGCCGGTGATGCCGCGGAAGGTGATCGCGGCCTGGTGGGCCAGGGCGGCCAGCACGAGCGACAGGGCGAAGGCGCAGACACCGACGAAGAGGGCCGAGAGGAGCTTGGCCCACGCGATGCGCATGCGGCGCGGTTCGAGACCGAAGGTGACGAGGCCGGTGCGCTGGCTCCACTCGGACGTCACGGCGAGGATGCCGACGACCGGGAGGATGAGCGCCATCGGCATCGTCGTGGCCTGGAGGTACTCGCCGAAGGCGTGCTGGCCGCCCTCGTTGAAGAACATGATCGTCAGCGCGATCGCGATGATGGCGCCGATGCCGATGAGGAGCCAGCGGCCCGCGCGGGTGTCGAGCATCTTGCGCAGCTCGACGTGGACGAGACGGCCGAAGGGCACCCCGGTCGTGGGACGCGGGCCGGCGATGCGGCTCGGCACCTTGGCGTGGGTCGGCAGGGCCGACTCGGCGTTCTTGGAGACGGGAGCCGCGGTGGGCGTCGTCGTGGTCGTGGCGGTCATGCCGCCACCTCCTCTCGGGCGGCGTCGGCCGTGAGGTCGAGGAACATCTCCTCGAGGCCCCGGCTGTCGGCGCCGCGCAGCTCGGTCAGGACGATCTGGTGGGCAACGGCGACGCGGCCGACGGCGATCGGCTCGGCCTCGACCTGCAGGCCGCCCGTCGGGGTGCGCTGGGCGACGATCGAGGCCTCGGCGAGCGCGGCCAGGAGGGCGTCGTCGTCGGTGGAGCGGGTGTAGGTGCCGGCCCCGGCGAGCAGCTCGTCCTTGGTGCCCTGGGCGACGATCGTGCCGTGGCCGATGACGATGATCTCGTCGGCGACGCGCTCGATCTCGTTGAGCAGGTGCGAGCTGAGCAGCACCGTGCCGCCCTCGTTGGCGTAACCGCGCAGGAGGTCACGCATCCAGCGGATCCCGGCGGGGTCGAGCCCGTTGGCCGGCTCGTCGAGGATGAGCACCTCGGGGTCACCGAGCAGAGCGTGGGCGATGCCGAGCCGCTGGCGCATGCCGAGGGAGTAGTTGCGCACCCGGCGGTTCGCCTCCTTCTCGGTGAGGCCGACCAGCTCGACCATCTCGTCGACGCGGTGCTTGCCGACACCCATGAGGATGGCGCCGAGCGTCAGGACCTCGCGGCCGGTGCGGCCGGCGTGCTGCGCGGAGGCGTCGAGCAGGAGGCCGACGTGGCGGCCGGGGTTCGGCAGGGCGGCATACGGCTTGCCGAGCACCGTGGTCCGTCCTGACGAGGCGGGCGTCAAGCCGGCCATGACGCGCATCGCGGTCGTCTTGCCGGCGCCGTTGGGGCCGAGGAAGCCGGTGACGAGGCCCGGCTTGACGTCGAAGGAGACGTCGTCGACGGCCGTGAACGGGCCGTAGCGCTTGGTGAGTCGTTCCACTGTGATCATGGGCTCCACCCTCCCGGGAGAAGCGGTGGTCGCACATCCGTCACAAGCCTGATTCCGACCCCTACCTAGGTCGCACCCGACCCTGACCGGAGTCAGGGTCCGTGCTCAGGGTCGGACCCTGTCGGCGGTCGCGGACGAGACCTTGGTCGGATGCCGTCGCGCCCGGTCGGCGCCTACGCTGGCCGGGTGCCGCTGCCCCGGATCGCCCGCACCCGACGGGGCCACGTGTGGGGTGAGACGTGGCGGCTCGGGGTCGCCTTCCTCTTCGGGCTCGCACTCTGGGGCGCCGTGCAGGCGCAGCTCGACCAACGCCACGTGGAGCCGACGTTCGGCAAGGACTGGCTCCTCGTCGACCTCGCGATCGGGCTCGGCTCGACGACGCTGCTGCTCTGGCGCCGCCGCTGGCCGCTCGCTGTCGCCGTCGTCACGGCGGCCCTCTCCGGGATCTCCTCCGTGGCGATCGGTGCGTCCGTCGTGGCGCTCGTGTCCCTGTCGACGCGCCGCCACTGGCGCGAGATCGCGGTCGTCCTCGTGCCGTGGATGGTGGCGGGTTGGTCGCACTCGATGGTCTACCCGACCGAGGACCAGGTCGTCACCCTGCCGAACGTCATCATCGGCCTGCTCAGCTATGCCGTCAGCGTCGCGATCGGCTGGGCCATCGGCGAGCGCCGCGCCTTCGTCGGCTCGCTCCACGAACGGGCCCTGACCGCCGAGCGCGAGCAGGCGATGCGCGTCGTCCAGGCGCAGGTGGCCGAGCGCGCCCGGATCGCGCGCGAGATGCACGACGTCCTCGCACACCGGATCTCCCTGGTGGCCATGCACTCCGGCGCCCTCGCCTACCGCACCGACCTGACGCCCGAGCAGGTCTCCGAGACGGCCGAGGTGGTCCGCGAGAGCGCCAACCAGGCCCTGACCGAGCTGCGGGCCGTGCTCGGCGTGCTCCGCGACGTGCCCGGCTCGGGGGCTCCCGCCGACGGCACGCCCCAGCCGCCGCAGCCGACGCTCGCCGACCTCGAGGCGCTCGTCGCCGAGGCACGCTCCGGCGGCACGACGGTCCGGCTCGACCGGTCGGGTGACCTCGAGCGCGTGCCCGAGCAGGTGTCGCGCGGCGCGTACCGAATCGTGCAGGAGGGCCTGACGAACGCCCGCAAGCACGCCCCGGGCGCGGCCGTCCGGGTCACCGTGGCCACCGCCCCGGAGGGCGGCCTCGACGACGAGGCGGTGCGGGTGACGGTGCGCAACCCAGTCCCGCGCGGAGGCGGGGAGGCAGCGGACGGCATACGCAGGACGTCACGGTGGGAGCCGGGCTGGGGCTGCTCGGGCTCACGGAGCGGGCCGTCCTCGCCGGGGGCGAGCTGACCTACGGTCCCGACCGCGCGGGCGACTTCGTCCTCACGGCCCGGCTACCGTGGTCGCGATGACCGGGGACCCAGGGCGTACGCGTGTCGTGATCGTCGACGACGACGCGCTCGTGCGTGCCGGGCTGAGGATGATCCTCGGTGGGGCACCCGACCTCGACGTCGTCGCGGAGGCGGGTGACGGCATCGAGGGTGAACGCGTCGTCGACGAGCACCGGCCCGACGTCGTCCTCATGGACATCCGGATGCCGCGCCGGGACGGCCTCGAGACGACGAGAGCGCTGCTGTCCGAAGGCGCCCGTGCCGTCCGCGGTGCGCGCGGCGACGACCTCAAGGTCATCGTCCTGACGACCTTCGACGCCGACGACATGGTCGTGCAGGCGCTGCGGGCCGGCGCGCACGGCTTCCTGCTCAAGGACACCGAGCCGCGACGGCTCGTCGAGGCGGTGCGCCTCGTCTCCGCCGGCGAGCCGATCCTGTCGCCGAGCGTCACCGCGACCCTCATGGCCCATGTCGCGACCGGCGGAGGAGCCGTGGCGGACGCGGGCGACCGGCGACGGGCCGACGCCGAGGCCCGCCTGGCGACCCTCACCGACCGCGAGCGCGAGGTGGCCCTCGCCATCGGCCGCGGACTGTCCAACGCCGACATCTCGCGCGAGCTCTACCTCTCCGTGCCGACCGTCAAGGCCCACGTGTCGCGCGTCCTCGACAAGCTCGGCGCCGACAACCGCGTCCAGATCGCCATCGTCGTCCACGACGCCGCCCTCCCCTGAGCCCGGCGCGACAACTCCGCCCGGGCGGACCTCGCCCGCCCCGGAAGCCCGCCAGACCGCCACAACTCCGCCTGGGCGGGGTCGAGGTTGCCCGAGCGCGGCGGAAAAGGGCTGGACGCGAGCCCTGGGCGCGGCATACCTTCTCTCCCGTGTGGATCTCCTGATGCCTCGAGCCCGCCCGCCGCTGACCTGACGACGACCGTCTGACGTCACCCGCGGGGCCCTGCCGACCATCAAGGACCCCCCATGTCTTCCTCCGTCACCATCTCCGGACTCGACGTCGCCTTCGGGGCACGCACCCTCTTCGCCGGTCTCGACCTGACCCTCGCCGACGGTGACGTGCTCGCCGTCGTCGGCCCCAACGGGTCGGGCAAGTCGACGCTCATGCGCACCATCGTCGGCGAGCTGCCGATCGAGGCCGGCTCGATCCGTCTCGCCCCGCGCGACGCGACGGTCGGCTGGCTCCCGCAGGTCGTGCCCGACCCGTCGGAGACCCTCCTGACGTATGCCCGTCGACGCACCGGCGTCACGGCCGCCGACACCGAGCTCGAGGCCGCGTCCGCCGCGATCGCTGCCGGCGACGAGGGCAGCGAGGACCGCTACGCCGCCGCCCTCGAACGCTGGCTCGCGCTCGGGGCCGCCGACCTCGACGAGCGGCTGCCCGAGGTGGCCGCCCGCGTGGGGCTCGACGTCGCGTCCGACCGTCCCCTCGGCACCCTGTCCGGCGGGCAGGCCGCGCGGGCCTGCCTCGTCGCCGTGCTGCTCAGCCAGTACGACGTGCTGCTCCTCGACGAGCCGACGAACGACCTCGACGCCCGCGGGCTCACCCTCATGGCCGACTTCGTCGCCGCGCACGAGGGCCCGATCCTCGTCGCCAGCCACGACCGCACCTTCCTCGACGCGGTCGCCACCGGCGTCGTCGAGCTCGACGTCAAGCAGCAGCGCATCGGCCACTACACCGGCGGCTGGAGCAGCTTCGTCGCGCAGCGCGAGCTCGCCCGCGCCCACGCGTGGGAGGCGTACGAGGGGTATGCCGCCGAGCGGGACTCGCTGCTCGCGCAGTCCCGGCAGCGGCACGACTGGGCCGACCGGGGGCGGCGCAACGTCGCGCTCGGCAAGGAGCCCGACAAGCACATCCGCGAGAAGCACAAGGCCCGGGCCGACCGTCAGGCGGCGAAGGGCGGCCGCCTCGAGCGGGCCGCCGATCGACTCGACGCGGTGGAGCAACCACGCAAGGAGTGGCAGCTGCGCTACGCGATCACCGAAGGCCGGCCCTCCGCCGACGTCGTGGCCACCTTGTCCGACGCGGTCGTCGAGCGGCACGGCTTCCGCCTCGGCCCGGTCAGCCTCGTCGTCGGCCGCGGCGACCGCATCGCGCTCGTCGGCGACAACGGCTCGGGCAAGACGACGCTGATCGGCGCCCTGCTCGGTGACCTGCCCCTCACGTCCGGCCGCCAGAGCCTGGGCACGCGTGTGGCCGTCGGCGTCATCGACCAGCGCCGGCACCTGCTCGACGACGACGCCTCGGTGCTCGAGGTCGTGCGGCGCGAGCTCGGGACCCACCCGAGGTCGGGGAGCGAGTGGCCGGTCGCGGAGGTGCGYACCCTCCTCGCGAAGTTCGGGCTCGGGTCCGAGCACGTCTCACGTCCGGCCCGGAGCCTGTCGATGGGTGAGCGGACGCGCGCCCTCATGGCCCTCTTCCAGGGTCGCGAGGTCAACGTCCTCGTGCTCGACGAGCCGACGAACCACCTCGACGTCGACGCCATCGAGCAGCTCGAGGCCGCCGTGGCGTCCTTCGGAGGGACCGTGCTCGTCGTGAGCCACGACGAGAGCCTGCTCGACGGCATACGCCTGACCCACCGGTGGGTCGTCACGCGCGGACGCGTCCGCGTCGAGACCCTCTGACCGGCCCTGCGGCCAGAGGCTCGGTCAGCGGGTGACGCTGCGAGTGCGGCTCCAGCGCCAGACGGCCGTCACGACGACGGCACCGACGATCGAGCCGATGATGCCGCTCGGTCGCAGCGCGAGGCCGTCGCCCGCGATGAGGCTCGCGAGAAGACCACCGACGAACGAGCCGACGAGGCCCGCGACGATGGCCATCGTCCAGTCGACGCTCTTGCCCTCGCGACCCAGGATGAGCTGGGCGGCGGCGCCGACGAGCATGCCGAAGAGGATCATGCCGATGATGAGCATGGGCCGAGCATAGAGGCACGAGACGCCTCAGACCGTGGTGTCGCCCGAATCCTCTGGCTTCTCGGTGGTCCGTTCGCTGGTCCGTTCGGTTGCCCGTTCGGCGGCCCTCTCGATGGCCGGCTCAATCGAGAAGTCCAACGAGGCGTCGAAGTCCAGGTCGAACGTCGGGTCCTGGTGGCGCAGCCACACCCGGTTGAGGATGGCGCAGCCCACGATGAGCTGACCGGCGACGAGGAGCCAGACGAGCACGGCACCGGCGACGCCCAGCGAGCCGTAGAGCGCCGACGAGTGCTCGATCCGGGCCGGGAGGTAGACGCGGCTGATGACGTGGAGGGTCGCGAGCCCCACCCCGAAGAGCAGACCGCCGGGCACGAGGTCCAGCCAGGACCGGCGCCGGTCGGGCAGGTGGAGGGTGATGAGCACCCACCCGGCACCGGAGATCCCCGCCTGGCAGACGAAGGACAGCAGGATGCCGCCGGGCAGGAGGTTGTCGAGACTCGTGACGAGCGCGGCACCGAGGAAGATGCCCAGCCAGGCCGCCCCGAAGACGAGCGTCGCCCCCAGCACCTCGCGCTGCGAGCGTCGCGGCACCCGGGCGTCCCACACGTGCGCGTTGACGATGACGAGGTTGCGCATCAGGGTTCGCGTCGTCCACAGCGAGAGGAAGAGACCGACGAGCACGGCCACCCACCAGGAGCGCGTGGACTCCTCGAGGGCGACGGTGATCTGTTGCCGCAGGGTGCTCGTCACCCCCGTGACGGCGACGGCGTCCTCGGCCGCACCGGGGATCGCGCGGCTGAGTCCCGCCACCAGCCCGGACACGAGCAGGGCGAGCGGGAGCAGCCACAGGAAGGTGCGGAAGGCGACGGCGCTGGCGAGCAGCATGCCCTGGCGGGCGACGTAGAGGGCCGCCATCTCCAGCGGCACCTTCGCCGCAGGAATGCGGCGCGAGAGCTCCATGTACTTCCGGGCATACCGGGACGCGGTGTCCTCGCCTCGCGACCGCAGACGCGCCAGACGACCTGACGCGGGCTCCACCGCGCCCCCGTCGGCCGGCAGGTCTGCGTCGTGCCCGGCGCCGTGTGCCATGGCTGAGGTTCCCACGGCGAGCGCCCCTGTGGTGGGTCTTCGCCCGACCGGTCCGGACCGCACCTCCCGCTGGCGCCCGATCTGCGCCACGCTGGACCCATGCCAGCCACCACGGTCGTCCTCTTCGGCGCCACCGGAGACCTCGCCAGGCGCAAGCTGCTCCCGGGCATGCTGCACCTGCACGAGTCCCAGCTCCTCGAGGGCCTGCGCATCGTCGCGACCTCGCTCGACGAGCTGAGCCGCGAGGAGTTCCTCGACCTCGTCCTCGCGTCGGTGCGAGAGCACAGCAGCCACAACGTGAGCGACGACGACCTCCGCGAGTTCGCCGACCGGATCCACTGGGTGCCGGGCAGCGCCGGGCCGCAGGGGATCCGCGCCGCCGTCGACGAGTCGGAGGCGATCCTCGGACCCGACGCACGACGGCTGCACTACCTCTCGGTGCCACCCAAGGCCGCCCTCGCCGTCGTGCACCAGCTCGCCGAGGCCGGTCTCGTCGAACGCAGCCGGATCATCATGGAGAAGCCCTTCGGCACCGACCTCGAGAGCGCCCGCAAGCTCAACGCCGAGCTCCACGAGGTCTTCGACGAGGAGCAGATCTTCCGCATCGACCACTTCCTCGGCAAGGAGGCGGCCCAGAACATCCTCGCCTTCCGCTTCGCCAACGGCCTCTTCGAGCCGATCTGGCACCGCAACCACATCGACCACATCCAGATCGACGTCCCGGAGACGCTCGGCCTCGCGCAGCGCGCGGACTTCTACGAGAGCACCGGCGCCTACCGCGACATGGTCGTCACGCACCTCTTCCAGGTGCTCGCCTTCACCGCGATGGAGCCGCCGACGGCGCTCGAGCCGCACGCCATCAGCGAGGAGAAGAACAAGGTCTTCCGGTCGATGTCGCCGATCGAGCCGCACGACGTCGTGCGCGGGCAGTACGTCGGCTATCGCGACGTCCCCGGCGTCAGGCACGACAGCCAGACCGAGACCTTCGTCGCGCTCAAGTGCTTCGTCGACAACTGGCGCTGGGCGGGGGTGCCCTTCTACCTGCGCACCGGCAAGCGGCTCGCTGAGGGCGCGCGCATCATCTCGATCGCCTTCAAGGAGCCGCCGCGCTCGATGTTCCCGGCCGGATCGGGCGTCGGCGACAACGGCCCGGACCACCTGACCTTCGACCTCGCCGACCGGTCGCGCATGTCGCTCTCCTTCTACGGCAAGCGTCCCGGGCCCGGGATGAAGCTCGACAAGCTCTCGATGCAGTTCTCCATGGGCGAGACCGACTGGGCCGGAGCGGTGCTCGAGGCCTACGAGCGGCTCATCTACGACGCCGCCCGCGGCGACCGCACCCTCTTCACGTCGGCCGACGGCATCGAACGCCTCTGGGAGATCAGCCAGCCGCTCCTCGACAACCCGCCGATCGTGCGCCCCTACGACCCGGGCACGTGGGGCCCCAACCAGATCCACCAGCTCGTCGCACCCTTCACGTGGCGCCTGCCCTTCGAGCGGCGCTGGCGCGACCCCAACACGACCGGCGCCTGAGCCCACCAGGAGGTCGTAATTCGGCTGCGCGGGCCGGGAGCCCGCGAGCACACTGGGGTGGCCCGCTAACGATGGAGCCACCATGGTGCGCACACGTCTGGTCAGGGCCGCGACCACCGCGACCACCGCTGCTGTCGCGACCGCTGCCGCAGGCCTCCTCGCGGCCTGCGCGAGCTCGGTCGGCACGCCGACCCCGGGCCCGGCGCCGGGACCGGGCACGGCTGCCGTCGGCTCGGCGACGTCGGCCGCCGCTGACGGGCTGACCTCCTCGCCTCCGTCGACGGCCTCCGGGTCAGGCTCGCCGACCGAGGTGGCCTTCCTGCCGGGCACTCCCGTGTGGTGGTCCGGCTTCGAGATCGAGCTCGTCTCCGCGCGCCTCGATGAGACGACCCGGCTGTTCGAGGTGCAGGCGAAGCTGACGAACACGTCGTCCGTCGACACCAACCTCGGCGCCACGAGAGCCGAGATCTCGGTCGGCTCCCCCGACCACGTGACGGCGTGGGACACCGCCTCCGACACCATCCCGCACGGCACGACGCTGCCCAGCACCCTGCGCTTCCCCTCGGTGCCGGACGACTTCGACCTGACCGCGGCGCAGCTCGTCCTCGGCGGCGAGGGCGACCACCAGGCCGTCTTCGCCCTCGGCGACCCGAAGGCCAATGCGACGGCCGTCGCGACCCGACCGCGCGACGTCCCGGCGACCGTCGTCATCAGCAACGCCCACACGGGCGCCAGGTTCGAGTCGCGCGACGTCAGCCTCCTGACGGCGGCGTGCTCGGGTCCGAACCCGGTCGACGTGACCTATGTGCCCCTGGCCTCCGACCAGCTCGTCCTCGAGCTCATCGGGACGATCCAGTCGCCGTCGCGATCGGTGGGCGGCGTTGCGGCACAGCGCGCGATGGCCAGCCCGGCCGGCAGCACCGCGGCGGTCGCCGAGCCCGGGATGAGCCTCGTCCTGGGCGCCGACGCCCCGCCCGTGCGCGGACTGCACCTGTGCTTTCCCGTCTCGGCCGACACGCACGGGCGGGTGGACCTGACCTTCGACACCCGGCTCGTCGGCGAGGACTTCGTCACCGCGACGGGCTCCGTGCAGCTGCCCTGAGCGCCCGGCCGGTGTTGCCTCAGCGTGGACCGTCGACGACCGTCTGTCGGGTGAATCCCTTGTAGCGGGTGCCCTGGTGCACGAGATGGCCGCGGTCGCCCTCGGCCAGCTGGCCGAAGTCCCGACCGGACACCATCAGCTCACGGCGCTCGCCGGACGGCTCCTCGAACGTCACGAAGTACGTCGTGCTCGCGGTCGAGGGAGTGCCGGCGCTCATCGGCGCGCCGGCCTCGGCGCCGGGGAGGCCCGGCGACCCGGAACGCCGGCGCACGTCGGTGCGACGCGACACCACGAGGGCCTCGACGCTGCGCAGCGGGCTGGCCTCGTTGGCCCGCCACTGCGAGACGCCCTTGATGATCACGAACGCGAACCCCGCGACGATCATCATGGCGACGAGGCCGAAGAACGCCATGAACAGCGGCGGCGGACCGGACATCGCCTGGTCGAACGGGATGAACTCTTCGGTGAGCATGGCAACCCTGTCGTCGGTCGGGTGAGTCATCCTCTATGACTGCGTCCCCGGCCCGAATGGTTGCACGCCGTCGGGCTCGGTCTAGCGAGCGTCCTTCTTGGCCTGTCGGCGGGCGCCCTGAGACTGCGACGACGCGTCCCGCTTCAGGCCGCCCGTCGTCTTCGTCGCGCGCCGCTTGCCCGACGGCACCGAGGCGGCACCGGCGGTCGAGGCCACCGATCCCGGACCCGTCCCGGCCCTGACCTCACGGGCCGCCGCGAGGCGCTCGGCCTTGAGGTCGGCGGCCGCGGCTCGGGCGACGACGCCGAGCCTCGCGCTGACCCGTGCCAGAGCCAGCTCGAAGACCTCGGCGCGGTCGGCGTTGAGCCGGTTGGCCGGTCGGGCCGCGCCGCGAGACCCCTTGGCCGCGACCCGCGCGCTGGCCTGACGCCGGTAGAGACCGACGTGCTTGGTGCGGGCCCGACGCACCCTCTGGTGCAGCTCGATGAGCTCGTCTTCGGAAAGCTCGGCGAGGCGGGCCGGCTCGGTTTCGCGGACGAGGTCCGCCTGGTCCGCCGTGAGCGATGTCGTCGTCGTCATGGCACTCGATCCTCGTCCCGCCGACGTCGGCGGGCATCACCTGTTGGGGGTGATGCCCGCGCCCACCTCACTCGCCGGGGTAGACGACCCCGACCTGACGGCGTACGGCATCCATCGTCTCCATGACGCGCAGCGTCGTGGCGTGCGGCATGAGCGGTGACTCGGTCTGGCCGGCGACGAGGCAGCGGGCGAACTCGGCCGCCTCGTAGGAGAAGCCGCGCACGTCCTCGGTGAGGCCGCCGGGCCGCTCGTCGATGACCTCGTTGTCGGGGCCGACGAGCCGGATCGTCGAGCCCGGACCGTAGAAAGCGCCGGACAGCTCGAGGCGGGCCAGGGTGCCGGCGACGACCGCGGTGACCGGGGTGACCGCGGCCATCGTGCACGAGAGCACGCCGTGGCCTCCCCCGGCACTGGTGACGGTGATCGTCGTCGTCGCGTCGACGCCGAAGTCGGTGAGCGTGCCCGTGGCCGTGACGGCCGACGGTGCGCCGAGCACGAGGTCGGCGAACGACACGGGGTAGACGCCGAGGTCGAGCAGGGCGCCACCCGCGAGCTCGGGCTGCGAGAGGCGGGCCGGGCCGCCGGGGTAGAGACGCTGCCCGTGGTCGGCGAACACGGCGACGAGCTCGCCGATGAGGCCGGTCTCGACGACGTGCCGCACGACGTCGTAGTGCGGCAGGAAGCGGCTCCACATCGCCTCGACGACGAGCAGGTTCTGGGCGTCGGCGGCGGCGAGCACCTCGCGGGCCTCGGCGGCGCTGCGGGTGAAGGCCTTCTCGACGAGCACCGGCTTGCCGGCCTCGAGCGCGAGCAGGGCGTGGTCGCGGTGCTCGGAGTGCGGCGACGCGACGTAGATCGCGTCCACCTCCGGGTCGGCGACGAGCTGCTCGTAGGAGCCGTAGGCCCGCGGGACCGCGAACTCGTCGGCGAAGTCCTGCGCCCGCTCGCGGCTGCGCGAGCCGACGGCGACGACCGACGACGACGTTCCGACCGCCACGGCGTCGGCGAAGGCGTGCGCGATGCCACCGGGCGCGAGGACGCCCCACCGGATGGCGGGGGCGTCGTGCGGGTCGGGCGTGCGTGGCTCGGGCAGCTGGAGGGGCACGTCGATGGGCAGGGTCATGCGTTCACATCCCAGAGGTGGTGGCGTATGTCGTGGGTGAAGTAGAGCGCGAGGGTGCGGGCCGTGAACTCCGAGCCGTTGCTGCGCAGGGCCGGCCACTCCCACTGCGTACCCGCCGGGAGGGCGTATGCCGTCGCCGCCGCCTCGAACGCCGCCGGGACCTCGCGTGCCACGACGTCGGGGTCGGAGCGCCAGTACTGCTGCTCGACGGCGGTCTCGTCCTGGTCCCAGTCGGCGAAGCGGACGACCTCGCCGCCTCCGGCGAGGATCTGCTCGAGCCGGCCCCGCATGACGTCGCAGACGTCGCGGACGTGGCAGGTGTACTCGAGCGGCGACCAGACGCCCTCGGCCGGGCGGGCCCGCACGTCGTCGCGACCCAGCGCGGCGGCATACCGCTGCCCCGCGTCGCGGAGCAGCGCCGGAACGTCGGCGGGCTCGACGGCCGCGACGTCGAAGCCGCAGTCGGGGCACGGTCGCGTCAGGACCCACGTCCAGTCCGCGTCGTCCGGCATCGACGGCCCGGGGTCGGTGGGGGGCTCGCTCATGGCGCCCAGCCTAGGGCCGGGGCGCCCACCGGCGAGCGGCAGTTCGGGAGTCCACCCTGCGGGGGATACCGTATGTCTTCGTGCTCAAGGACTACCTGCCGTGGATCGTCGCCGGCCTCGTCGTGCTGGCGCTGGTCATCGGAGGAGTCGTCCTGACCCGCGTCGCTCCTGAGGCGACCGCGACCTTGCGCCGCCGTCCCCGCCCGCCGCGCGACCACTTCCGCAGCGGCGACGAGAGCCCGGCCCCGCTCAAGCGGGCCGGGATCGTCATCAACCCGACGAAGTTCACCGACCTGCCCGCGGTGCGCGAGCGCATCACCGCCTCGTGCCGCGCGAACGGCTGGGGCGAGCCGCACTTCTACGAGACGACCGTCGAGGACCCCGGTCAGGGGCAGGCCGCGCAGGCCGTCCGCGACGGCGTCGACATCGTGTGCACGCTCGGTGGCGACGGCACCGTGCGCAACGTCGCGACCGCCCTCGTCGGAACCGAGACGGCGCTCGGCATCCTCCCCGCCGGCACCGGCAACCTGCTCGCGCGCAACCTCGACCTGCCTGTCGCCCTCGAGGCGGCCGTTGCGGTCGCGCTGACGGGGCGCAACCGGCGCATCGACGTCGGCGAGCTCGTCCTGGGCGTGACCGCGAGCGGCGAGGCGGGCGAGGACGCCGACGAGCCCGTCGACCCCGAGACGCACTACTTCCTCGTCATGAGCGGTGTCGGCATGGACGCGCAGATCATGGCCGGCACCAACGAGAACCTCAAGGCCAAGGTCGGCTGGCCCGCCTACATGGTCTCGGGGCTCAAGCATCTCGTCTCGCCGGAGTTCCGGATCGCCGTCAAGGTCGACGACGAGCTCGAGTTCCGCCGTCGCGCAAGGATGGTCGTCATCGGCAACTGCGGACGCCTCCTCGGCGGCCTCGTGCTCATGCCGAACGCCCGCGTCGACGACGGCCAGCTCGATGCCGTCATCGCGTCCCCGCGCGGGGTCGTCGGCTGGGTGCCCGTGGCGACGCGGGTCGCCACCCGGCAGCGCAAGGGTCACCCGACCCTGGACCACAAGGCGTGCAAGGAGATCCGCGTCCGCACCGACCGGCCCGTGCCGGTCCAGATCGACGGTGATGTCATCGGCGAGGCCACCGAGGTCAGTGCGACCGTGCGCCCCGGCTGCCTCACGGTGCGCGTCAGCCAGTAGGCCGCCCCCTCACCCCCCGCATCGAACGCAGCGCTCGGTGGCGAACGCGCTGTTAGAACCCTGAGTTCGCGACCGAACGCAGCGTTCGGGCGGGAGGAGGGGATGGGTCCGGGCAGGGCCGCTCAGGCGAAGAGCCCCTGACCCCAGTGCTGCCCGTCCTTCAGCCCGGGTGGGCACGCGAAGACCGCCGAGCCGTTGTGCTCGATGTACTCGTTGAGCACGTCCGCCTTGGCGAGCGCCCGCTGCATCGGGACGAACTGCCTGCCCGGGTCGCGCATGTAGGCGAGGAAGAAGAGCCCCGCGTCGAGGTGGCCGACGCCGTCGGAGCCGTCGGTGAAGTTGTAGCCGCGCCGCAGGATGCGTATGCCGCCGAGCTGGCTCTCGTGGGCGAGGCGCACGTGCGCGTGGACGGGGATCGCCGGCTGGCCTTCGGGGCCCTTCTTCGCGAAGTCGAGCGCGTCGAACTCCTTCGCCCGGCCGAGCGGGGCCCCTTCCTTCTTGTCGCGACCGATGATGTCCTCCTGCTCCTGCAGGCTCGTCCGGTCCCAGACCTCGATGTGCATCCGGATGCGGCGCGCGACGAGGTAGGAGCCGCCGGCCATCCACGCACCGCCGCCGGTCTCGTCGTCAGGTGCGACCCACACGTGCTGCGCGAGGCCCTCCGGCTCCTCCGCCTTGACGTTGTTGGTGCCGTCCTTGAAGCCGAACATGTTGCGCGGCGTGGCCTGCGCGGTCGACGTCGAGGACGTGCGGCCGAAGCCGAGCTGGGACCAGCGGACCGCGACGACCCCGAAGCCGAGCCGCACGAGGTTGCGCACGGCATGGACCGCGACCTGCGGGTCGTTCGCGCACGCCTGGATGCAGAGGTCCCCGCCCGTGCGGCGCGGATCGAGCTGGTCGCCGGTGAAGGTCGGGAGGTCCTGCAGCGCGGCCGGGCGCTTCGACGCGAGGCCGAACCGGTCGTCGAAGAGGGAGGGGCCGTAGCCGATCGTGATCGTCAGCCCGGACGCCGGCAGGCCGTAGGCCTCGCCCGTGTCCTCGGGTGCCCGGTTGGGGCCGCCACCGACGAGCCCGCCGGGCGCTGCCTCGGCGCCGGCCGTCATCCGCTCGGCCGCACGGGTCCAGTCCTCGAGGAGCTGGCGCAGCTGCGCGCGGTCCTTCGTCACGACGTCGAGCGCCACGAAGTGGAGGCGGTCCTGCGCGGGAGTGACGATGCCGGCCTGGTGCTCACCGCGGAACGGGATGGCCGCGTCGAGCGCGAGCGCGGGCGCTGCGGTGGACGGCGGGGCACCTGCCGCGCCGGCGTCGTCACCGCGCGACACGGCGTACGCGGTCCCGGCGCCGGCCACGACGCCGGCGACGGCAGCCGTGCCCGAGGCACCGAGGAGCCGGCGGCGGCTGAGGCCTTCGTCGCTCACTTGGCCTCCACGACTCCGGGGACCTTGGACACCTGCTCGGAGAGCGCGTCGAGCGAGACGGTCAGCTCCTTGATGTCGGCCTCGGTCAGCGCGGTGTAGCTCGTGTAGTCGGCACCGGTCTTGTGCTTGGCGAGCAGGGTCGAGAGCTCGGTGAAGTCGGCGTCGAGGGCCTTCTGCAGGGCCGGGTCGCGCTCGGCGATGACGGGGCGCAGCACGGCGAGCGCCTGGCGCGAGCCCTCGAGGTTGCCGTCGAAGTCCCAGAGGTCGGTGTGCGAGTAGCGCTCCTCCTCGCCCGTGATCTTGCCCGTCGCGACCTCGTCGAGCAGGGCCTTGGCGCCACCCGCGATCGACAGGGCGGTCGGCTCGACGGTCTTGCTCTTCGCGGCGATCTCGGTGACGTCGGCGAGCAGCTGGTCGGCGACGGCGCCCGAGTCCTTCTGGAGGCCGTCCTTCCAGAGGTCCTTCTCGAGGCGGTGGTAGCCGGTGAAGGCCATCCCGTCGGCGATGACGTCCTCACGGCCGTCGATCTTCGGGTCGAGATCGCCGAAGCTCTCGGCGACCGGCTCGATGGCCTCCCACGGGTGGCGCGCCTGGGCGTAGAGCGACTTGGCCTTCGCGACGTCACCGGCCTTGACCGCGGCAACGAACTCCTTGGTGCCGTCGACGAACTCGTCGGCCTCGGAGGCGACGAAGGCCTTGTAGTCGGTGATCGCCTTGGCGACCTTCGAGTCGGCGCTGCCCTTCGCCGCGGTGCCCGTCACGGTGAACGCGCCGCGGATGCCGTCGCCGACCATGCCGGGCTTGCACGAGGTCGTGAACGTGCCGGGATCGGTGATCTCGACCTTGAGCTCGCGGCTCAGGCCGGGCGTGATGTTCTCGACCTCGGAGACGATGCGGTCACCCTCGGCGTAGAGGTAGAACTCGTTGACCTTGCTGCCCGAGTTCGTGACCTGGAAGGTCACGGTGCCGGCCTTGGCCGTCGTGGCGCTCAGCTCGCACGCGGTGTCGGTGGCGTTGACCGTGATCGGTCCGCCGCCGCCACCGGCCGCGGTCGAGCCGGCAGTCGCGGTCGGCTTGTCGGCGCAGCCGGTCAGGGCGAGGGCCGCTGCGAGTGACAGGGCGACGGGCACGGCGGTGCGCACGGCGCGGGCAGCGGGGCGCAGGGCAGGGCGGGGCATGGTGGTTCTCCTGGAGGGCGTCGGTGTGAGTGCGGAGGGGACCGGCCGGGCCGGTCGGCGCGAGACGGTCAGGCGGCGACGGTGGGACGCGCGTCGCTCGTCGGGGTCGCGCTGGGGGCCGGCTGCGCCGGGGCGACCGGGGCGACCGGGCCGGCCGGCCGGGCCGGGCGCAGGAAGAGGGTCAGGACGATGCCGACGTAGAGCACCCACGCGATGGCCTGGAGCACGGTGGTCGCGGGCGTGAAGTTGAAGATGCCCTTGAGCAGGGTGGCGTACCAGCTGCCCGGGTCGACGGTCGCGCTGACGTCGAAGGCGAGCGTCGTCAGGCCGGGCAGGAAGCCGGCCTCCTGGAGGTCGTGGATGCCGTAGGCGAGGATGCCGGCCGCGACGAGGACGAGGAGGATGCCGGTGTAGCGGAAGAAGGTGCCGAGGTTGATCTTGACCGCGCCTCGGTAGATGAGCCAGCCGAGGACGACGGCGCCGCCGAGACCGATGACCCAGCCGATGAGCGGCTGGTTGTTGCCCTGGCCGGCGGCCTCGGTCGTGGCGTAGAAGAAGATCGCCGTCTCGAGTCCCTCGCGCCCGACGCCGAGGAAGGCGACGAGGGCGATCGCGAGCGGGCCCATGTCGAGCGCCTTGTCGAGCTTGCCCTTCAGCTCGCCCGAGATCGTCCGCGAGGCGGACTTCATCCAGAAGACCATGAAGGTGACGAAGACGACCGCGATGATCGAGGCGCTGCCACCGATGAGCTCCTGGGCCTCGAAGGTCAGCTGCTTCGTGCCGTAGGTGAGCAGGGCTCCGAGGGCGACCGACAGGGCGACGGCGACACCGACCCCGGTCCAGACGTGGCGCAGGGCCCAGCGGCGATCGGTCTTGACGAGGAAGGCCACGAGGATGACGACCACGAGGGCCGCCTCGAGTCCTTCTCGGAGTCCGATGAGCGCGTTGCTCGCGAGCACGGGTGCCTTCTCTCAGGTTGTTCTCAGCAATTACGCCACGGCGACGTGACGGAATTCAGGAAAGCACAGGTAAGCCTTGCCTAACAACCCGGTCCCGGTGTCAGAGTCGCCACATGAGCACGCCTGAGTCCTCCTCCCCGACCTTTTCCGGCTTTCCTCCCGGTGCCCTGTCCTTCTACGCCGAGCTCGAGGACGTGAACTCCCGGGACTGGTGGCTCGCCCACAAGGACGTCTACGAGCGCGACGTGCGCGAGCCGATGCTCGCCCTGCTCGACGGTCTCGAGGACGAGTTCGGCCCCGCCAAGCTCTTCCGGCCCAACCGCGACGTGCGCTTCAGCGCCGACAAGTCGCCCTACAAGACCCACCAGGGCGCGCTCGTGGGCTCCGGCACGGTGCTCGGCCACTACGTGCAGGTGAGCGCCGACGGCCTGCGCGCTGGCGGCGGCTTCCGGGCGGTGAGCCCGGCGCAGACCGCCCGCTTCCGGGCAGCCGTCGACGCGCCGTCCAGTGGACTCGCGCTCGAGACCATCCTCGAGGCGTTGCGCGGCAAGGACTTCGAGCTGATGGGCGAGCAGGTCAAGACCACCCCGAGGGGATACGCCGCCGACCACCCCCGCATCGCGACGCTGCGTCACAAGGAGCTGATGGTCTCCCGCGACTTCGGCGCGCCCGCCTGGCTGTCGACGACCCGGACGCTGACGGAGGTCCGGGACACGTGGCGGGCCGTGCGACCGCTGACGGCCTGGCTCGAGGAGCACGTCGGCGCCGAGGAGCCTGYGACCCGGCGGTGACGTGCCCGGTCTCCCGGCTGCACCGTCAGCCGGCCTTGCGACCGATGACCCCGAACATCGTCACGGAGAAGAAGGCCGTGCCCGCCCGCGCCGCGGCCATGACGTCCGCCAGGAGCCGGTCGGCCTCCTCGCGGGTCAGCGCGCCCTCCTGCACCGCGGCATCGGCGTTCCGGTGGACCACACCGCTGCCGAGCAGCGCGCGCGGCGGCATGACCAGCGCGGCCGAGCCGATGTCGTGGTCGACGAGCAGCCCAGCGGCCCGGAGCTGGTTCGGCAGGTGTCGCGCTGCGAACGGGTTCGGCATCCGTCGCCAGTTGGCCTCGGCGTAGCGACGCACGAGGTCTGGGTCTCCGGGGTGGCTGATGACGGTGCCCCAGTCGCTGTCGAGGACGGCGGCGCGTCCACCGGGCGCGAGCACCCGCGCGAGCTCGTGGGCCGCAGCCTGCGGGTCGGCGAGGTGCTGGAAGACGCGCTCGCAGCGCAGCACGTGCACGGCACCGTCGGCGAAGGGCAGGTCGGCGGCGTCGCCGTCGATGAACGTCGCGGCGGACCCGAGCAGGGCCGCACGCCGCGACGCCTCCTCCCGCAGGCCGGGGTTGGGCTCGACACCGACCGCACGTCCGTTCGGTGCGACGGCCTCGGCGAGGCGACGCAGCTCCGTGCCGAGCCCGGCCCCGACGTCGACGACCGACTCCCCCGGCTCCGGCGCCAGGGCCTCGAACGCCCAGGCCCGCAGGCGCCGGACCGCCGGCTGCTGCTCCTGCGCGTCGAGGAGCGCGACGAGGGTGGCGACGCGGGCAGCGTCGCCCTCGCCGATCCGCTCCCGCGTGAACATGTTCGGGGCGGCGCCCGGCTCCTCGGGAAGAGTCGGGCCCGACTGAGGGGTCACCGCTCCAGCATGCTGCCCACCGTTCGGATCGGGGCGGGGTTTGCCGAGAACTGTCGAGGGTGGGCGGCTACGTTGGGCCGGTGACCCAGCGCAGCGTCCCGGTCGACGCATACATCATCGGTGCCGGCCCGGGTGGCCTGGCCGTCGCCGCCGCCCTCGAAGCCCGTGGCCTGCACGGCGTCGTCCTCGAGCGGAGCAACGGCGTCGGCACGTCGTGGCGCAGCCACTACGACCGGCTGCACCTACACACACCGCGTGAGCTCTCCGGCCTTCCGGGCTTCCCGATCCCGAAGGAGATGGGCCGCTGGGTCGCACGCGACGACGTCGTGCGCTATCTCGAGCTGTATGCCGCCCACCACCGGCTCGACGTGCGCCTCGGCACCGCGGTGCGCCGGGTCGACCGCTCCGCGGACGGTGAGTCGTGGACGCTCACGCTCGCGGACGGGACGACCCTCACGGCGCCGTACGCCGTCGTGGCCACGGGCTTCAACCACACGGCTCGCGAGCCGGACGTGCCTGGCCTGCAAGGATATTCCGGTGAGGTCGTGCTGGCTCGGGACTACCGCAACGGGTCGGCCCACGCCGGCAAGGACGTCCTCGTCGTGGGCACGGGCAACACCGGCACCGAGCTGGCCGTCGACCTCGTCGAGCACGGCGCCGCGCGCGTGCGCCTGGCCGTGCGCACGGTGCCGCACATCCTGCGACGCAACACGGGGCCGTATGCCGCTCAGTACACCGGCATCGCCGTGCGGCGGCTGCCCACGGCCTTCGTCGACACGGTGGCACCGATCGTCGGCCGGCTGCAGACCCCTGACCTGTCGGCGCAGGGACTGCCGCGTCCCGACACCGGCCTGCTGACCAGGGTCGAGCGCGACAACGCGATCCCGGTGCAGGACGTCGGCATCATCGACGCGATCCGGACCGGCGCCGTCGAGCCGGTGGCCGCGCTGCGGGAGTTCGACGGGGATGCCGTCGTGCTCGCGGACGGCACACGCCTGACGCCCGACCTCGTCGTGCTCGCGACCGGCTACAGCCAGGGGCTCGAGCCCCTCATCGGGCACCTCGGGGTGCTCGACGAGAAGGGCCGCCCGGTCGAACGCGGCGGGCGCACGGCGCGCGGCGCCAGAGGCCTGTGGTTCACCGGCTACACGAACCCGATCTCCGGCATGCTCCGCGAGCTGTCCATCGACGCCCGCAAGATCGCCCTGGCCATGGCCCTGCGCAAGCGCCGCGAGATCAAGGCCCGCCGCAAGGCCGCCTGACCCACCACAGACCCGCCACAAACCCGACCGAACGCCGCGTTCGCTCTCGAACTCACTGTTAGAGCCCTGAGTTCGCGATCGAACGCTGCGTTCGGTTCGGGATGGGGGCGCGCTCAGGGGCGGTGCTGGCCGCCGAGGTTGAGGAAGGCTGCGGCGACGTCGTCGGTCTCCGCGACCGAGCGGGCCAGGGCCTCGTCGCTCGGGAGGCCGGAGGCGAGCAGCTCGTGGTGGCGCGTCATCGTCGTCGCGGCGACGTCGTCGGGCACGGGCGAGACGGCCGCGACGACCGAGCGCGCGCCGAGCGAGAGCAGTGAGAGCGCGAGGCCGAGGGACTCGTGCCCGGGGCGGGGCGAGGCGAGCCCGACCTCGCACGCCGAGAGCACGATGTGGTCGGCGCGCACGCCGGTGGGCTGAAGCTCGTGAGCGAAGACGGGCCCGTCGTGGAGCACGAGCGAGGAGAAGAGCGGCGACTCCACCTGGTGGGTGCCGTGCGCGGCGACGTGGACGACACCCGAGCGGGCGAGTGCCCCGACGAGGTCGGCCCGGCGGGACGGCTCGGCGAGGTGGGCCACCTCGCCCCACGTGCCGACGATCGTGCGGCCCTCGCCCGACGCGCGAGGCACAGACGGGCCGACGCTGACGTGGACGGGCCCCCGCCGAGGAGCGTCCCCCGGTGGTGCGGCGCGGCGGGTGAACGACGTCAGCGACAGCGCCACCGTGAACGGCCGTCCGGTCATCGACGGCAGGAGCGCCCACGGGAGGGCCGACAGCTCGGGGCACGTCACGACGACGAGGCCACGGTCGGTGCGCCACGGCCGCAGCAGGCCGTCGTCGAGCTCGGTCGCGCTCGAACGCAGCGACGACCAGACGGCGCCGGCGAGCGGGCCCAGGTGGTGCGTGGCCGCGGCCCGCAGGTCGACGCGGATGCGTTGGGCGAGCTCTGCGGCCCGATCGGCCGGCATGAGGTCACGCATCGTCGCGCGACCACCGACGACCCCGACCGCACCGATGCGGCCGCGGTGGCGGAAGAACCACACGAGGTCGCGGTCGACCCGGCCGAGGTGCTCGCGCGCCTCACGGACCCGCACCGGCACGGCGCGCGAGGCCCCGCCGCTGCGGCTCAGGGCCCAGTCGCGGTCTCGGATCTGCCGCTCCAGGCGCGAGGCGTGGTCGTGCAGCTCACGCGCCTGCTCGGGGTCGCCCTCGCCGCGCAGGTGCCCACGGACGGCGCGCAGCTGCTCGGTGAGCTGGGCGAGCTGCTCGTCGTCGGGGCGCCCGAGCGAGGGCAGCCGGTCGGTCGCGCTGCGCCACCGCTCGAGGGCCTCGAGCACGGCGCCGCTGCCCCGGGGCACGGCGAGCTCGAGGTCGAGCTCGGAGAGCCGGGCGCCGTGGACCGCGCGGGCGGTGCGCAGGTCGAGACTCGCGCTGCCCTCCTGGCCGGCCGCGAGGCGACGGGAGGCCCGAGCGAGGATGCGTCGGGCCGGCGCGAGGTCACCCGTGGCGACGAGCGTCATCGCGGTGACGACGGCGGCATCGAGCTCGTCGGAGAGTGACCCGGTGGAGACCCGCTCGAGGCCGAGCAGCCTCGTGTTGGCTCCGGCCGGGTCACCGGCGAGCAGCAGCGCCTGCGCGGCGACGACCCTGGCACTGTCGGCGAGCTCGGAGTCGCCCAGCTCGGTCGCCGTCTCCGCGAGATCGTCGGCGGTCGCCGCCGCCGCGAGCGCCACGGTGGCGTCCCCGACACCAACGACCTGCCGGACGAGCTCGGCGTCGGGATGGGCGTCCCCGACCCCATGACGGCCGTCGCGCTCCCGACCACGGCGGGTGCGCCGCTGGCGGTCCAGCTCGACGAGGAGGCCGACGAGCATCGCCTTGGCAGCCCACGCGGTCGCCCCGATGCGGGCGTACGTCTCGCGAGCCGACGCCGCGGCCGAGGCTGCCAGGTCGAGGTGGCCGAGCAGCCGGTGGGCGCGCGCGAGTGCCAGCTCGAACTCGGCCCGCATCTGGTCGTGGCCGTCGCCCTCGAGGGTCTCGAGGCCACCGTGCAGCGCCTCGACGGCCTCCTTGACGAGCCCCGCCTCGAGTAGCACCTGGGCGCGGTCGAGGCGCGCCGGTCCCGTGAAGACGTCGGACTCCAGCTCCTCGGCGAGGGCCATGCCGGCGAGGGAGCGCGGGATGTCACCGAGGAGGTAGGCGGCATACCCCTCGTTGTGGCGGGCCATGAACTCCTGGGCCACCCCGCCGAGGTCGTGCGCGAGGCGCGCCGCCTCGGCGAAGGACTCGAGCGCCTCCTGCGGCCGCAGCAGCTCGAAGGCGAGCATCCCGCGGCTCAGGTGCACCGAGCACTGCTCGCGCTCGGTGAAGGCGTCGAGGCGACGCACCGCCCCCTCGAGCCCGTCCCATGCCGAGGCGAGGTCACCGACGCGGCCGTGGATGTTGGCGCGCTGGTAGTCGAGCCGGGCTCGGAGCGCCTCGTCGCCGAGCTCGTCGACGAGCACCTCGGCCTCGGAGAGCCGAGCCAGGGCGGCCTCCACCCCGGACAGCATGAACTCCGTCAGGGCGAGCGTGATGAGCGTCTTGCAGCGCAGCTCGAGCCGGTCCCGGGAGGGCGCGGCGCCCGCCACGCGCTCGATCTCGTCGAGGGCCGCCGTCAGCGAGCGCGCCGCATCGACCGGCCGCCCGGCCATGTTGTCCGCGGCACCCTGCTCGCGCAGGGTGCGTGCACTCTCGAGCAGATCGATGGCTCCCGCCCGGCCTCTCGCTCAGGGGCCGGTCACCACGTCAGGTCGGGATCGTCAGATCTGGATCGTGGGGGTGATGACCGGTCGCATGTCCTCGTTGCCCGGGTCAGTGACGACGAAGTGCACCGGCCCATGGGGTAGATCATCCAGAACAAAGCGCCCGTTCGCATCCGAAATCACCGTCGAGCTGCCCTCGGTCGTCACCGCCTCGATCTGTGCACCGGGCGCCGTGACCCAGCCGTCGACGCGCACGCGGTCGTCCGCGTCGTCGTCGTCGGAGTCCGCCGGCCCGGCCGAGACCATGAGGCTCACCGAGGCGGCCGTGAACGTCACCGAGTCGGTGGGCGTCGGCTCGACCTTCGTCTCCGCGCCGCGGGTCGTCAGCAGGGCCGAGTCCATGAGCTCGGCGACCTCGGCGTGCAGCGCGTGGACCGTGATCGCGAACTTGATGCGCTCGGCGAGGTCGCTCGGGACGGGGTCGGCGTGGCCGAAGAGGTCACGCACGTGGTGGAGGTTGGCGATGTCGCGGGCATCGATGGCGTCAGTGTGAGATGTCATGTCAGACCGCCCATCCGGGGTCGGTGCCGAGGGTCGTCCTCAGCTTCTGGAGGCAGCGGCCACGGGTCGGGCCGATGCTGCCGACCGGCATCCCCAGCGACTCCGCGATGGCGGCGTAGTCGGGGCGGTCGGCGAACGCGATGACCCGGAGCAGCTCCTGGCACCGCGGGGAGAGGGTCGAGACGTGCTTCCACAGCACGCGCTGGCGCTCCGAGAGGATGGTCTGCGCCTCGGGGTCGAGCTGCTGCGCCGGGGCCTCCGGCACCTCCTCGACACCGAACTCGCGCCGGGCCCCGCGGGCGAGCCGCCACACCTCGCGCTTGACGACGACGACGAGCCAGCCGAGCACCGCAGCCGGCTCGTTGATCGAGTCGGCCCGGTCGACGAGCTGGAGGAACGCCGTCTGGATGGCGTCCTCGCACGTCGCCGGCGCACCGCCCTGGGACCGTGCGGCGTTCCACAGCACGGGGGTCACGAGGTCGACGAGCTCGGAGAGCCGCTCGCGCTCGCCCGCGCGGTAGGCGGCGAACGCCTTGCCCGCGAGGGTCCCGAGGCCGTCGGGGGCGGTGGGGGTCGGCGTCATGATCGCGCCCTTCCGATGCAGGTGCGCAGCGCACGGATGGCGCGCTTGCGCATGACGGTGGACGAGACGTCGGCCAGGCCGCCCTCGTCGATGAGGGCCGCCGCGAGCTCTGCCGCGAAGACCGGGGTGGAGAAGGACGTGCCGCTCCAGACACCGAAGCCACCGGTGTAGTCGTCGGGGTCGACCGTGCAGCGCACCGTGCCGTCGGCCGAGACCTGCGACGACGGCTGTCCCATGCCGTTGGTGAGCGGCAAGGTGCTGACGACGGAGACGCCGGACCGCACGGCGCTGACGACCGTGAGGTTGTTGGAGAAGAGCGCGACGGTCACCCCGTCGGGGTTCGTCGCGCCGACGCTGGCCAGCGGCGGGACCGACTTCGCGGTGACGCGCTGCGGGGGCGCCGCCGCGAGCGCCGCCGGGACGAACGGCGCGTTCGTGCCGTCGTTGCCGACACCGGCCACGACGAGGACGCCGTGCTCGCCGAAGCGGTCGAGCAGGTCGGCGACCGGCCCGGACGTGTAGCTGCGGTCCTCCGCGTAGTAGCCGAGGGAGAGCGAGAGGACGTCGACCACCTCGGACGCGTCGTCGTGCTCCTGCCCGTGGACGTGCCGGTCGAGCAACGCCTGGAGGACGTCGAGCATGACGCTCTCGTCGACGACGCCGTCGTCACCCATGACAGGGATGGAGAGGATCGTCGCCTCCGGGCAGCCCTGGCGCACGAGGCCGGCGATGAACGTCGCGTGCCCCTGGAGCAGCCCGACGGGCTCGCTCGGGGCCGGCACGGCGATCGGTGGGTCGACCGGCTTCGGCGTCTTCACCGGCACGAGCCGGCCGTCCTTGAGCTCGAGCCGCACGACCCCCTCGCCGTCCTTGAACCAGGGGTGCGCCGCGACCGCCGTGTCGGGCACGACGACGACGGGGTTGCGGTCGACGGGACGTGCCCGCAGCCGCGGGTCGGGCAGGGCCAGGGCCACCGGCATACGGCCGCCCCGCCCGGGCACGGAGTACTCCTGCAGCGCGGACCCGCCGACGCCACCCCAGTAGCCCCCGACGCCACCCCAGTAGCCGCCCACGCCGCCCCAGTAGCCCCCGACGCCGCCCCAGTAGCCGCCGACGCCGCCCCAGTAGCCGTCTGCCGGGCGCAGGACGTGCTCGAGGCTCAGCTGCTCGGCGATCGGCTCGCCGGACTGGCGCAGCCGCTGGAGCACGCTCCATGCGTCGACAGGGTCGATCGAGCGGGTCGGCCGGAGCGTGATGCTCGTGCCCCAGGAGGGCTGGTCGAGATCGCGCGGCCCACCCTCGGGCCGAGGCGTCACGGTGAAGTCGAGCTCGAGCTTGCCCAGCGCCGTGCGCAGGTCCTCGAGTCCTCGCGGCCTGCCCCCACCCGACGGAGTCCGCACGAGGAGGCGGTCGGAGAGGTAGAGGGCGGGAAGCGGCGGGCGACCGTCGGTCAGGCGCATCGCCGTGGCCGGGTCGAGGGCGCGGACGGGCGGACGTTCGGGGCGGCGGGAGCCGCCGGCCGCGTTCTCGCCGGTCGCTCCCTGTGGGGCGTCGGGACCCGACTCTGACATCGACAACCTCCTGAGGGGCGGATGGTGTTGGAAAGACCCTTACACCCGACTGAGTGTGCGTACGCGTTTTCCTGATACATCGGGCCTTCCGAACTTTTTCGTCCGGAGACGTATCAAGCCCGGACGGGACGACTCTGGGTGGTCAGGGGGAACGGTCACCGGGCTGCAACGGGGCGCTGCGGAGGGGCAGCAGGCCCGGTGACCTGCACAGGGGTTCGGGACTTCCAGGGGGCGGTCCCGTCCGTGGGGCGCCGGGCCTGGCAGCACCGGCGCCCCCTCCCCTGCCCTCGTGCAGGGCGCACCTCGGACGGGCACGGCCCGCGTATGCCGTCGCCGCGCGTCGCGCTCGCGCGCTCACCCCCGGCGGCGCATACTTCTCGAACGTGCGCGGACGTCGGGACCGCGCGACGTGAGCTCAGGGGAGTCAGGGTGCAGGGCATGGCAGGCGTTCGGAACAGTCACGATCGACGGGGCGGGATCGCCTCTGCTGCAGCGGTGGTCGTGCTCGGCCTGACGTTGACGGCGTGCAGCGGCACGACACCGCAGACGACGTCAGCCGTCGAGTCGCCCACGGTCACGGCCACGGCGACGGGCACCGTCCAACCCGGCCCCACCGAGCCGATCCCGACGGTGACGGCCGACCCGCTCACCCCGACGAAGCCCACCCCGCGCCCGTCGGCCACGCTCAGCGCGACACCGGCTCCGACGCCGACGACACCGGCGCCGACGCCGACGCCGACCGACCCGGGGAGCGTCGCGGGGGCGTGCGAGCGCACGCTGCCGGCATACCCCGTGCTCGAGCCCGGCGCGAAGGCACCGGCGGTGCGGTCGCTCCAGTGCTTCCTCAACGACGCCGACTACGGCCCGGTCGCGGTCGACGGCGTCTACGGCGCCCAGACCCGCGCGGCCGTGACGAAGGTCGAGTCGACCTTCGAGGGGCCGGCGCCCAAGCCGGGCCGCATCGACGCCGGCATGTGGGTGCTGCTCATTTCGCGCGCCCTCGGTGACGGCACGCTCAAGGTCGGCTCGAAAGGCCCCGACGTCGTGACGCTCCAGCGGGCGCTGCGGGCCGCGGGCGGCACGATCACCGTCGACGGGGACTTCGGCTCGGAGACGAAGAAGGTCGTCAAGCGCTTCCAGCAGGCCAACCGCATCGGGGACGACGGCGTCGTCGGCGACGAGACGCTCTTCCTGCTCAAGATGGGCGCGACGATCGGCTGAGGCCGAGTCGGCCGGACCGCCCGAGGAGGGCCGGTCAGGCGCGCAGGTCGTCGAGCCAGGTCCTCGCGCGATCGAAGTCGTCGTCGGACGTGCCGGGCCGTGCGTCAGGGCGACCCCCGTCGGCCCGCGGGTAGGACCCGAGGAACCGCACCTCGGCACACACCCGCCGCAGGCCCATGAGGGTCTCGCCGACGCGCGCGTCGAGGACGTGCCCCTCGAAGTCGATGGAGAAGCAGTAGGACCCCATGGCCTCGCCCGTGGGCCGCGACTCGAGGCGGGTCATGTTGACCCCGCGGACGGCGAACTGCTCGAGCAGCTCGAGCAGGCCACCCGCGTGGTCGTCGCGCTGGAAGAGCACGACCGTCGTCTTGTCGGCGCCGGTCGGCTCGGGCAGCGTGCCGGGTCGCGCGACGAGGACGAAGCGCGTCACGGCCGACGCGTTGTCGCCGATGTCCTCGGCGAGGATCTCGAGCCCCTCGTTGCGGGCCGCGGCGGGCGCGCAGACGCCGGCGTCGAACATGACGTCGCCCGGCCGCCCGAGCGCGGCGGCGCTCGCGGCCGTCGACAGGGTCGGGACGTACTCCGCCTCGGGAAGGTGCTGCCCCATCCAGCCGCGCACCTGGGCCCAGGCGTGCGAGTGGGTGCCGACCGTGCGGACCGTGTCGAGCGGCACACCCGGCCGGGCGCAGAGGACGAACGTGATCGGGACGAGCACCTCGCCGATGACGACGAGCGGCTCCCCCGTCGCGAGCGAGTCGAGGGTCGCGGAGACGCCGCCCTCGACGGAGTTCTCGATCGGGACCATGGCCGCGTCGATGTCACCGGCCCGCAGCGCCGAGAGCGCCGCGTCGACCGAGCCGAACGGCAGGTGGTCGCGGCCCTCGGCGGCGTCCCAGGCGTCGAGCGCCATCTGGGTGAAGGTGCCACGCGGCCCGAGGTAGCCGAAGCGGTGCAGCTGGTCTGGGGTGCGGGGCGGCGTCACGACGCGTCCTTCGTCCGGTCGGGCAGGCGGGTCGCCGAGGCCAGCGCCTGCTGCTCCTCGGGGGTCAGGGTGATGCTCGACTTCCCGCCGACGATGCCCTTGGCGTAGGTGCGGGACTCTCCGCGGGCGTGGATCGAGCTGATGACGATGCCGTCACCGAGGTCGTCGACGATCGCGGCCGAGAACGACAGCCGCCCGCCCATGTCACCAAAGGCGTCGTAGCGCACGACGGCGACGTTGCGCAGGCTCTGGCGCACGTCGTCCTCCGCGCTCGCCACGTGCTCGCGCAGGCGGGTCAGCTCGGCCGTGAGCCGGTCGATGCGGTGGTTCTGGGTGGCGGCCACGCGCGCGATGTCGGTCTGGCCGCCGTCGTCCAGGGCGGCGAAGTCGCGCCGGACCCGGGAGAGCTGCAGCTGGGCCCTGACGGCGAGCGCGAGGGCGAGCAGCGCGACGACGACGGCGGCGATGGCCAGGGTCGTCAGCGTCGGGGCGTCCACGATCGGCAAGGGTAGCCGCGCCGGTGGCCCGTAGCCTTCCGATTCCAGCCCGTGACCTCCCCCTCCACCGACAGGCTCGGTTTGTAGTCTGTCCCCCGTGATCCGCCGCCACCCCGTCAAGACGCTCGTCGTCCTGCTCCTGGTGATGGTGGCTGCCCTCACGCTCGCGTACGTCAAGCGCACCACCGTCCCCGTGCCGCCCACCTCGCAGCCGAAACCGGGCGAGTCGCTCGTTGTCGTGGGGCTCGGCGGCCTCTCGTGGGATGACGTCTCGGCCGAGGACACGCCCATCCTCTGGGGCCTGCTCCGTGACGGCTCGGCCGCGTCGGTGTCGGTCAAGAGCCTGCGGCTGACGACGTGCCCGACCGACGGCTGGGCCACCGTCTCGGCCGGCGAGGCGGCCGGGCCGGACACGACGGAGTCCCGCCCGCAGTGCACGCCGCTGCCGTCCGTCGCGGGTGACGCGACGACCGGCTACCGCGTCATCGGCTTCGACGCACTTGCGGCGGCGTCGCGCGAGGCGGAGTTCCGGGCACAGCTCGGCCTGCTCGGCGACAGCTTCGCGGCCGCCAAGACGTGCATCCAGGCCGTCGGCCCGGGCGCCGGCCTCGCCGCCGCGACGGGGGACGGCAAGGTCGCGAAGTACTCCCCCTTCCAGGCGACGACCCTCGTGTCCGACCTGGCGCAGTGCCCGGTCAGCATCGTCGACGTCGGCGGCATCAGCTCGACCGACCCCAACCCGACGCGGCACCTCGAGCAGATCAACGGCATCGAGCGCCGGATCGAGCTCGTCATGGACGCCATGCCCAACGGCGCCGACCTCGTGGTCGCCGGGCTGGCCGACCGTGACCAGCAGGAGCGTCTGCGGCTGCTCACGGCGAGCGGCCCGCACTACGCCCCGGGCCTGCTCGCGTCGGCCTCGACGCGCATGGTCGGGATCGCGCAGCTCTCGGACATCACGGCCACGATCCTCCAGCGCGGCGGCGTGGAGCCCCAGGCCGCCATCGGCGGCCGGGCGCTCAGCGTCGTGCCGTCGGCCAACAACAGCGAGTCGACGGCCGCGGCCAAGCTGACGGTGCTCACCGACATCGACACCAAGGCCGACGCGATGCACGACGTCGTCGCGCCGTTCCTGCTCATCTGGCTCGTGGGCACGGCCCTGGCGATGGTCGTGCTGTGGCTCGTGATGCGCCGGGCCCGACCGTGGAACCGCCGTTTCACGCGGGCGCGCGTCCTGCGCCTCGTGCGCCTCGTCGGCCTCGTCTCCGCCGCGATGCCCGCCGCGACCTTCCTGGCCAACCTCGTCCCGTGGTGGCGCTGGTCGACGAACACCGTCGTGCTCGTGGCGGTGCTCCTCGTCCTCGTCCTCGCGATCAGCTCCGTGCTGACCCTCGCGTGCCTCCAGGGCCCGTGGAGCAGCTCGGCCCTCGGCCCGCTGGCTGCGATGTCGGCCATCACGGCGGGCGTCATCGGCATCGACCTGCTGACGGGCTCACACCTGCAGATCTCGTCGATCTTCGGGCTCCAGCCGCTCGTCGGAGGCCGCTTCTACGGCATGGGCAACGTCGCCTTCGCGTTGTATGCCGCCGCCGTCCTGCTGCTGTGCGCCGCCATCGCGCACGCGCTCGTGAGGCGGGACTCCCCGCGGCTCGCCGTCTTCGCGGTCGTCGTCATCGGGGGCGTGGCGCTGGCCGTCGACGTGCTCCCCGCCTGGGGTGCCGACTTCGGTGGGCCGATCGCGCTCGTGCCGGCCCTCGGCTTCCTCCTCATGGGCGTCATGGGCTGGCGCACGTCGGTGCGCAACGTGTCGCTCGTCCTGCTCGTCGCGGGGCTCGTCGTCGGGCTCGTCTGCTACCTCGACTGGCGCCGGCCGGAGTCCGAGCGCTCGCACCCGGGGCGCTTCCTCCAGACCGTCATCGACGGCGGTGCCTGGGACGTCATGTCGCGCAAGCTGTGGGCCAACGTCTCCCTCGCCGTGCACCTTCCGGTGCTGCTCCTCGTCGTCGTCGCACTCATGGTGGTCGTCGTCATGATCGTGCTGCGCCCCGGCATCCTCGGCACCGAGCCGCTCCGCCGCCTGCTCGAGGAGGCCCCGCTCATGCGACGCGGCCTGCTCTCGGTCATCGTCATGGCCGTCATCGGCTTCCTCACCAACGACTCGGGCGCGGCGATCCCACCCGTCGCGGCGATCTTCACCGTGCCGCTCGTCGTGTCGGCGGTCATGCACTTCCTGTCCATCGAGGCGCGGAACGCCCCCGTGCGCCGGCGCCGCGACCGCCACCACATCTGAGGGCAGCCTTCGTTCGAGGTATGCCGCCGCGTCCGACCGCGACCTATCACCTCGACCCGTGGCACGTCCCGCCCGATCGGGGTGTGCCGCCGCGCTCCACCGCGACGTATCACCTCAACCCGTGGGGCACCGGATGCGGGCGCCGGCCGTCAGCCGGGGCCGAGGCGGCGACGCAGCCGGCGGACGCCGAGGGCGAGCGCGACGTCGCGGTACTGACCGGCCCGGTGCACCTGCGCGCGCCAGTCGGTGCCGGTGACCCGGTGCTGGAGGTCGCACGGCACCTCGAGGATGGTCAGGCCGGCGTCGAGCACGTCGACGGTCATGCCCACCTCGACGCCCCACCCGCGGGCGAAGGGCGTGGCCGCGGCGATCGCCGCCGGCGAGAGGCAGCGCATGCCCGACAGCGGTTGCTTCGGCGCCCAGCCGGTGAGCTCCTCGATGCCGCGCCGGGCCAGGCCGACGACGAGGCCGTGCCCGCCCGCGCTGCCCTTCTGCTCGGGCAGGGTGGCGATCGTGAGGTCGGCCTCGCCGCGGGCGACCGGTCCGACGAGGGCACCGACGGCCTGGGCCGACGCCTCGAGGTCGGCGTCGACGAAGAGGACCGAGGTGCCGGCGTCGAGGCGCCCGACTCGGCGCAGCCCGGACACGCGGCCGAGGCCGCTCATCATCGCGTCGGCCTTGCCGTGGTTGCGTACGTGGCGCACGACCTCGGCCCCCTCGCGGGCGGCGATCACGGCGGTGCCGTCGGTCGACCCGTCATCGACGACGACGACCGCTGACACGCCGGGAATCGTGCGCACGCCCCGGATGGTCTCGGCGATCCGGGCCGACTCGTCCTTGGCCGGGATGACGACGGCGACGGACAGCGGTGGGGTCGTCATCGTCGCGCGTCTCCTCAGCGCAGGGTGACCTGGCGGTTGGTCAGCCCGGCCTTGGCGCCGCGCTCGGCCGCGGTGAGCGGCTCGGTCGAGGCGGCCGCGGCGTCGATCTTCGTCCTCATGGCCGCGACGGCGTCCTCGAAGTCGGCGGCGGCTGAACCGGGGTCGACCTCCCACACCGGGATGAGCAGTCCGCTCGAGCGGAAGCAGCCGAGCAGTCGGCCGTCCTCGCCGAGGTGGCTCTCGCCGGCGGCGTGGAGGCGGGCCAGGGCACCGGTCGCGGTGTCCTCGTCGAACGGCAGCACCCAACGCACGTAGGTGCGCTCGCCGATGCGGCACCAGAAGGCGGACGGTGCGGCGTCGAGCTTGACGGTCGGGATGGCCGACTCGTTGGCGCGGTCGAGCGACTCCTTGCCGTCGGCGTCGAGGTCGGCGTCGGCGACCCAGAAGTCGAAGCCCTCGTGCAGCTCCATCTCGAAGGTCGCCTCGGTGTCGAGGATGTCCTGCAGGCGCGGGGTGTCGGCCATCGAGACCGGCAGCGTCGTCACGGGCGAGCCGGCCTCGGCGACGGACGCGAGCGCGATCGCCTGGGCGATGTCGCGGCTCGTGTCGCCGCTCGCGTTGCCGGACTGGATGCCGACGAGCACCTCGCCGTTCTCGCGGTGCAGGCCCGGCCAGGCCAGGGGAAGCACGGTCGCGATCGTCACCTCGTCGGGCGCGTCCTCAGGCGCCTGGCCCTTCGCGAAGCGCACCGTGGCGGTCGCGGCCGGGACGATCTCGCGCATCGCGACCCAGTCGGTCTCGTTGGGCAGGCCCTCGAAGGGGCGCGCCACGAACGGGGCCGGAAGCGGACGTGCGGAACGGTCTGCGCGCTCGCTGCGCGGTCGACGTGATGCCTTACCCATGCGCGCCACCCTAGTGGCCGGGGCGGGGTCAGCCGAACGCGGTCGCGAGCGGGGCGAGGGCCAGCACGTCGTCGGGCCCGTCGAGCCCGACCGGTGCGACGAACGCGGTGGTGACCCCGAGGTCGGCGAGGCCCGCGAGACGGGTCGCGTGCTCCGCCGCCGTGCCGGCGTGGTGCCGCGCAGCGAAGGTCGCTGCGGCCGTGCGACCCCGGTGTCGCTCGACACGGCCCCAGACGTCGTCGCGGTCCCGGCCGACGAGCGGCAGGTCGAGCACCGTCGCGTGGACCGATGCCGGGTCCCGACCGGCCTGCCCCACGAGCGCGAGGTAGCGCACCACCTTGGCGAGACCGACCTCGTCGGAGGGCACGTTGCAGCCGTCGCCGAGCCGGGCCGCGATGCGCAGCGTCCGATCGCCGCCGCCGCCCACGATGACGGGGATCTCGCCGACCGGCCTGGGGTACGACGTCGTCTCGGGCAGCGAGACCCACTGTCCGGCATACGGTTTGGTGCCGGGTGCCCAGAGGGCCTTCATCGTCTCGATCCCCAGTTCCAGCGCGTCGAGTCGCACTCGCGCAGAAGGGAACCCGAGGCCGTATGCCGCGTGCTCGCGCTCCCACCAGCCCGCACCGACACCGACGAACGCCCTCCCACCCGTCAGCGCGGACAACGTCGCCACGGCCTTGGCCGTGATGCCCGGGGCCCTGAAGGTGACGGGCGTGACGAGGGTGCCGAGCTGGAGTCGGGTCGTCGAGGCGGCGAGGGCGCCGAGGGTCACCCACGGCTCCGGGATCGGGTCCCACGCGCGGCCGACCTGAGGGATCTGGATGAGGTGGTCCATGAGGGCGAGGCCGGCGAGCCCGGCCTCCTCGGCCGCGGCGGCCATGTCGCGCAGCCAGACGAGCAGGTCACCCTCGGCCGGGAAGCGCGAGAGCTGGAGCACGACGCCGCGCAGGCCCGGCGGTGCCCCGGCCGAGGCTGGAGGACGGGCAGGCCCGAGCGCGGGCCCGTCGGTGGACGACTGGTCCACGGCGACCCGCACGACCTGCCAGCCCTCGGCATCGAGCACGTCGACCGTGGCTGCGACCGACGCGAGCTGGCTCGTGAGGACGCGGGCCGGGACCGGGCGGTCGCGGGCCGCGTTGCGCGCACGGCATACGTCCGCAGGGGTGTCGAGGACGACCGCGACGGCCGGGAGTCCCACGGCCCGAGCGGTGTCCCGCCACGCACGGCGCCGGGTGGCATCGGTGCCGAGCGTGTCGACGACAGTCGTCAGTCGGCGACCGAGGCGGGCGGCGACGACCTGCTCGAGCAGCGCGAAGGCATCGGTCGAGGCGTCGAGGTCGTGCTCACCGCTGCCGACGACGGCGCGCAGCGCGTCGGACGAGACGACCTCGGCGTCGCGGTAGCGCGAGGCCGCCCACGTCGACTTGCCCGAGCCGGAGGCGCCGACGAGGACGACGAGCGCCGGGTCGGGAAGGGACACGGACGCGGGTTGCCCGAGGCTCAGTGCGAACGGCGGCGCGAGGGACCGCCGAGCGAGGCCCAGACGGTGCGGCCGTGGGGCTCCTCGATGACGCCCCACTCGTGGGCGAGGGAGCGGACGATGCGCAGACCGCGGCCGCCCGGGGCCCACATCGTCGGGGGCGCGGGGCGGGGCGCGGTCGGACCGCCGCCGTCGGAGACCTCGACCTCGACGACGTTGTTCTTGACCTTCCAGTGGATGCGGATCGCACCGTCGGAGAGGGGTTTTGCGTGGCGGATGGCGTTGGCGACGAGCTCGCTGACGACGATCTCGGCCTCGTCGATGACCTGCGGCGAGACCTCACGGGCCAGGAGGTCCTCGACGAGCTCCTTGCGGATCCGAGGAGCCGCGGACGGCGCCCACTGGATGCGGACGGTGCGCTTCTCGCCCAGCGGAACGGCCGGGACGTTGCTCATGGATCTCCTCGCGATCGCGTTGGCTCGTCGGGCGTCCACATCGGTGTGGGACGCCGAGCCGCTCCCCTGTGTGCTCGCCACGTCAAGTCCTCCTCACGGGCGATTCGCATGCCCCCGTCGTTGAACGCTAACGAAACCTGCGCCGTACCTCAATGAAGTGCGAGTTTTTCCCGTGGCGCTGACCTGCCGATTCGTCCGTATCCAGACATCTAGCGAATGTCGTAGAGGGCTGGATACGGCGGAAGCCGCGGACTCGCACTGGGGGCTCTCGCACCCGCCCCGCCCTTACCCACTCGCGGAGGTCTTGGACAGGTGCTTGCATCACGAACAGTCGCGATATATCGTCGACCTATCGCGACTGTTCGTGAGTCGCGTTCGTAGAAGGAGAACCACCATGCACGGACACCACCACCACCGACGCGAGTCCGGCTGGGACGGCAACTGGGGCGGCGGCTGGGGAGGCCAGGGCAACGGCCCCGGCTTCGGACCCGGTCGTGGCCCCTGGGGCGGTCCCGGAGGACCCGGCCCCGGCGGCCGTGGCCGCCCCGGCCCGCCCCCGTGGGTCGCCGACCTCGTCCGCCACTTCGGCGGACCCGGCTTCGGCCCTGAGTTCGGCGGACGCCGCGGACCCCGCGCCCGACGCGGCGACGTCCGCGCCGCCATCCTCGACGTCCTCGCGGGCGACGAGATGAACGGCTACCAGCTCATCCAGCAGATCTCCGAGCGCACGAACGGTGCGTGGAAGCCGAGCCCCGGCTCGGTCTACCCGACCGTCCAACAGCTCGAGGACGAAGGCCTCGTCGAGGGCCGCGACGTCGAGGGCCGGCGACTGCTGCGCCTCACCGACGCGGGTCGCGCCTACGTCGAGGAGAACGCCGAGGAGATGGCCGCCACCTGGCGGCCCTTCGAGGAGTCGACCGAGGAGGAGGCGCCCCGCCCCTCCGGCGGTGCCAACGACCTCATGCCACTCGTCGGCCAGGTCATGGGCGGGATGTGGCAGGTCGTCACGACCGGCACCTCCCAACAGCGCGCGGAGGCGGCGGAGATCCTCACGGAGACCCGACGCAAGCTCTACCGCCTGCTCGCCGACGGCGACCCGGAGTAGGCCGGACAACCACCGGCCCACCTGCACCCCGAGCGCGCTCAGTCGCGCTCGGGGTGCAGCACGAAGAAGCCGAGGTCGCGCCCACCGGCACGTTCCTCGTAGGCCGTGTAGCCGCGGTAGTACTCGAGCGCCGCCTCGCGCACGCGCTCCTTGTCGGGCCCCTGGACCTGCTCGGCCCTGACCCGGTGCACGACGCCGTCGACCTCGAGCGAGGCCTGCGGGTGCGCGCGGAGGTTGAAGTACCACGCCGGCGGCGTCGCCGAGCCGTAGCGGGAGGCGATGACGCCCCACCCGTCCTCGAGCGGCGCCAGCATGAGCGGCACGGTGCGGGGCTGCCCGGACCGTGCACCCGTCGTCGTCAGCATCCCGACGGGGACGGCGGCGAGCCACTGGCTCGGCAGGGTCCGGCCGGGCGCGAGCCGGTGGGCCAGCAGGTCGAGCCGGTGGAGCGCGCGCTTCGAGACCCACGCACCCGGCCGGGAGGCGACGACGGACCGCAGGGCGCGCTGGACCGGGTTGGCGTCGTCGACCGGGCGCAGCTGCATGTGTGCAGCGTAGGACCGTCGGGTGGCGTTGCGGGGTCGTCCGGCAGGATGGTCAGGTGCCCACGCCCGCCGCTCCCTCCGGCCTCCTCGTCGCCGGGACGTCGTCCGACGCCGGCAAGTCCGTCATCGTCGCGGGACTGTGCCGCGCGCTCGTGCGCCGTGGCGTGCGGGTCGCCCCGTTCAAGGCGCAGAACATGTCGAACAACTCGATGGTCTGCCTCGACGGCGGCGAGATCGGCCGGGCGCAGTGGCTCCAGGCCGTCGCCGCCCGCGTCGAGCCGACCACGGCGATGAACCCCGTGCTGCTCAAGCCGGGCACCGACCGCCGGTCGTTCATCGTCGTGCGGGGCGAACCGGCCGGGACGCTCGAGGCGGGGCAGTATGCCGCCGGGCGCGCCCACCTGGCCGACGCCGCGTTCGCGGCCTACCGCGAGCTCGCGGACGCGTACGAGCTCGTCGTGTGCGAGGGCGCCGGCTCCCCCGCCGAGATCAACCTCCGCTCGGGCGACTACGTCAACATGGGACTGGCCCGCGAGTTCGGCCTGCCGGTCGTCGTCGTCGGTGACATCGACCGCGGCGGCATCCTCGCCTCGCTCTACGGCACGTGGGCGCTCCTCGACGAGGACGACCGGGCACTGCTCAAGTCCTTCGTCATCAACAAGTTCCGCGGCGACGTGTCGGTGCTCGAGCCGGGGCTGGACGCCATCACGGACCGCACCGGCGTGCCGTTCCACGGCGTCATCCCGTGGCTGCTCGACGTGTGGCTCGACAGCGAGGACACCCTCGAGGTGGGTCACTGGCGGGCCTCGACCGCCCTGTCCGCGACCTCTCGCGACCGGCTCAAGGTGGCCGTCCTCAGGCTCCCCCGCATCTCGAACGCCACCGACGTCGACGCCCTCGCCGCCGAGCCCGGCGTCGACGTCCTCGTGACGATCGACCCGGCCGTCGCCGAGGCCGCGGACCTGCTCGTCCTGCCTGGATCCCGTTCGACGGCAAGCGATCTCGAGTGGCTGCGCGAACGGGGACTCGCCGAGGTCATCGACCGCCGCGTCGCGGCCGGACGTCCGGTGCTCGGCGTGTGCGGCGGCTACCAGATGCTCGGGCACGAGATCGAGGACGACGTCGAGGGCCGCGTCGGAGTCGTGCCCGGCCTCGGGCACCTGCCCGTGCGGGTCGAGTTCGGCGAGTCGAAGGTGCTCGCGCGGCCCGAGGGGTCGTGGGGCCAGCACGCCGTGGACACCGCCTACGAGATCCATCACGGTATCGCGCGACGGCTGACCGACGGTCACCCTGCGACCGTGGAATCGCCTGCAGCGCAAGGCTTCCTCGACGGCTGGAGCGTCGGCCAGGTGTGGGGCACGATGTGGCACGGCGCCTTCGAGAGCGACGACTTCCGTCGAGCCTGGCTCGCACAGGTCGCCCTCGCGGCGGGGTCGCAGTGGCGGCCGCACGCCGACGGCCCGGGCTTCGCGGCGCGGCGCGAGCGGATGCTCGACACCCTCGCCGACGCCCTCGAGGCGCACGTCGACATCGACGCACTCCTCTCCTTCACCCGGGTGGGAGCCACGCCATGATCGAGCGCATCCGTGTCATCGGGATCGGCATGGGCGACCCGGGTCACGTGACCGGCGAGGCGGCCCGCGCCCTGGCCACCGTCGACGTCTACCTCGTCGCCGACAAGGGCGACGCGAAATCCGACCTCGTCGCCGCCCGGCAGGCCGTGTGCGACGCCCTCATCCCCGCCGAGCACGCCTACCGCGTCGTGGAGGTCACCGACCCGCGACGGGGGCCGGACGCCGAACGCGACGAGACGGCATACGACCGCGGGGTGCGCGACTGGCACGCGGCCCGCGTGGACGCGTACGCCGACGTCATCGACGGGCTCGACGACGGCGAGACCACGGTCGGCTTCCTCGTGTGGGGCGACCCGGCCTTCTACGACTCGACGATCCGGGTCGTCGACGCGCTCGTCGAGCGCTACGCCGCAACGGGTTTCACCGTCGAGCACGACGTCATTGCCGGGATCAGCGCGCCGCAGCTGCTCGCCGCGCGGCACCGCATCCCGCTCAACCGGATCGGCGCGCCGATCCACATCACGACCGGTCGGCGGCTCCTCGACGAGTACGACCCCTCGCTCGGTGACGTCGTCGTCATGCTCGACGGGCACCTCGCGTGCGCCGAGCTCGCCGGCGCGTTCCCCGACCTCGAGCTCTGGTGGGGCGCCTACCTCGGCACGCCCGACGAGCTGCTCGTGCACGGACGTCTCGCCGACGTCGTCAGCGAGGTGCGGCGCCTGCGCGCCGAGGCGCGCGAGCGCCACGGCTGGGTCATGGACACCTACCTGCTCCGGCCGCCGGCGGACGCGCCGACCGGCCCCCGCCCGAGCCCCTTCCCGCAGACGAAGCCGCTGACCGACGGAGTCGTCACGCTGCGGCCGATGACCGCTACCGACTGGGAGACGGTGCGGGACGAGCACAACAACGAGGAGTCGCTGCGCTGGGACTTCGCGGGTCAGCGGCTGACCGACGACGAGGCGCACCGCCGGGCGGCCTCGGCCACGCTCGAGTGGCGCCGCGGGCGGGCGGCGCGATTCGTCGTCGTCGACGCCGCCTCCGGTGAGAGTGCGGGCGTCATCGGCGTCCTGCGGATGGGACCGCCCGGCACCGGGCTCATCGGCTACGGCGTGCTCCCGGCCTTCCGGGGGCGCGGCGTCACGACCCGGGCCCTGCGACTCGTGTCGCGGTGGGCGCTCGAGGAGACAGGACTCGCCCGGCTCGAGCTCGGCCACAAGGTGGGCAACGAGGCCTCGGGCCGGGTGGCCGCCAAGGCGGGCTTCCGGGCCGAGGGCCGGCTCAGCGGCCGTCTGCCCAACCCGGACGGCACCCGCTCCGACGAGATCTACTACTCCCTGACCCGCGAGGCCCTGAGTCCAGAGACCCCGGCCTGAACCCTCAGACCCGGGCGAGGAAGTCGAGGACGCGCTGCTGCACGAGCGCTGCGGCCTCGGGGTCGTAGGCCGTCGTGCTCGCATCGGCGAAGAGGTGCCCACACCCGGCATACGTGAAGAGCTCCCCGTCCTCGGCGGCGGCGACGACGGCGCGAGCCGCGTCGACGTCACCCTCGTCCATGAAGAACTCGTCGGCCTCGCCGCCGTGGATCTGCACGGGGACGCCCGCGGGCCAGTCGGGGGCGAACTCGCCGAGCGGGATGGCCGAGTCGAGCAGGACGGCGCCGCGGGCGCCCGGTCGGGTCTGGGCGAGCCGCTGCGCCGCCATGACGCCGAGCGAGAAACCGGCATAGACGAGGTCGTCGGGGAGACCGTCGGCCGCGGCGACCCCCTGCTCCTGGAGGGTGCCGAAGCCGATCGAGCGGGCCTTGGCCATCCCCTCGTCCAGGGTGGCGAAGCTCTCCCCGCCGTAGAGGTCCGGCGTGTGAACGGTGTGGCCCGCGGCGCGCAGGGCGTCGGCGAAGGCGAGGAAGCCTGGGGTCTGGCCCTGGGCGTGGTGGAGGAGGAGGACGTCGGCCATGCTTGCTCCTGTGCTCGATGGTTTCCCTGCTGTTGATCCAACAATCTAGACTGATCCAACAATGTCGATCAATAGCCCGCAGCTTCCCGACTACGAGCTCCCCGACGCGGTGGAGCTGACGACGCCTGCCCAGCTGCGGGCCATCGCCGACCCGCTCCGGTCGTCCCTCCTCGACCTCGTGCTCGAGCGGGCGGCCACCGTGGCCGAGCTGGCCGCCGCCGTCGGCCGGCCCAGGAGCACCGTCGCCCACCACGTCGGCGTGCTCGTCGACGCCGGCATGCTGCGGGTCGTCCGGACCCGCCGGGTGCGCGCCATCGACGAGCGCTTCTACGGCCGCACCGGCCGAACCATCACCATCGGCGTCTCCCGCCACCCCGGGGACCCGACGGTCCCCGTGTGCGTCAACGGGCTCTCGGTCGCCGCGGCCGAGTCGGTCCCGGCCCACGAGGACGACACGCTCTACTCGACGCTCCGGCACGTCCGGATCCCCAGGGAGAGCGCGTCGGAGTTCTGGCGCCGCGTCGAGGGGCTCGTGCGCGAGTTCACCGCCCTGCCGCGCTCGGGCGACACCGTCTACGGCCTCGCCGTCGGCCTCTACCCCACCGACCAGCCCGTCCTGCCCGAGGCCGAGCCCGCCGACGAGCAGGCACCATGAACGCCGACCCAGCCCCCCTTCGCGTCAGCGCCGTCTCGCTCGACTGCGCCGACCACGCCGCGCTCGCGACCTTCTACGCGGAGCTCTTCGACGGCACGGTGCTCTGGTCCCACGACCACGCGTCGGCTGTCGACGTGGGCGGCCTGGTCCTCGTGGCGCAGGTGGTCGAGGACCATCGCGAGCCGACGTGGCCCGACCACTCGATCGTGCACCTCGACGTCACGGTCGACGCCGACGACCTCGACGCCCAGACCGAGCGCGCCCGCGGACTGGGCGCGCGCCTCGCGGACCCGCAGCCCGATGCCCGCTGGCGCGTGCTGCTCGATCCGGCCGGCCATCCCTTCTGCCTGACGCCCTTCGCTCCCTGACAAAACGTCCAGATGCGGCCACGTCCCGACATACGCTCTGGATGTCAGGACCCTGACGAGGCTGAGGAGGAGCTCGATCATGAACCAAGGACCTTCGGCTCCTCCCGGCTGGTACCCGGCCGGTGAGGGCGAGCGCTACTGGGACGGGCGCGCGTGGACGGCGCACACCCGGCCCCCGATGGCCCCACCGGCGGCCGCGACCGACGCCCACGGGCTGCCGCACCGTGTGGCGGACACGCCCTGGGGACAGGCCGGCTGGCCGCCGCCGACGCCCTCCCCCGGCCCTCCCGGGATGGTCGGCACCCCGGTCTACTACGCCCAGGTGGCACCGAAGAGCCCGGCGCTCTCCGTGCTCGCGTCGTTCTTCCTGCCCGGCCTCGGCAGCATGATCAACGGCGACGTGGCCAAGGGCGTCGGGATCCTCATCGGCTACCTTCTCAGCTGCGTGCTCGTCATCGTCCTCATCGGGATCGTCGGCGTCTTCGGCTTCTGGGTGTGGGGCATGGTCGACGCGGCTGCGGGCGCGAGGCGCTGGAACGCACGCCACGGGATCCTCAGCTAGTTCCGGTCGATCCGGTCTCGGGGCGAAGGGATCGGAGGAGACTCGGGGGATGGCGCGACGAAATCTCAAGTGCCTCATCCTCGGCCACCGCTACACGCGCATGAAGCTGAGGGGTCGCACGATCCTGACCTGCAAGCGGTGCGGCGACGTCGACGTCGTCGAGCACGACATGCGCGGCCTCCAGTTCTGAGCCGCCGGCGCCGCCCCGCCAGGGCTTCAGCCCACCGCCTCAACCCAAGCGAAGGGCACGGTGAGCACGCCCTCCTCCAGACGCACCTTGTAGTTGCTCCGGCCTCTGCGCAGGATCGGTCCGACGAGACCACCGTACGGGCCGGGTGCCGTCACGCGGACGACCTGCCCCGGCGGGAGGCTTCCCGGTGCCTGATGCGGGACATCGGCCAGAAGTGCGGTGAGCTCGGCGACGTAGTTCGGGTGCATGGTCCCCGACTGCCCGTGGAAGGTTGACTCGAACACACGAACACGCGGCGGCCCCGAGCAGCGGCCACACCAGCCGACGCGGGTCGGCCGTCGATGACGAGTCAGCGTATGGCCCGCTGGGCACGTGGCACGCCAGGCACCTTCGACGGTGGGCGCTTCTGCGGACGAGCACCGTTGGCCGGAGCAGCCGAGCTCGCGCGTCTTCGCACGGTCGAACACCAGGATCCAGTCATCCAAGCTGTGCTGTTCCATGAGTTCACGTCCCATGGCACGTGCCGACCTCACGTCCTTCCGCGCTCCCAGCGTGTCGCCACTACGTCGTGCTGCACCGGTCGGGAAGCCAGCGCTTTGAAGTCCCGACCGAACCGTAGATGGTTCGGCCGACAGAGCGGTGGGGGCCTTCACTGGTGATCATGCGGGTGATCGCGCGGCTGTTGTCGCCCACTCACACCACCTGCGCGGTGAGGCGCACGATCTCGCTCGGGACGAGGACCGACCGGACCTCGTGGCACATGGCGTCAGTCCTCGAGGTCGCCCTCGACGTCGAGGTAGACCTGCTGGAGGTCCGCCATCAGCTGGGGGTCCGGCTCCTCCCAGAGGCCGCGGTCGACGGCCTCGTGGAGCCGCTCGATCATGCCGTGTAGCGCCCACGGGTTGGCGTGCTGGAGGAAGTCGCGGTTCTCCTTGTCGAGCACGTAGGTCTGGGCGAGCTGCTCGTACATCCAGTCCGTCACGACCCCGGCCGTCGCGTCGAAGCCGTAGAGGTAGTCGACGGTCGCCGCGAGCTCGAAGGCGCCCTTGTAGCCGTGCCGCCGCATCGCCGCGATCCAGCGCGGGTTGACGACGCGCGCCCGGAAGACGCGCGCCGTCTCCTCCGTGAGGCTGCGCGTGCGCACCGCGTCCGGCGTCGTGGAGTCGCCGACGTACGCCTTGGGCTCGCGACCGGTGAGCGCGCGGACCGTCGCGACCATGCCGCCGTGGTACTGGAAGTAGTCGTCGCTGTCGGCGATGTCGTGCTCGCGCGTGTCGATGTTCTTGGCGGCGACGTCCATCCGCGCGTAGGTGCGCTCCAGGTCGGCCCGAGCAGGTATGCCGTCCAGCTCGCGCCCGTACGCGAAGCCGCCCCACGTCGCGTAGACCTCCGCGAGGTCGCCGTCCGAGCGCCAGTTGCCCGACTCGATGAGCGGGAGGATGCCGGCGCCGTAGGAGCCGGGCTTGCTGCCGAAGATCCGGGTCGTGGCGCGGCGGGCGTCACCGTGCTCGGCGAGGTCGCCGGCGACGTGGGCCCGGAGGTAGTTGTCGTCGGGGGACTCGTCGAGGTCGGCCACGAGCTGCACGGCGTCGTCGAGCATGGCGATGACGTGCGGGAAGGCGTCGCGGAAGAAGCCGGAGATGCGGACCGTGACGTCGATGCGCGGCCGGCCGAGCTCGGCGAGCGGGGTGGCGTCGAGCCCGACGACCCGGCGCGACATCTCGTCCCAGCGGGGGCGCACGCCGAGGAGCGCCAGCACCTCGGCGATGTCGTCGCCCGACGTGCGCATCGCCGACGTGCCCCACACCGAGAGACCGACCGACCGGGGCCACTCGCCGGTGTCGGCCCGGTGCCGGGCGAGCAGGTCGTCGGCGAGGCGCTGCCCGGTCTCCCAGGCGAGTCGGCTCGGGATCGCCTTCGGGTCGACGGAGTAGAAGTTGCGGCCGGTCGGCAGCACGTTGACGAGGCCGCGCAGAGGCGACCCCGACGGCCCGGCCGGGACGTAGCCGCCGTCGAGCGCATGGAGCACCGCGTCGATCTCGCCCGTCGTCGCCCGCAACCGCGGGACGACCTCGCGGCACGCGAAGGCCAGCGAACGGCATACGCCATCGGTGTCGACCTGCGGGTCGGCGCCCAGCCGGTCGCGCACGATGCCGGGCACTGCGGCCTCGTCCCAGTCGGCCTCGGCGAGAGCGACGACGAGTGCGCTCGCCTGCTCCTCGGCGTCGTCGACGGACGAGCGCTCGGAGTGCCCCTCACTCACCCCGAGCGCCGTCCGAAGTCCCGGCACGGCGCCCACGGCACCGGCGAAGACCTGGTTGGCCCGCAGGATCGCGAGCACGAGGTTGGCGAGGCCCTCCCCCGTGGGGGCCTCGCCAAGAACATGGAGTCCGTCCCTGATCTGGACGTCCTTGACCTCGCAGAGCCAGCCGTCGACGTGCATGACGAACTCGTCGAAGGCATCGTCGTCGGGCCGGTCCTCGAGTCCCAGGTCGTGGTGCATCTGAGCGGACTGGATGAGCGTCCAGATCTCGGCGCGCAGGGCCGGCGCCTTGGCCGGGTCCATGACGGAGACGTTGCCGTACTCGTCGAGCAGCTGCTCGAGTCGGGCGATGTCGCCGTAGGACTCGGCGCGGGCCATCGGGGGCACGAGGTGGTCGACGATCGTCGCGTGGGCGCGACGCTTGGCCTGGCTGCCCTCTCCGGGGTCGTTGACGAGGAAGGGGTAGACGAGCGGGATCGAGCCGATCGTCGCGTCGGGCCCGCACGCCGCGGAGAGCGCGAGGTTCTTGCCGGGCAGCCACTCGAGGTTGCCGTGCTTGCCCATGTGGACGACGGCGTGGGCGCCGAACTCCCTTGCGAGCCAGTCGTAGACGGCGAGGTAGTGGTGCGTCGGCGGGAGGTCTGGGTCGTGGTAGATCGCGATGGGGTTCTCGCCGAAGCCACGCGGCGGCTGGACGAGGACGACGACGTTGCCGGCCCGGATGCTCGCCGCGACGAGCTCGCCCTCGGGGTCCGCGTGGCGGTCGACGAAGACCTGGCCGGGCGCGTCGCCCCAGTGCCTCGTGACGGCGTCGCGCAGCCCCGACGGGAGGGCGTCGAAGTGCTCGCGGTAGCGGGCAGCCGGGATCCGCACCGGCTGGCCGCTCAGCTGCTCCTGCGTCAGCCAGTCCTCGTCCTGGCCCCCGGCCTCGATGAGGGCGTGGATGAGCGCGTTGCCCGCGGTCGTGTCGGGCGACTCGCCGTCGACCGGCTCGAGCGGCCCGGTGCCGGGGATCTCGCCCGGCTCGCCGAGGTCGTAGCCGGCGTCGCGCATCGCCCGCAGCAGCCGGATGATCGAGACCGGCGTGTCGAGACCGACGGCGTTGCCGATGCGCGAGTGCTTGGACGGGTAGGCCGACAGGACGACCGCGATCCGCCGCTCGGCCGGCGGGGTGTGGCCCAGGCGGGCGTGGTTGACGGCGAGCGTGGCGAGACGCGCGCAGCGCTCGGGGTCGGGCACGTAGTGCGGCAGGCCGTCGGCGTCGGTCTCCTTGAAGGAGAAGACCCCTCCGATGATGCGGCCGTCGAACTCGGGCACGGCGACCTGCGTCGCGACGTCGAGCGGGCTCATCCCGTCGTCGCTCGCGTCCCACTGGTCGCGGCTCCACGTCAGGCAGAGGCCCTGGATGATCGGGACGTCGAGGGCAGCCAGTGCCTGCACGTCCCACGCCTCGTCGTCCTCGCCGGCGCTCGCCGTGCCCGGCTTCGTGCCGCCCGCTGCGAGCACCGTCGTCACGAGGACGTCGTATGCCGTCAGGTGCTCGAGAAGGTCGGCGGGGGCGTCGCGCAGCGACGAGACGTGGACCGGCACACCGACACCGCCGGCCGCGTCGACGGCGTCGGCGAGGGCGTGGACGTAGGAGGTGTTCTCGGCGGCGAACTGAGCGCGGTAGAAGAGGATCCCGACTCGAGGACGGGGGTGGCCGCCGGCCGCAGGCTGGGGCTCCGGGCGGTCGAGGACGCCCCACGTCGGCAGGGTGACGGGTGGCTCGAAACCCTCCCCCGTCATGAGGAGTGTGTCGCCGAGGAAGGCGTGCAGCTCCCGGAGGTTGGCCGCGCCGCCCTCGGCGAGGTAGCGGTGCGCCTCGGCGACGACGCGAGGCGCGACCGTCGAGAGCTCCATGAGGGCGGCGTGCGGGGTCTGCTCGCCGCCGAGCACGACCATCGGCGTGTCCGTGCTCCGGATCCGGCGGAAGCCCTCGCAGAGGTCCTGGGGACCGCCGAGGATGCGGGCCACGACGATGTCGGCAGCCTCGATGGCCTCGGCCATGGACGTGTGACCGGCACGCGAAGGGTTGGCGACCAGGTAGTCGGCACCGCTCCCGCGGGCACACAGCAGGTCGGTGTCAGACGTCGAGAGCAGCGCGATGCGCGTCACTGGAACTCCTCGGCGGGGTGTCCACGCCCCGCGGTCGAAAGGAAAGAGAAGCGCTGCCGGCAGTTCCTGACTCACCGCCTCCCTCACGGGTGGCGACTCACAGTGGCGGGACCGTCCCGGATTCTCACCGGGTTCCTGGATCGACGACGCTGGCCCCACCATAGCCCGTGGGCGACGCGCATTTCCCTGCGGACCGCATCGCGCCCCGGCTACGGTGCGACCGTGAGCGCTCACGGCGATCCACGAGTCACCGCAGTGGAGGAGAACCTCATCGCCCAGTTCCGGCTCCTGGCCGGCACCGAGCACGTCAAGGCCCTCCCGGACGACGATGTCGTCGCGTTCACCCGCGATCTCGCGTTCCCGCTCTTCAACGCGATCTGCGGAGCACGGTTCGCTGCGGGTTCGGAGGCGCGGCGCACCGCCGAGCTCGTCGACGGTTACGTGGCCCGAGGGCTGCCCTTCCTGTGGTGGGCGACCCCGTCGACGATGACAACCGAGATGGACGCCGTGCTGCGCGACCGGGGCATCGACCCGCGCCCCGAGCCGGGCATGCACGTCCGGCTCACCGGACCGGTCGACACACGCCTGCGGGCGGATGTCGACATCTCGCTCAGCCCGGTGACCGAGGAGCTCGTGGCCGTGATGGCCTCCGGTTTCGGCTTCCCCGACTTCGTCGTCGAACCGCTGCGACTGGCCCTGGCCGACTTCGGCCCGGACGTCCTCTTCCACGTCGTCGCCCGGGTCGATGGGGAGGCCGTGAGCACCGGGTCGGTCTTCGTCACCGGGCGGACGGCGGGGGTCTACAACATCGTCACGGTCGAGTCGGCCAGGCGACAAGGCCTGGGGTATGCCGTCACCGCCACCCTGATGAACCTCGCGCAACGCCGCGGATGCACCGAAGCCGTCCTCATGGCGTCCGAGATGGGTCGGCCCACGTACGAGCGACTCGGCTTCGTCGAGGTGTGCCAGACCCCCCAGTACATGTGGGTGCCGAGCCCCTGACATCGGGCCGGTGCCCGAGACAGCCGTCTTGACCTCGCCGGGCTCGGGCCTAGCATGTGCCGCGTGACCGCCCCGTCGAGCCGAGAGCGCCGGGCAGGCGATGCCTGTCCCGGTGTCAGCCGACCCTTCGTCGCGGTCGACGGCTCGATCGTGCGGCTCCGTCCTGCCGGCCAGCCGGTGCGCATCGAGGCCCTGTCCGCTCTCATGGATGTCATTGCCGGACAGGCGGATCCGGCGATCCAACTGACGTCTCGTGGCGCCCTGCAGCTGCGCGGGCTCCCCGACCCGCTGACGCCGCGGATCCGTGATGCGATCCGGGCGACGGGACTCGTCCCATCGGCGCCCCACGAGCTCGTCCGCAACATCGTCGCCTCGCCGCTCTCCGGCCTCGACGGCACCGGGCACTGTGACCTGCGTCCCGTGACCCGCGCGCTCGACGCCGCGCTCCGCACCGATCCCGACCTCTCCCGCCTCGGCGGCCGCTTCCTCCTCGTCCTCGACGACGGGCGTGGCGACGTCGTAAGCGAGTCCTTCGACCTCGGCGTGTTCGCGACCGGTCCCGGTCGCTGCGTCGTGCTGGCTGGTGGCATCGACCGCGGCTGGGACGTACCACTGGTGGCCGCCGTGCCTCGGCTCATCGCCCTCGCCCGTGAGTTCGTGCAAGCGGCCGGCGGCGACGAATCCGTCTGGCACGTCAGCGAGCTCGGGGTGCCGCTCGGACCCGAGCCGACGGCCGAGCTCGACCTGCCACGTCGGCCGGAGCGCCCGCTCGGCTCCGTCGGCGACCACGCTGTCGTGGCCGTGCCGCTCGGCCTGCTCCGACGCGACCACGTTGCCGCGCTCGCCGGGGTCACGGACCGCGTGCTCGTGACGCCGTGGCGCTCGCTCGTCATCGAGAACGCCGCCGCAGCACTGTCCGAGCTCGAGGCAGCGGGCCTGGTGACCCACGCCGGCTCACCCTGGACCCGGCTGCACGCCTGCACCGGCCTCCCGGGCTGCGCGCGGTCCGCTCTCGACACCCGAGCCCTGGCCCGCGACCTCGCCCCGGTCCTGTCGGGAGGCCACCTCCCCGTGCACGTCAGCGGGTGCGAGCGTCGGTGCGGAACGCCCGCGACGGCATACGTCGACGTGCTGGCCCCACGGTCAACCGAGGAAGCCTTGTCCACCATCGCCGAGCAGGAGTCCTCATGGACGTGACCGCCGAGACACGGCAGGCGCCGACGCGCCGCTACGACTACGTCACGGACGGGGCGGAGATCTATCGCCGGTCGTTCGCGACGATCCGGACGGAGGCCCGGCTCGACCACCTTCCCGAGGACGCCCGAGTCGTGGCCGTCCGCATGGTGCACGCGAGCGGCGACGTCGACCTCACCGAGCACATCGCCGTGCACCCCCGGCTCGTCACGGCCGCGCGGACCGCGTTGCGGTCCGGTGCGCCCATCCTCACCGATGCGCACATGATCGCCTCCGGCATCACCCGGGCCCGGCTGCCCCGCGACAACGAGGTCGTCTGCACGCTGCGCGATGAGCGGGTTCCGGCTCTCGCCCAGGCCTGGGGCACGACGCGATCCGCGGCCGCCGTCTCGCTCTGGGGCGACCGGGTCGACGGCGCCGTGGTCGCCATCGGCAACGCGCCCACGGCGCTCTTCCACCTCCTCGAGACCATCGCCGACGGGGGCCCGCGGCCGGCCGCCATCATCGGCATCCCCGTCGGCTTCATCGGCTCCGCGGAGTCGAAGGTCGCCCTGGCCGACAACCCGTTCGACATCCCGTGGCTCGTCGTGCACGGTCGGCGCGGTGGCTCAGCCCTCGCGGCCGCTGCCGTCAACGCCCTGGCCCGCGAGGAGGAGCTGTGACCGGCTGGCTCCGCGGCGTCGGCGTCGGGCCAGGTGACCCCGAGCTCGTCACGGTCAAGGCCGCGCGGCTCATCGGTGAGGCCGACGTCGTCGCCTTCCACAGCGGGCCGCGGGGCGACTCGATCGCCCGACGCATCGCCGCCTCCTACTTCCGTGAGGGAGTCGTCGAGGAGCTGCTCGTCTACCCTGTCACCACCGGCGCGACGGACCACCCCCTCGGCTACCACGGCCGCATGGCCGACTTCTACGACGAATCGGCCGATCGCCTTGCCGCACATCTGGACTCGGGCCGCAACGTCGTCGTCATCGCCGAGGGGGACCCGCTCTTCTACGGCACCTACATGTACCTCCACGACCGTCTCGCCGACCGCTACGACACCGCGGTCGTCCCGGGTGTCACGTCGGTCAGCGGGTCGGCGGCCGCCGTCGCCACCGGCCTCTGCCGGCACGAGGACGTGCTGACGATCCTGCCCGGGACGCTGCCGGTGCCGGAGCTCGCGCGCCGGCTCGCCGACACCGAGGCTGCCGTCGTGATGAAGCTCGGCCGCACCTTCGAGAACGTCCGCGAGGCCCTGCGCCAGGCCGGACGGCTCGACGAGGCGCGCTACGTCGAGCGGGCCAGCTCCGATGCCGAACGGGTGCTCCCCGCCGCCGAGGTCGACGCCTCGACCGTGCCGTACATGTCGATGGTCGTCGTCCCCGGTCGCGACCTGCGGGCCGACGCGGCGGGGCGTGCGGCATCCTCAGGCACCAGCGATCCGGCTGTCCCGCAAGAAGGCCCGGTGGACGACGTCCAGGGCGAGGTCGTCGTCATCGGCCTCGGCCCCGGACCCGACCGCTGGCTCACCCCGGAGGCGTCGGTCGCGCTCGCCGAGGTCGGTCACGTCGTCGGCTACGCGCCCTACGTCAACCGGGTCCCGCAGCGCGAGGGCCTCACCCCTCACGCCTCCGGCAACACGGTCGAGGTGGACCGCGCCCGGGACGCCCTCGAGCTGGCCCGCAAGGGGGAGCGGGTCGCGGTCGTCTCCGGTGGCGACGCCGGAGTCTTCGGCATGGCGTCGGCGGTCTTCGAGGCGGCCGAGACGCACGGCTACACCGACGTGCCCGTGCGCGTGCTACCCGGAGTCACGGCGGCCCAGGCCGTGGCGGCTCGCGCCGGCGCACCGCTGGGCGGCGACTTCGCCATCATGTCGCTCTCCGACCGGCTCAAGCCGTGGCACGTCATCGAGAGGCGCCTGCGGGCCGCCGCGTCGGCCGACCTCGTCGTCGCTCTCTACAACCCCGCCTCACGCAGCCGGACCGAGCAGGTGGCCCGCGCGCGCGAGGTCCTCCTCGAGGAACGCGACCCAGCCACCGTCGTCGTCGTGGGTCGCGACGTCGGGCGAGCCGAGGAGTCCCTCACGGTGACGACCCTCGCCGACCTCGACCCGGCGACGATCGACATGAAGTGCCTCGTCATCGTCTGCGCGTCCGGCACCCGCGTCACCGGCGTCGGCCAGGTGTGGACGCCCCGCTACGTCCACTGACGCTCGCGGGCGACCACTCTGGCCAGGGCCCGGAGACGCGTGCGAACACTCTGTCGGCTCCCCTAGTCGAAGAGTCGCAGGAGCAGGTGTCGATTCTGCGGTGCCCAGATCAGCTCGCGGAACTGGTCCACGGGTCCGACCGGCCATCTCTGCGCAATGCTCACGACCGCTGGGTCCTGGATCAGAGGCAGGAGCAGGTCCGGGATGCCGGCCCACGCGACCTTGAAGGGTCGGTCCCACATCTGCACGACCTCCGTCGTGACCGGAGCCGTCAGACCGAGCGCGTTGTGCATCGCGGTCAGACGCTCGTACGCCGTCATGAGGGCCGCTTCGCGGTCCGGCCACGTTGCCGCGCGGCCTACGTTCCACAGGACCGGAGTCAGCTCTGGGCCACACGCCAGACGTGAGAAGGCCGTCCCGAACCACTTCGAGTACGGCGCGTACTGCCGTTCCATCAGGAACGCGAGCCGCATCAGGTCGCCGACGAGGCGCGACCCGATCAGCGAGGAGCCCAGCTCGTCGCCCGCAGCTCCCGCTCTGCCCACCAGGTTCATCTCCGGGTGGACGCGCCACCACCCGGCGATCAGCAGGTAGAGCCAGACGTCATGGGGGTAGTAGGCCAGACGGTCGCGGGCCGTCTGCAGGTCCACCTCGTCGTGGAAGACGACGCCCGAGGTGAACGCACGTAACCCGTGCTCCGGCAGGGTCAGCCAGTCGCGCGGCTCGATGTCGTGGTCGATGTCCAGCTCCAGCTGTTGCCGGAGATAGCCGCGCACGGTGTGGACCGCATGGCCGGTCGGACGACCGGCGAAGGTCGCCGGCAGGTCGCGCTGCAGCGCCGCTCGCACCTCGGCACCGAGGCGCCGCTCGTCCTCCTCGGCAAGGAAGATCAGAGCACGCGGCTTCCAGTCGTGGTCCGTCGACATCTCATCATCGAAGCCGAGCACCTCCGACCCGCGGCCGAGCAGCGCAGCAGAGTGCGGCACGCCGGGAAAGGTGGCACTCAAGACGGGCTGCACGGCCTCGTCGTGGAACCGCCGGCTCAGCTCCGCCCCGGGAACGAACATCGACACGCCCCCACCTCCTCCGTGGACAGTGTTGACCCGACGGCTTGGTCGACCACGCCGCTATCTCTGCTCCGTGGACAACGGTCCGCAGCTCTGGTCGCCGGTCATGCCGTCGCGGATCGGAGCTCGGTCTGCTTGGGCTCGGGTTGACCGGCGAGGTAGGCCTCGACCTGCTGAGGAATGTCCATCTCGGTCACGATGCTAGCGACCGCAGGCCGTCGCAGACCACGTCGACCGGACCGACATCGGTGCCATCCTGTGGGCATGGAGCTGGAGTTCAGCGCCGAGGTCTGGGAGTGGCGAGGTCCGTCGCCCTACTACTTCGTCACCGTGCCCGAGGACGAGTCGCAGGCGCTCCACGACGTCGCCCACGTCAGCTACGGCTGGGGCATGATCCCGGTCACCGCCCGCATCGGGCGCACCCGATGGACGACGTCGCTGTGGTCCAAGGACGGCGGCTACGTCGTCCCCCTCAAGGTCGCCGTCCGTCGCGCCGAAGACGTCGAGGAGGGCGACACAGTCGAGGTGGGGCTGGACGTCCGCGCCGACTCCTGACGCGGCGCCTCAGACCGCCGTCCACGTCAGCGACAGCCCGCTCGGGGCGAACACCTGCTGCGCGAGCGGCGCCGGCACGTCCGCAACACCCGGGCCGCCGAGCGCGACCCACCCGGTGACCGCGTCGACCGTCTCGTCGTCGAGCACGGCGCGCACCCACACGGGCCGACCGCCGGCCAGGCGACCGGCCACCGACGGGGTCACGACGACGACGTTCGACTCGTCGCAGGCGAGCAGGCACGCGCTCCGCAGCACACGGGCGCTCCCCCGGGTGCCGACCTCGAGACGGGCCAGGAGCCCGTCGTGGTCGACCCCGGGGTGCTTGCGTTCCGTGCCGCAACAGCAGTCACGGCACACGCGGACGATGCACGTGCGCGCGGAATCGTTGTCAGCAGAGGCGTTCTCGTATGCCGTCACGCCGTCACGGGCTCGAAAGCCCGCTTGGGCGCTGCGAGCCGTTCGAGGAGCAGGCCGAAGACGAGACCCAGCGTGAGCCACATCGTGGCGAGCTGTGCCAGGGACGCGAGCCGGAAGTCCCAGAGCAGCGCCGCCGGCACGTCGGCTGGCACTGCATCGGGCGAGCCCGGCACGAGCACCAGCACGAGCACGACGAGCACCACGGTCGCGACGACGTCGATGGCCCACCGCGTGGACGGCACCGTCCCCCGCGCCGCGAGGCGCTGGTCGAGCACCGGCACGAGCAGGGCGATCGCGACCCCGAGGAGGAGGACGACGGCGTACACCATCGTGCGCTGCCCGACTGTCTCCGGATCGCCGACTGCCGGCGGGTTCGACGGGATCTTCAGTGCCGGAAGGAGACTCACGGCTGCGAAGCCGATGGTGGCGAGCACCATCGAGCGGCCGAAGTCGCCCCGACCGGGGAGCCGCTCACGCATCCTGGCGAAGACGACGGCGAAGACGACCCCGACGGCGACCCCGACGAGGACCGCCGTGAGGGCGCCACCGACGACCTGGGCGGCCCGCGACACGAGCGGCTCGTCGCCACCGTGGGTGGGCAGACCGGCGCGTGCCGACTGGCCGCCGTGCATCGAGCGCATGTCCTCGATGGCGAGGGCCCGACGGATGACCGGCTCGACGACGAGCCAGATCACGACGGCGGCCGCGAGACCTGCGGACACGCCGGCAAGGACCCCGCGCCGCAGCACGGAGCCGAAGCTCAGGCCCACCTCAGTGGCAGGGGACGCCGAGGGCGTGACGCGCGTCGTGCGTCAGCTCGTGGAGCATCTGCGCAGCGGGAGCGCTGAGCAGGGCGCCGTTCTCCTGCGAGACGAAGTAGAGCGCGAAGACGGCGAACGCCAGCAGGACCCACGCCCAGACGGGGACGCGGACGCTGGTGGACGGGGAGACGGCAGACGCCGATGCAGCAGTGGTCATGGCAGATTGACCCTTTCGTTCCATGCCTCGTGGACAGATCGCGCCGCAGCCGGTCTCCTGGCTTCCAGATCGTCACGCCTCCCCAGCCTTCCCAGCGACCCGGCGTCAACCTGAGGTCACCAGTGGCGAATGGTGGGGACTTGCTCCCTGGTCACAGTGGCGAGGACCACGTCGGAATCACACCGACTTCCCGTGCACTGCGGCACTCGCATCCTGACACAGCCCGTCCGGACACGCCACGGGGACCCCAGGCGCCCGGCGTGTTTCGGGTGATCCGCGTGCCGTAGAGGTGCGACTCGACGAAGTCGTCGGCGTCGCGCGCGGCGAGCGCGCGTCCGACGAGGATGACCGCGGCCTGACGCAGACCGGCGGCCTCGACCTGGTCGGCGATGTCGGTCAGGGTCCCGCGCAGCACGAGCTGGTCGGGCTGCTCGGCGTTGGCGACGACGACCACGGGGCAGTCGTCGCCGTAGTCGCCGACGAGCGACGCCATGAGCTCGCGGGTGCGGCGGATCGCGAGGTGCAGCACGAGCGTGGCCCGGGACCGCGCGAAGTGGGCGAGCGACTCCGTCTCGGGCATCTGCGTCGAGTCGCGGTGGGCCCGGGTCAGCACCACGGACTGCGCGACCTCGGGGACCGTCAGCTCGCGGCCGATGAGGGCAGCAGCAGCGGCATACGCGGGAACGCCGGGCGTCACGTCCCACGGCACTCCCGCGCGGTCGAGCCGCCGGGTCTGCTCGGCGACGGCGGAGTAGAGCGACGGGTCCCCGGAGCACAGCCGCGCCACGTCGTGACCGGCCGCGTGGGCGCGGACGCAGTGCTCGGTGATGGCGTCGAGGTCGAGGTGCTGGGTGTCCACGACCTCGGCTCCCTCGGGGCAGTGCGCGAGCACCTCCGACCCGATGTAGGTGCCGGCATAGAGACACACCTGCGCCTCCCCGAGGAGCCGCACCGCGCGGAGCGTCAGCAGGTCGGCGGCACCAGGGCCGGCACCGATGAAGTGGACCGTCATGCGTCAGTCTCCGAATCCGTCTGTGTCACAGGTTTTTCCGCCGACCACTGCACGATCGACCGTGCAGGCTTCCAGCCGTGGAGCGACCCGATGGTGTCGAGGTCCTCGACGGCGATCCGGCTCATCGACCCGCCGAGCCTGGCCCGGACCTCGTGGAGCAGCACCTCGGTCTCGACCGTGACGCCGTGGACGACGAGCCGTCCCCCCGGCCCGAGTGCGGCCCAGCACGCGTCGAGCAGCGGGCCGGTGGCTCCGCCCCCCACGAAGACGGCGTCCGGACGGGGCAGCTCCGCGACCGCGTCGATCGACGCCGCCTCGACGACCCGCACCCCGGGCACCCCGAGCGCACGGGCGTTGCGCCGCACCCGCTCAGCCCGCTCCGGGTCACGCTCGACCGAGTGGACCTCGTTGCGCGGGTGCTGCCGTGCGAACTCGATGCCGACCGACCCGGCGCCGGCGCCGAGGTCCCACATGACGTCGCCGGGCTGCGGGGCGAGGTGGGCCAGCGCGGCCGCCCGCACGACGCGCTTCGTCAGCTGCCCGTCGTGGTCGTATGCCGTCTCGTCGAGTCCCGGCACGAGCGACCTCGCGCTCCGCACAGGACGGGGCTCGCACTCGACGCAGACGAGGCTCAGCCGAGGGGCGGGACGGCCGTCCCACGATGCGGCCACCCCGTCGATGCGCGACTCCGCCGGTGAGCCGAGGTCACCGAGCACCGTGAGCCGGCTGCCGGCATACCCCTCCTCGACGAGCAGGGAGGCGATGCGCGCGGGGGCGTCGTCACCCGACGTCAGCACGACGAGCCGGGCCCGCGGCGCCAGGTCACGTCGCAGCCGGTCGACATCTCGGCCCACGAGGGTGACGACGTCGGAATCCTCTGCAGCCCAATGCATCCGGGCTCGGGCGAGCGCTACCGACGAGACAGCCGGGTGGATGCGTACCACGGCGGCACCGAGCTCGCGCACAAGGGTCGACCCGATGCCCGAGACGAGCGGGTCCCCGCTCGCGAGCACGACGACCCGACCCGCACCGGCGTCGTCGAGCACGCGCCGCAGGCCCGGGAGCAAGGGCGACGGCCACGGCACGAGGCGCCGGCCAGGACGGACCCCGAGCATCGCGAGATGACGCTCACCGCCGACGACGACCTCGGCCTCGTCGACGAGCCGGCGGCCGTCGGGGCCGAGGGACTCCAGCCCGGATGCACCCACGCCGACCACCTCGATCACAGCGGCGACCCTAGCGCGACGATCCGGAGGCATTCGTTATGACCGTTCCGGCCCGATACGCCCCACCTCGGCCTCATGATGTTTATCGCACGTCGTCGGGGGACGGCTGGCAGCCAGATGGCGACAGGGGAGGAACACCAGATGACCGACGTCCACCAGGGATCGGAGCAGGTCCCGACGGCCCGACTGACCACGATGAGCACGCGCGGGGGCGGGGTGTCGTTCGCCGTGCCAGAGCACTGGGACGCGATCGAGCTCTCGCCGGACGGGGACGTCGTCGCCGCCGTCGAGCCGGACGACTCCGACCGCTTCCGGACCAACGTCGTCCTCATGTTCGCCGACGTGCAGGGCTCGCTCGCCGAGTGGCAGCGCACGACGCAGCACCTGGAGTCGCAGGAGCTCGACGGCTACCTCCTCCTCGACCACGAGGAGATCACCGTGGGGGGCCACGTCGGGCTGCGCCGGCTCACGACCCACTCGACCCCTGCCCATGAGTCCGTGACCACCGAGTCGTGGACGACCGTCGTCGACGGCACGGGCATCACGCTGACCGCCCGGGTCGGCACCCTGCGACTCACGCACCTGGCACCCGTCCTCGACGCCGTCGCGGCGAGCCTCGTCATGCGGACCGACGGTCGGGTGCCTGCATGAGCGTGACGTTCGACGCCTCGACCACCCGTCTGCGGCTCGACGCCGACGCGTTCATCACCCTCGTGGAGTACGCCACCGACCCCGAGGGCGCCTGCGAGGACGTCGTGGAGCGCCTCAGCGACGCCGGCGTGGTCGCCGACGGAACCCCGCACCCCGTCCTGCGCAACGCCCTGGCCGCCGTCACCACCTCGCTCGGCTCGCTCCAGGTGCTCGTCACCGGACCCGACGGAGTGCGCCTCCACCAGGCCTGGGTGGCCCTCGTCAGCGCCATGCTCACCGACCTCGCCGACGGCACCTACGACTTCGCGGCCCTGAGCACCGAGTTCGTGCCGACGACCATCGCGCAGCTGACCGGGCTGCAGGCCCGGCCCCGTCTCGACGCGGCGTCGGCCGTCGTCGACGAGTCGCTGCTCGACGACCTCGCCTCCAACTCCGTGGCCGCCCGCACCGCCGGCAGCGAGGCCCTCGCCGACCTGCTCGCCCCGTGGCCCCGCGCCGGCGCGGCCGTGCGTGCCGGACTGTGGCAGCTGTCGGTCGTCGACATCGCCTTCCAGGCCCGGGACCGCACCGTCGTGCGCAGACTCGCGTGGGTCGACGTCGACGCCGGACTGCTCCGGATCGAGGCCGACGAGCACGGCCCGGCCTTGGTGCCGACGACGTCGACCGCCGTGTGGCGGGCCATCGTGTCGATCCTGCCGACCGACGCCGAGACGGGCACCGAGACCGGCACCGGGGCGCAGTCGGCCTGAGCCGCCGGGCGCCGCACCCCGGCGACGTGGCAGACTGCCGCTGGCGACTGGGAGAGGAATCCGGTGCGAATCCGGAGCGGTCCCGCCACTGTGAACCTCCGACCACGCGGTCGGCGGAAGCCAGGGCATCTCCCGTCGCTGGTCGCGCCCGCCGGGCGCGTCCGGTCCACCGACGCGGGCGCGGCACCCGCAGGAGGCTCGCAGTCACATGCGCGACGGCTCGAACGACGTCCCGAACGACGTCCTCAACGACCCTGACCAGCACGGGTCACCACCCGGCACCTTCCCCTTCTCGGCGGTCGTCGGCTCCGACGACCTGGCCCTGGCGCTCGTCCTCACGGCGGTCTCGCCGGAGGTGGGCGGCGTGCTCGTGCGCGGCGAGAAGGGCACGGCGAAGTCGACGATGGTGCGCGGCCTCGCCGCTGTGCTCCCCCGCCAGCAGGTCGTCGCCGGCTGCCGCTTCGGCTGCGCACCGGGCGACGGCGCCGGATGCCCGGACGGACCGCACGACCCGGACGCCGCGGCCGGCACCCGAGCGGCCGGTCTCGTCGAGCTGCCGATCGGCGCCACCGAGGACCGTGTCGTCGGGTCCCTCGACCTCGAGCGGGCGCTGGGACGCGGCGAGACGGCATACCAGCCCGGCCTGCTTGCGGCCGCGAACCGCGGCATCCTCTACGTCGACGAGGTCAACCTCCTCCACGACCACCTCGTCGACCTGCTGCTCGACGCGGCGGCCATGGGCCGCAACACCGTCGAGCGCGACGGCGTCTCGGTCTCGCACGCCGCCCGGATCGTCCTCGTCGGGACGATGAACCCCGAGGAGGGCGAGCTACGCCCGCAGCTGCTCGACCGCTTCGGGCTGACCGTCGAGGTCGCCGCGCCCCGGGAGCCCGCGCTGCGCGCCGAGGTCGTACGCCGCCGGCTGGCCTTCGACGCGTCGCCGGCTGCGTTCGCGGCCCGGTTCGAGGACGACCAGGAGGCGCTGCGCGGGCGGATCGCCGACGCGCGGTCACGGGTCGGAGCCGTGACCCTGACGGACGAGATGCTGACCCGGATCGCGGTCGTCTGCGCCGGCTTCGAGGTCGACGGTCTGCGCGCCGACATCGTCACGGCACGCGCCGCCCTCGCCCACGCGGCCTGGTCGGGACGCACGGTGGTCACCGTCGCCGACGTCCGGGCGGCAGCCCGGCTGGCGCTGCCGCACCGCCGGCGCCGCAACCCGTTCGACTCCCCCGGGATCGACGAGGACCTCCTCGACGAGCTCCTCGGCGACGACGATCCGGACCCCGAGCCGGATCCGGGACCGGGGGACGGCGGCGAGCCAGAGCCTGCTGACCACGACCTCGACCACGACCGCAACCACGACCGCGACCGCGAAGCGCAGCCGAGCTCGTCGTCGGAGACGGCACGGACCGACGGGCAGGAGTCGCCACGACAGCCCGAGCCCCAGCACGCCGAGCTCGAGCCGGGGCTCGGCGAAGGCGGTGAGAGCGGCGAGGGCGGTGAGAGTGAGGTGCCCGCTGCCTCGGCGGTGAGCGCCGCCGATGAGCCCTACCGGGCGAAGCTGCTGCGCGCCAAGGGGATCGGGCAGGGCGACCCGGGACGCCGGTCGGCCGCCCTGACGAGCACCGGACGCCGCGTCGGCTCGACGACCGCCCGCACCGGGCCGGTCCACGTGCCCGCGACGATCCGCGCGGCCGCGGGACGCGGCGCCACGGGCGACCGGTCGGGACGCCTGCGCGTCCTGCCCGGCGACCTGCGCCGCTCGGTCCTGCAGGGTCGGGAGTCCAACCTCGTGCTGCTCTGCGTCGACGCGTCCGGGTCGATGGCCGCCCGCAAGCGCATGGAGGCCGTGAAGTCGGCGGTGCTCTCGCTGCTCCTCGACGCCTACCAGCGGCGCGACAAGGTCGGCCTCGTGACCTTCCGCGGGTCCGACGCCGAGCTCACCCTGCCGCCGACCGGCTCGGTCGACATCGCGGCCCGGCGGCTTCGCGACCTGCCCCACGGCGGACGGACGCCGCTCGCTGAAGGGCTCGGGACGGCATACGACACGTTGCGCGTCGAGCGCCTGCGCGACCCGAACCGGCGCGCGCTCCTCGTCGTCGTCACGGACGGCCGGGCCACGAGCGGCACCGATGCCCTGGGCCGCGCCGGGCGCGTCGCCACCCAGCTGCGCGGCGAAGGAGTCGAGAGCGTCGTGCTCGACTGCGAGTCGGGGCGCTTCCGGATGGGGCTGGCGGCCCGGCTCGCCGAGCACCTCGGCGCCGAGCACCTGCCCGTCGGCGAGCTGGCCGCGTCGGCCATCGTCGGCGCGGCACGCACGTCGCGCCCGACGGGACGGGCCGCCTGATGCGCGGCCAGCCGACGACCGTCCCCGAGGACGGCCTCACGACGCGCCAGCGCCGCAACCGCCCCCTGCTCATCGTCAACACCGGCGACGGCAAGGGGAAGTCGACGGCCGCCTTCGGCCTCGCCCTCCGCGGCTGGAACCAGGGCTGGTCGGTCGGCGTGTTCCAGTTCGTCAAGAGCGCGAAGTGGCGCATCGGCGAGCAGACCGCCGTCGAGACCCTCGCCGAGCTGCACCGCGAGACCGGCAAGGGCGGTCCGATGGAGTGGCACAAGATGGGCGCCGGCTGGTCCTGGACCCGCAAGGAGGGCACCGAGGACGACCACGCCGAGGCGGCTCGCGAGGGGTGGGCGGAGATCAAGCGCCGGCTCGCTGCCGAGACGCACGCCGTCTACGTCCTCGACGAGTTCACCTACCCGATGGCGTGGGGCTGGATCGACGTCGAGGACGTCGTCGCGACCCTGCGCGACCGCCCGGGCCACCAGCACGTCGTCATCACCGGGCGTCGCTGCCCGCAGGCCGTCCTCGACCTCGCCGACCTCGTGACCGAGATGACCAAGGTCAAGCACCCGTTCGACGAGGGCCAGAAGGGCCAGCGAGGGATCGAGTGGTGAGCGCCTTCAGCAGCGCGGTCGACGCCGCCGTCGGCTCGGCGGTCGGCACCGCCCTCGGCCGGCTCCCGGCCGGGCCCGACGTGCCCGGCGCCACCGCCCTCCCTCGACTCGTCGTCGCGGCCCCCGGCTCGGGCCACGGCAAGACGACCGTCGCGACGGGGCTCATGGCCGCGCTGCGCGCCCGTGGTCTCGGGGTCTCGGGGTTCAAGGTGGGCCCGGACTTCATCGACCCCGGCTACCACGCGCTCGCCACGGGCCGACCCGGTCGCAACCTCGACCCCTTCCTCTGCGGCCAGGACCAGGTCGCGCCGCTCCTCGTGCACGGCGCGACCGCCGGCGGACCGACCGACGTCGCCGTCGTCGAGGGCGTCATGGGCCTCTTCGACGGGCGCATCGGCGGCGACGGCTACGCCTCGACCGCGCACGTCGCGACCCTGACCCGCACGCCGGTCGTCCTCGCCCTCGACATCAGCCACATGACGCGCACCGCGGCCGCGATCGTCCACGGCCTCGCGACCTTCGAGCCCGGGGTCCGCGTCGCCGGGGTCGTCCTCAACAAGGCGGCGTCGGGCCGGCACACCCGCGAGGTCTGGTCGGCGCTCGAGGCGACCGGGGTCCCGGTCCTCGGGGTGCTGCCGCGCGACGCCGGCATCGAGGCGCCGTCGCGTCACCTCGGCCTCGTGCCCGCCGCCGAGCGCGAGGAGGCCGCCCGGTCGGTGCGGCTGCTCGCCGAGCGCGTGGCCGAGCACGTCGACCTCGACGCGGTGCTGTCGATCGCCCGGTCGGCCCCCGACCTCGACGTCCCGGCGTGGGACGCTGTCACCGTCCTCGGCGAGGCAGCCCGGCCGGCCCCGACCGGGCGGCGTCCCGTCGTGGCCGTCGCCGGCGGCCGTGCCTTCACCTTCCGCTACGCGGAGACCGACGAGCTGCTCCGGGCCGCGGGCCTCGAGCCGGTCGTCTTCGACCCGCTCCACGCGCGGTCGCTGCCCGCGGGCACGGCCGGGCTCTACCTCGGCGGCGGCTTTCCCGAGGTCCACGCCGAGGACCTGTCCGCGAACTCCGCCCTGCGCGAGGACATCCTGGACGCCGTCCGCGGCGGCCTGCCGACCGTGGCCGAGTGCGCGGGCATGCTCTACCTCTCCGAGTCCGTCGACGGCCACGAGATGGTCGGCGCGATCCCGACGGTGGCCGCGATGGGCCCACGCCTCACCTTGGGCTATCGCACCGCGATCGCCCCGGGCGACTCGGTGCTCTCGGTGGCCGGCACCCGCGTGACGGGCCACGAGTTCCACCGGACGACTGTGGGCGGCGAGCAGCGGCCCGGCTCGGCGGCCTGGCTGCTCGACGGGACGCCCGACGGCTTCGCCCTCGACCCCGCCGGCACCGGCCGGGCCACCCTGCACGCGTCCTATCTCCATACCCACTGGGCGGGTCACCCCCGGCTCGCTGGCCGCTTCGCCGAGGCCGTCCACGCGTATGCCGTCACGGACGCCTCGCGCCGGAGGGCGTCGTGAGCGGGCTCGTCGACCTGCACCACCACGGCGACCGTGACGCCGTGCCCGGTCTCGTCGACCTCGCGGTCAACGTCCGGCTGCCGGCGCCGCCGCCATGGCTCGCCGACGTCATCGCGGACTCGCTGCACGACCTCGGGAGATACCCGGACCCGTCAGCGGCGGTCACTGCCATCGCGCGACGGCACCGCGTCGACCCTGAGTGCGTGCTGCCGACCGCGGGAGGGGCCGAGGCGTTCACGCTCGTCGCCCGCGCGGTCGCCGGCAGCCGCCCCGTCGTCGTGCACCCGCAGTTCACCGAGCCCGAGGCAGCCCTCGTCGCCGCCGGTCGACCGGTCGACCGGTGCGTGCTCCCGCACGAGGACGGCTTGCGCCTCGACCCCTCAGCCTTCGCCCCGTCCGGCGAGCACGCCGACGCCGACCTCGTCGTCGTCGGCAACCCGACGAACCCCACGGGGGTGCTGCACCCCGCCGGCGGCGTGCGGGCGCTGCGCCGGAGCGGGCGCGTCGTCGTCGTCGACGAAGCCTTCATGGACGCGGTGCCGGGCGAGCCCGAGTCGGTCGTCGGTCGCGACCTCGAAGGGCTGATCGTCGTCCGGTCGCTGACGAAGACGTGGGGCCTGGCCGGCCTGCGTGCCGGCTACGTCGTCGGCGACCCCGCGCTCGTCGCCGGCCTCCGTGTCGTGCAGCCGCCGTGGTCCGTCTCGAGCCCTGCCCTCGCCGCCACGGTCGCCTGCCTGTCCGAGCGCGCCGTCGCCGAGGCGGAGGCAGCGGCCGTGTCCTTCGCCGCCGACCGCGCGGTGCTCGTGGGCGAGCTCGCCGCCGTCGGGCTGCGCACCGCGGCCCCGTCGGCGGCGCCTTTCGTCCTCGTGGACACGAGCCCACTCGGCGCCGGGTCCGTCCGCGAGGACCTCGCCCGCCTCGGGTTCGCCGTGCGCCGGGGCGAGACGTTCCCCGGCCTCGGCCCGACGTGGATCCGGCTCGCCGTGCGTGACGCCGAGACCTCACGCAGCGTCGCCGCGGCGCTCGACGACCTGAGGAGACTGCGTCATGTCGCCTGAGCTGAGCTTCTCCGGCCTCTCCGTGCTCGTCGCGCGCATCGCACCGCACTCGGTCGCGACGGTCCATGCGCTCCTGCGCGACGAGGCCCGCGTGACCGTCGCCGCGGCGCTCGACGACCTTCCCACCTCGCTGCGCGACCTCGCCGAACGCGGGCTCGTCACGCTCGCCCCGCAGGCCGACCCGACGGCCTACGACGTCGTCCTCCGCGGCGACCTGTCGACGTCTCCCGCGCCGACCCCCGGAACCGCTGTCACGGAAGGTCACCCAGAGGTCGGGACGGTGACGCTCCTCGGGGGAGGCCTCGGGGACCCAGGACTGCTGACGGTCGCCGGCATCGAGGCCGTCCGGCAGGCCGACGTCATCGTCCATGACCGGCTCGCGCCGCTCAGCGCGCTGCGGCACGCCCGCGACGACGTGCACGTCGTCGACGTCGGCAAGATCCCGCGCGGCGACTTCACACCCCAGGAGCGGATCAACGACCTCCTCGTCGAGCACGCCCTGGCCGGTCGGAACGTCCTGCGCTTCAAGGGCGGCGACAACTTCGTCTTCGGTCGCGGTGGTGAGGAGGCCGAGGCCTGCGCGGCGCGCGGCATCCCCGTCGTCGTCATCCCGGGGATCTCGTCGAGCATCGCCGCACCGGCCCTCGCCGGCATCCCCGTGACGCACCGCAGCCTCGTGCAGGGCTTCACCGTCGTCAGCGCCCACGTGCCGCCGGGCGACCCGCGCAGCACCCTCGACTGGGGGGCCATCGCCCGGAGCCGCACGACGATCGTCGTGCTCATGGGTGTCGCCACGCTGGGAGCGGTCGCCGAGACCCTCGTCGCCGAGGGTCTGTCGCCGGAGACCCCTGCGGCGGTCGTGGCCGACGCGGGGCTGCCGAGCATGCGAACGGTCCGGGCACCCCTGCGCGACATCGACGCCCGCGCCCGCCGTGACGGCCTCGGCGCCCCTGCCGTCGTCGTCATCGGTGACGTCGCAGCCCTCGACGTCCTCCGATGAGCCGGTCCGTCGGACTGGTCCTGGGCTGGGCGCTCGACCAGGCCTTCGGCGACCCGCGCCGCTGGCACCCCGTGGCCGGGTTCGGCTCGGCCGCAACGGCCCTCGAGCAGCGGACGTATGCCGTCCGGCGCGCTCGCGGCGTCGCGCACGTCGCGCTGCTCGTGGGCGCCACCGCCGGCCTCGGCGTCGTGGCCGAGCGGTCGACGCGGCGCAGCGACGTCGCCCACACCCTCGTGACCGCCGCGGCGACCTGGGCCGTGCTCGGCGGTCGCTCACTGACGCGCGAGGCGTCCACGATCGACGGCCAGCTGCGGCGGGGTGACCTCGAGGCCGCTCGCGTGCAGGTGCGCCACCTCGTCGGGCGGGACACGACGCGGCTCGACGCCGACGAGGTCGCCCGCGCCTGCATCGAGTCGCTCGCCGAGAACACGTCCGACGCGGTCGTCGCGCCGCTCCTCTGGGGCGGTCTGCTCGGCGTCCCCGGGCTGCTCGGCTATCGAGCCGTCAACACGCTCGACGCGATGGTCGGCCACCGCAACGACCGCTACCACGAGTTCGGCTGGGCCGCAGCGAAGCTCGACGACGTCGTCAACTGCGTCCCGGCCCGGGTCGCGGCCGCACTGGCCCTGGCGAGCGCCGGGTCGAGGGAGCGGGCCGTCGCCGGCTGGGCGGCCGTCCGGCGTGACGCCCCGGCCCACCCGAGCCCGAACGGCGGCGTCGTCGAGGCCGCCTTCGCCGGCGCGCTCGGGGTGCGGCTCGGCGGGTCCAACACCTACGACGGCCGGACCGAGGACCGCGGCACGCTCGGGGACGGCCCGACGGCGCGCGCCCACGACATCGCACCGGCCGCCCGCCTCGCGCAACGCGTGGGGGCCGRCTCCCTCGCCGTCGCCGTCGCCGTCGCTGTCGCGGCCGTGGCAGCGCTCAGGGGGCGAGGTCGACCTCGTCGCCGACGCTGATCGCCCCGGACGTCAGCAACCGGAAGACCGTCCCCGCCCGCGCGTGCAGCGCCCGCGCCGCGCCCGGTCCGAGGTTGTCGTCGAGGAGGCGGCAGGGCGCCGCGATGCGCACGACCTCGAGCTCGACGTCGCCGATGGTGATGCGGGTGCCCGGCTTCGTCGGGATCACGCCGCCGGAGATCGTCAGGTTGCGACGCGTCAGGCCCGGGTCGACCGGACGGCCGAGGTCCGCAGCGGCCGCCTCGAGGTCGGGGAGCGACTGGATCGTCACGTGCCGGTGCTTGCTTCCGTGGTAGCGGTCACCGACGAGCCCGGCGCCCGCCTCCGCCTCGACGCTCGGCACCGAGCGCGTCGGCAGCCGGCGCCCCTTGGCGACATGGATGCCGACGACGATCGGCGGCGCGGCAGGTGGGTCGAGGTGCATGCCGGCAAGGCTAGGCGTCGGGCTCGGGCTGGACCGGCACGGGTGGGATCCGCAGCCCGGGCGGACCCGAGCCGTGCTCGCGCTCGTACCACGCGGCATACGCGGCCACGGCGGTCGGCAGCGTCGGGAAGATGAGGTCCGTCCCGACCTTCTCGATGAAGCCACCCGCCTCGAGCGAGAGCCGCATGTCCTCCTTGACCCGCGCCATGGCGAAGCGGATCTCCCGGTCCGAGAGCGTCGAGCGCAGGGTCTCGAGCGCGTCGACGGCCGTGAGGTCGACCTCGGTGTTGGCCTCGGCGTTGAGCAGGAACCACTCGACCCGTGCGTGGCGGGTCGCCTCGTCGACGACCTTGAGGGCACGGCTGACGAAGTCGTCGGAGTTGGCGAAGAAGAGGGGCGAGTCGTAGCGGTAGACGACGAGGCCGGGCACCTGCACGGCGTCCGGGTGGTCGTCGATGTCGTGCATGCCCGCGACGTCGGGCACGTAGCCGAGCACCCCGTCGTGCGGGTGGACGATGCGGCGCAGCAGGTCGAGCACCGAGAGCGCGATCGCCGCCCCGATGCCGGGCAGCACCCCGAAGAGGAGCACGGCGACGGTCGTCGCGAGCGCCAGCACGAGCTCGCTGCGCCGGAACGCGCCGATGCGCCGCATCTCGGCGATGTCGACGAGGCGGATCGCGGCGTAGACGACGACGGCGCCGAGCGCCGCGGTGGGGAAGGCCGCGATGACCGGCCCGAGCCAGAGCAGGGTCGCGATGACGAGGACGAGCGAGACGAGGGAGTGCAGCTGGGTGCGTGCCCCCATCGAGTCGGCGATGACGGTGCGGCTGCCGCTCGAGCTGATCGGGAAGCCCTGCAACAGGCCGGTCGCGACGTTGGCGCCGCCGAGGGCCAGGAACTCCTGGTCGCTGTCGATGGTCTCGCGGTGGCGACCGGCGAAGGCCCGGCCGGTCAGCACGTTGTCCGAGTAGGCGACGACCGCGACGCCCAGGGCCGCAGGCAGCAGGGCCCACACGTCGACGTCGGACACGTCGGGCAGCGAGAAGGACGGGAGCCCCTCCGGCACGGGGCCGACGAGCGTGATGCCGAAACGGCCGGCGAGGTCGAGGACGGCGACGACCACCGTCGCCCCGAGCATCGCGATGAGCGGCCCCGGCCAGAGCGGCGCGAAGCGCTGGAAGGCGAAGAGCACGACGAGCACGCCCAGCGACAGCAGGACCGTCGGCACGTGGACGTCGCCGAGGTGCGTGACCGCATACCTCACCTCCTGGAGGAAGGAGTCGCCGTCGACGTGGAGCCCGGTCACCTTGCCGATCTGGCTGACGATCATGAGTGCCGCGATGCCGGCCATGTAGCCGACGAGCACCGGCTTCGACAGCAGGTCGGAAAGAAAGCCGAGCCGCGTCACGAAGCCGACGAGGCAGATGAGCCCGACGGCGATCGCGAGGAGCGCAGCCATCTCCTGGCGCATCGCGATGCCCCCGCCGGCCGTCACGAGCGCACCCACGCCGGCAGCCGTCATGAGCGCGGTCGTCGACTCGGGCCCGACGGACAGCTGTCGCGACGACCCGAGCACCGCGTAGACGAGCAGTCCCGGCCCGACGGCCCACAGCCCGCTGACCGCGGGCAGTCCGGCCACCTCGGCGTAGGCGAGCACCTGGGGCACGAGGTAGGCGGCGACCGTGATGCCACCGAGCACGTCGCCGCGCAACCACACCTTGTCGTAGCGGCGCAGCACCGCCACACCCGGGAGCAGCCGCTCCCACCGCGCCCGCTGCTGCAGGTCCGCCGTCACCTCTCGAACGTACGCGAGGTCGTATGCCGTCAGGCCGGTTTCGCGCCCATCGCGCCGATCGCGCCGAGGGCCTCCCCCACCGACTCGACGACGTCCACGCCGTCGGGCACCGGCGGTCGTCGCACGACGACGACGGGCACGCCGAGGTCGTGGGCGGCACCGAGCTTGGCCTCCGTCAGGGCGCCGCCGGAGTCCTTGGTCAGGAGCACGTCGACGCCGCGGCTCTCGAGGAGCTCGCGCTCGGCGGCGTAGGGGTAGGGCCCGCGCGCCCTCAGCACCTCCCAGGAGGAGGGCACGTCCCAGTCGGGCGGGTCGACGACACGCGCCAGGACGTAGCGGTCGTCCCACGCGGCGAAGGTCTCGAGCTGCTGGCGCCCGGTCGTGAGGAACGGCCGGACCCCGAGGGCCTCGGCCGCGACCCGCGCGGCCTCGACGTCGTCGACCCAGGTGAACGCCCCGGCGAGCGGGTGGCGCGACCACCCCGGCCGCTGGAGTCGGACGAGCGGCACGCCGACCCGGCCACAGGCGGCGACGGCGTTGCCCGTGATCTGCGCGGCGAAGGGGTGGGTCGCGTCCACGACGACGTCGTAGCCGTGCGCCACGAGGTGGTCGGCGAGGCCGTCGACACCGCCGAAGCCGCCGGCGCGCACCTCGCCGACCGGCAGGGCCGGCGCGCTGACCCGACCCGCGAGGCTCGACACGACGGCGTCGCCGCGTTCGACGAGGCGACCGGCGAGGTCCCGAGCCTCCCCCGTGCCCCCGAGGACGAGGACGCGCACCGTCAGGCGGGGATGCGCAGGCGGCGCGTCATCTCGCCCACCGCGACGGTGATCGAGTGGCCGAGGTGCACGCAGGGTCCGCTGATCTCGTTCTGCTGGCTGCCGCCGAGCCCGATGACGACCTCCGGGTGGACGCGGGCCACGGTGTCGACGATCTCCTGCGCCGAGGCGATGTCGATGTTGCGCGGCACGGCCATGACCATGCCGGTCGCCCCTCGAGCCTCGATCGCGCGCAGCCAGTCCTCGACGGGCAGGTCGGCGCCGACGTAGACCGTCGCGAAGCCGGCCCGACGCGCGGCCACGGCGAAGGCGAGCAGGCCGAGCTCGTGACGGGAACCGGGTGGCAGACCGATGAGGAGGGTCGGGCCGTCGACCCGGACCGACGCGGCCTCGTAGGCGGCTGCGAGACGGCGCTGGACGGCATACGAGACGAGGTGCTCACCGGCGACGGTGAGCCGGCCGTGCGCCCACTCCTCACCGACGAGCTGGAGGGTCGGCATGAGCCAGTCGTCGACGACGTGCTCGAAGGTGCCGAGCGCGAAGCGCGCATCGAGCACTGCCGTCGCGGACGCGGAGTCGAGCCGCTCGGCCGCGCGGATGAACGCCTCGGCGTCCTCGGACTGGTAGCGCCCGCCGGGGCGCAGCGGTGCGACGCGGCCGCCGCGGCCGCCGCGGCCTTCTCGGTCGGCGCGGTCGGCGCGGTCGGCGCGACCGAAGGGTGCCTCGCGACCAGCGGGGTCGCGGCTCGAGAGCCGCCGGGTCGTCTCGGCGGCGGCCTCACGGGCCGACCAGCCCTCGTTGACGAGGGAGTTCATGATCGCGAGGGCGCGGACGTCCTCGGGGCCGTAGAGGCGGTAGCCGCCGTCGGAGCGCTGCGGGCTGACGACGCCGTAGCGGCGCTCCCAGGCGCGCAGGGTGGCGACGCTGATCCCGGTCAGCTCCGCGGCACGCTTGATGGTGTACATCCGCTACCCCAGCCTGCTCAACGCGTCTCGCATGCCCTGCTCGGCCTCGTCGCCGAGCTTCTTGAAGGCCGGCGCGAGCAGCGGTGCGGCGAGCTTGGCGATGCCCTTGAACTCGAAGTCCGCCCGGTAGGTCACCGTCGTGCCCTCGCCCGCGGCTGCTCCCGAGCCGGTCACGGTGCGCACGAAGGTCATCGTGTCCTTGGCGACGACCGTCGCGTTCTCGCCCCGCAGCGCGAACCGTTCGTCGGGGACGTGCTCGATGACCATGTAGTCGAGCTCGGTCTCACGGCCGAGGAACTTCGACACGTTGTGGTAGCGCGTGCCGAGGCCCCCGTCGCCCGACACCCGCTCGGTGCGGACGGTCCCTGGGTCCCATTCCGTGGTGTTCGTGAAGTCGCTGAGGTACGCGAACACACGGCCGACCGGGTGTGCCACCGTGACGCTGCGCTCGATCTCCATGCGTTCTCCAACCTTTGACAGACCTTGTACAGCCACTCTACGGTGTGGACGAAGGATGGACAACGCACGACGCGACCTCCGTCACTCGAACCGTCGGAACCATCCGGTCGGGGCTCCGCGCCGAACCACACGGGACCACATCAGCCAGGAGGCCTCGGTGACTCGACCGAACCGACCCACCCCGTCGACCAGACCGACCGCAGCCGTCATCGGCGCGGGCGTGTCCGGCCTGACCGCCGCCCACGTGCTCAGCGCGACGCACGACGTGACCCTCTACGAGAGCGACACCCGCCTCGGCGGGCACGCGCACACCCACGACGTCCCCGGGCGCGATGGCAGCCTGCGCATCGACAGCGGCTTCATCGTGCACAACGAGAAGACCTACCCGCACCTGCTCCGCCTCTTCAGCGAGCTCGACGTGCCGACCCAGCCGACCGAGATGAGCATGAGCATCACGTGCGAGGGGTGCGGCCTGTCGTATGCCGGTGGGCGCGGTCCCAGGGGGATGTTCGCCCAGAAGCGCCGCCTCGCCGACCCTCGCTTCATCCGGATGCTCCGCGACGTCCGGCGCTTCCACGCGGCAGCGCGCGCCCTGCTCGCCGACGACTCGCAGGACCCGACGTGGGGCGAGTTCCTCGCCGTCGAGGGCTTCTCCGACTACTTCGTGCGCCACTTCGCGATCCCGCTCGTGGCCTGCGTCTGGTCGTGCGGCGACCTCGACGCGTCGTCCTACCCGGCGCGTCATCTCTTCCGGTTCCTCGACCACCACGGGATGCTGACGGTGACGGGGTCGCCCACGTGGCGCACCGTCACCGGCGGGTCGGCGACCTACGTCGACCGGCTCGTCGAGCGCCTGCCCGACGTGCGCAAGGAGAGCCCGGTGACCGCCGTGACGAGGCACGACGACGGCGTGGACGTGCTCGTGGGCGACGGTCGGACGGCGACGTTCGACCGCGCCGTCATCGCCACGCACGCAGACCAGGCCCTCGACCTGCTCGCTGACGCGACGCCCGACGAGAAGCGTGACCTCTCGGCGATCCGCTACTCCCGCAACGAGACCTGGCTGCACCGCGACTCATCGGTCCTGCCGAAGCCGCGCCAGGCCAAGGCCTCCTGGAACTACCGCATGCACGCATGTGACGCCCCGGCCCCCGACGTCACCGTCAGCTACTGGATGAACCGCCTCCACGGCATCACCGACGCCGACGACCACGTCGTGACGCTCAACCCGGAAGGCAGCATCGACGAGTCGCTCGTGACGGCGCGGATGTCCTACGACCACCCGATCTTCACGCGTGAGGCCGTCGAGGCCGCGTCGCGCCTGCGCGAGGGCGGCGGCGACCGCCTGGCCTTCGCCGGCGCACACCTCGGCTGGGGCTTCCACGAGGACGGGTGCCGCTCCGGCGTGGAAGCCGCAGAGTCCTTCGGGGTGCGCTGGTGACGGCCGTCCTGACACCGCCCGAGGTGCCCGCGCTCGTCGACGGCACCGTGGCCCACTCGCGCCGCACCCCGCTGCACCACAGCTTCACCTACGGCCACTACCAGTGGCTCGTCGACGTCGACCATCTACCCCGACTCCCTTGGCCTGCAAGGCTGCTCGCGCGCTTCGACGTGCGCGACCACCTCGACGAGGGTCGGCTCGGCGGCGGCATCCGCGGCGACATCGAGCGCTTCCTCGCGGCGCGCGGTGTGTCGCTGGCCGACGAGGACCGTGTCCTCATGCTCGCCAACGCGCGGGTGCTCGGCCACACCTTCGACCCCCTGTCGGTCTTCTGGTGCCTGCGGCCCGACGGCTCGCTCCTCGCCGTCGTCTTCGAGGTGCACAACACGTACGGCGAGCGCCACGCCTACCTCCTCGACGTCCACGACGACGGCACGGCGACCGTCGGCAAGGCCTTCTACGTCTCCCCCTTCAACGACACCCGCGGGGAGTATGCCGTCCGCCTCGTCCTCGAGCCCGGCGCCGTCAGCGTGACGGTGGCCCTCGACCGCGACGGCGAGCGGATCATGACCGCCGTCACCCGCGGCACCCCGGAGCCGGCCACGACCCGTGCGCTGCTCCGCCTCGTCCGACGTCACGGCCTCATCACGCAGAGAGTGACGACCCTCATCCGGGTACACGGCATCCGTCTGTGGTTGCGCCGTCTGCCCGTCATGCCCCGCCCCCGACACCCCAAGGAGGCCGTCCGATGACCGCCCAGTCCCCGACCATGGCCCAGCCGCTGTGCCTGCGCCGCCCCACCCTGCGCGTCCTGTGCGTGCGCGCCCGCCTGGCCCGCAGCATCCTCGCCCAGGTCGCCAAGCGCGTGCCGGTCGACGTCGTCATGCCGGACGGCCTGCTCCTCGGTGGCGGCACGCGTCGGACCGACCGGCCGGGGCTCGAGATCGTGCGTCCGACCGCCGTCTTCGAGAGGCTCGCGCACCACCCCAAGATCGGGATCGGCGAGGCCTACATGGCCGGGGACTGGAAGGCCGCCGAGGGCACCGACCTCGCCGAGCTGCTCATGCCCTTCGCCGAGCGCATGACGACGGCCGTCCCCGAGGGGTGGCTGCGGCTGCGCGGCTTCGTCGACCGCCGCATCCCGAGCATCCAGAACAACTCGCTGCTCGGCTCGCGCCGCAACATCGAGGCGCACTACGACCTGTCCAACGACCTCTTCGCGACCTTCCTCGACGAGACGATGAGCTACAGCTCGGCGATCTTCGACGAGGACGAGCCGCTGCGCACGCAGTCCTTCGAGGAGGCCCAGCTGCGCAAGGTCCACGCGATCCTCGACATGGCCAAGGTCGGCCAGGACAGCCGTGTGCTCGAGATCGGCACCGGCTGGGGCACGCTCGCCCTCGAGGCGGCGCGGCGCGGCGCCACGGTCACGAGCGTCACCCTCTCCAAGGAGCAGGCGGCGCTCGCCCGTCAGCGCGTGGCCGATGCCGGGTTCACCGACACCGTCGACATCCGCATCCAGGACTACCGCGAGGTCGAGGGTGTCTACGACGCCGTCGTCAGCGTCGAGATGATCGAGGCCGTCGGCGAGGAGTACTGGGAGACCTACTTCCGCACCATCGACGAGCGCCTCGCCCCGGGCGGCATCGCGGCCGTCCAGGCGATCCTCATGTCGCACGAGCGGCTCATGGCGACGAAGCACTCCTACGGCTGGATCCAGAAGCACATCTTCCCCGGCGGGCTCATCCCGAGCCTCCAGGCGATGAGCGAGACGACCGACGCCGCGACGACGCTGCGCATGTCGGCCGTCGAGGCGTTCGGCACCGACTACGCCGAGACCCTGCGGCGCTGGCGCGAGACCTTCCTCGCCCGCTGGCCCGAGGTGCACGCCCTCGGCTTCGACGAGACCTTCCGCCGCAAGTGGGAGTTCTACCTCGCCTACTGCGAGGCGGGATTCGCGACCGGCTACCTCGACGTGGCCCAGGTGCGCTTCGAGCGGGAGGGCGCCGCGGCCGCGGCCTTGTGATGGCTCCGTCGACGACGTCGATCCTGTGGTTCCGCCGCGACCTGCGGCTGAACGACCACCCGGCGCTGCTCGCGGCGGTCGACGCGGCCGCGCACGTGCTGCCGGTCTTCGTCCTCGACCCACGGCTGCTGGAGACCGACACGCCCCGCACCCGGCGACTGCTCGCCTCCCTCGCGTCGCTGTCGAAGGACACCCGGGGGGCGCTCGTCGTCCGGCGCGGTGACCCCGTCGACGTCATCACCCGACTCGCCAAGCAGGTCGGGGCGACGCAGGTCCACGTGTCGCGGGAGACGACGCCCTACGGCCGCCGACGCGACGACGCCGTCGAGAAGGCCCTCGCCGAGGACGGGCGCGAGCTCGTGGCCACAGGGACGCCGTATGCCGTCGGGCCGGGTCGCATCGTCAACCAGGCGGGCTCGCCGTACAAGGTCTTCACACCCTTCTCCAAGGCATGGCACCAGCACGGGCGGCCGGCTCCGGCAGCTCGCCCCAAGCGCATCCCGTGGCTGCGCGAGGACGTCCACAGCGACCCGCTGCCCGAGGTGCCCGACCTGTCCCGGCTCGAGGCCGGCGAGGCCGCCGCGCTCAAGCGGTGGGAGAGCTTCCTCCACGACGGGCTCACGGCATACGACAGGGAACGCGACCGTCCCGACCTCGACACGACGAGCCGGCTGTCGGCGCCGCTCAAGTACGGCGAGATCCACCCCCGCACGATGCTCGCCGACATCGCGGCGCACTCGGCGGGGCGGTCGCAGGCCGCGAGCACCTACGTCACCGAGCTGATCTGGCGCGAGTTCTACGCCGACGTGCTGTGGCACCGCCCGGACTCGGCGTGGCACGACCTGCGGCCCGAGCTCGCGAAGCTGCCCTACGACTCGGGCGCCGAGACCGACCGGCTCGTCGACGTGTGGCGCGAGGGGCGCACCGGCTACCCCGTCGTCGACGCCGGCATGCGCCAGCTGCTCGCGGAGGGCTGGATGCACAACCGCGTCAGGATGATCACGGCGAGCTTCCTCACCAAGGACCTCCACGTCTGGTGGCCGGTCGGGGCACAGCACTTCCTCGACCACCTCGTCGACGGCGACATCGCCTCCAACAACCACGGGTGGCAGTGGGTCGCCGGCACGGGCACCGACGCGTCGCCGTACTTCCGCGTCTTCAACCCGGTGACGCAGGGGAAGAAGTTCGACCCCGAGGGGGCGTACGTCCGGCGCTGGGTCCCGGAGCTCGCCCACCTACCGGGTGGCGCGGCTCACGAGCCGTGGAAGCACGACAACGGGTACGACCACGAGTATCCCCAGCGCGTCGTCGACCATGATGAGGAGCGCAAGGAGACCCTGGCCCGCTACGAGCGCGCCCGAGGCTAGGAGACGAGATGCGGGGCCCCGTGACCGAGCTGCGTGCGTTCGTCAACGCCGCGCTCATCGAGAAGGTGGACCGCGACCACCGCGACCCCGACGACGTCTTCCGGCGCCGTCAGGTCGTCGTCGCGCTCACCTTCGTCGTGGGCACCGCGGTGCTGGCCTGGGCGCTGCGGATCACCCCGGGCGACCCGCTCTTCTACGTCGCGACGCTCGCCCTGGCGGCGGTGTGGCTCGTCGGCGCGCTGCTGTCGGGCCCCCTGCACGCGGGCATGGGGCACACGCGTCGCGGCGAGAAGGCCCGGCCGATCGTGCAGTCCCTCGTGCTCGGCGTGCTGCTCCTCGTCCTCTTCCTCGTCGGTGCGCTCGTCGTCGCCCGCATCCCCGTGCTGCGCGAGCCGGTCGACCAGCTGCTCGACCACGCTCGGTTCGGGGCCTTCACGGCGGTGCTCGCCATCACCTTCGTCAACGGCGTCGTCGAGGAGCTCTACTTCCGCGGCGCCCTCTACGCCGCCCTCCCGCGCCACCAGGTGACCCTGACGACCCTGCTCTACGCCCTGACCACCGTCGGCAGCGGCATCCCGCTGCTCGTCCTGGCGGCTGCCGTCATCGGTCTCGTGACCGCCCTGCAGCGCCGCGTCACCGGCGGCTTCCTCGGGCCGATCATCACGCACGTCGTGTGGTCGACCGGGATGCTCCTGCTCCTCCCACCCGCCCTCGAGCTGACCAGGTGACCGCATGAACCCTGCCCCGAACTCCACCACGACCGACGGCACTCCGCGCCGCGCCCTCGTCACGGGCGCCTCCGGATACGTCGGCGGGCAGGTCGTGCCGCGGCTGCTCGACGAGGGCTGGGCGGTGCGGGTGCTGACCCGCCGCCGCGCCTCGATGGACGACAAGCCGTGGGTCGACCGGGTCGAGGTCGCCGAGGGTGACGTCGCGTCGGCCGACGACATGCGCCGCGCGCTCGAGGACGTCGACGCCGCGTGGTACCTCGTGCACTCGATGGACGACCAGCCCGACTTCCAGGAGCGCGACCGCGAGGCGGCGACGATCTTCTCGGAGGCGGCGAAGGAGGCCGGGGTCTCGCGCATCGTCTACCTCGGCGGCCTGCACCCCGATGACGAGGTGCTCTCGCCACACCTCGCCTCGCGCGTCGAGGTCGGCCGCATCCTGCTCGACTCGGGCGTGCCGACCGCGGTGCTCCAGGCCGCCGTCGTGCTCGGTGACGGGTCGGCGTCCTTCGACATGCTGCGCTACCTCACGACCCGCCTGCCGGCGATGGTCGCGCCGAAGTGGCTCGACAACAAGATCCAGCCGATTGCCATCGACGACGTCGTGACGCTCCTCGTGGGCGCCGGCAGCCTGGCCCCCGAGGTCAACCGCACCTTCGACATCGGGGGCCCCGAGGTGCTGACCTACCGCGAGATGATCGCCCGCTTCTCCGACGCGACGGACCGGCGCCGCCCGGTCGTCGTGACCGTGCCGGTGCTGACGCCGCGCCTGGCGAGCCACTGGGTCGGGCTCGTCACCCCGATCTCGGCGGGCCTGGCCAAGCCGCTCGTCGGCAGCCTCGTCCACGAGGTCGTCGCCAAGGAGGACGACATCCGGGAGCACGTCGACGTGCCCGGGGGCTTCATCGACTTCGACACGGCCGTCCGGTCGGCGATGCACACGGCCAAGCCCGACACGGCGATGCGCAACCTCGCCCTGACGAGCGCCGCGACGGTGGCGAGCGCCGTTGCGGGTTCGCTTGCGACGCAACCGGAGTCACGCTGGTACCGATCGCTCGACCTGCCGGACTGGCAGCCCCCGACGCTCGCCTTCCCCCTGGTGTGGACCGCGCTCTACGCCGACATCGCGGCCACGTCCGCGACGGCGCTCAACGCGTACGACAAGGCCGGTGACACCGAGGGTCGCAACGCCTACCTCAAGGCCTTCGGGACCAACCTCGCCCTCAACACGGCCTGGAGCGTGCTCTTCTGGCGCGTGCGCAAGCCGTGGGTGGCGGCCGCGGAGGCGGCGCTGCTCACGGCGAGCGCGGCGGACCTCGCCCGCCGCGCCGGCACCGTCAGCAAGGGGGCCGGGATCGCCCTGTCGCCGTATGCCGTGTGGTGCGGCTTCGCGACCGCGCTCTCGACGGCGATCGCGCGCCGCAACCGCTGAGCCCGGCCGGTCGGACCGGCTCAGAGCCACCAGCAGTCGGAGACCTGGGGGAGCCCGGCGGCGCGGGCCTCGAGGAAGGCGTACTGCTTGGCGAACGACGGCACCGCCCCGCCGACGTGCGTCGGCGTGATGTTGGGCGAGAAGGCCACGTTGGCGCCGCGGGTGCACCAGTCGTGCGCGAGACCGCGCCCGACGGCATACGGGATGACGTCGTCGAGGACGGAGTGCGTCACGAGCACCGGGACGGCGGGCCTCAGCCGGCCGATGCGCTGCTCGGCGATGATCGATCGGAAGGGCTCTGCCGCGGCGAGCTCGGTCAGCGTGCGCCCGTCCTTCGTCAGGTCGCTCGAGCGGGTGAAGGCGTGCAGGGCGATCGACTCGCCGACGCACTCGCCCTTGACCGCGGCGATGACGGAGGTGCCTCGGGCGTTGAGGAAGCCGTCGAGGTCGAGGCCGTAGGCGGCGGACTGGCCGGCGACGGCGTAGAGCGCGAAGGCGGAGTAGAGGCTGCCGTCGAGGTGGTCGGCGACGGCACCGAGCTCGGCGGGGACGGCGCCGGCGACCGCACCCTCGAGCCTCAGCTCTGGGGCATACGTGGGCGCGAGCTCCACGGCTGCGGCACTCGCACCGCCGCCCTGGCTGTAACCGGCCAGCATGACCGGGCCGCCGCTCGGCAGCCCGGTGCCGGGGAGGCGCTGGGCGGCGCGCACCATGTCGAGGACGGCGTGCGCCTGGGCCTCGCGGACCATGTACGTGTGGGTGCCGGGTGTGCCGAGGCCCTGGTAGTCGGTCATGGCGACCGCATAGCCGCGGGTCAGCAGGCCGGAGATGAAGGCGCCTTCGTACTCCGAGCCGGCGGCGAGCTGACGGCTCGGGGCGCACTGGTCACCCATCCCCTGGGTGCCCGCCGCGTAGCCGATGAGGGGGCGCTGGCCCGGACCGAACCACGGGACCGGCGGCACGAGGACGGTGCCCGTCACGGCGATCGGGGCGCCGCTGCGGTCGCGGCTGGCATACCTGACCCGAGTGGCGCGCGCGGTCGACGGGACGGCCTTGACCGGGTCGAGATAGAAGGTCATCGGCTCGGCCTCGAGCACCGTGCCGGGTGCTCCGGTGACGGGCGCGGGAGGGTCGTAGAAGCCAGAGGCCCGGGCTGTCGTGACCGGCGACATGACCGCCGCGGCGATCGCGAGCACGACGACGCCGACGACGCGACGGGTGCGGGACGGGCGTTGGGTCGAACGAGGCACGGCGGCTTCCCCTCAGGCGGCAGGACGACGTCGGTGGCGTCCACTGGCCAGCAACTTACTGACGGTAACCAAGCCTGTCGCGCTGAAGCTGCGGCGGAGGGTCAGGCCGAGGCGGGCTGCTTCGTGAAGGCGCGGCGGTACGCGACCGGCGGGATGCCGATCTCGCGCTGGAAGTGGTGCCGCAGCACGGCGGCCGTCGCGAAGCCGCTCTCGCGGGCGATCCGCTCGATGTCGAGGTCGGTCGACTCGAGCAGGTGACGGGCCCGGAGCACCCGTTGGCTCGTCAGCCACTTGTGCGGGGTCGTGCCGACCTCGGCGGTGAAGCGGCGGGCGAAGGTGCGTTCCGACATGGCCGCCCGCCTGGCGAGCGACGGGATCGAGTGCTCCTCGTCGAGGCGCTCGGCAACCCACTCCATGACGTCCTGGAGGCCCTCGCACGGCTCGGACGGGACGGGCGTCTCGACGAACTGGCGCTGCCCACCGGAACGGTGCGGCGGGACGACCATGCGGCGCGCGATGCGGGTCGCCACCTCCGAGCCGAGCTCGGTGCGCACGATGTGCAGGCACGCGTCGATGCCGGCAGCCGTGCCGGCGCTCGTCAGGACCGGGCCGTCCTCGACGTAGAGGACGTCGAGGTCAACGCAGGCGCGGGGGTGCTCGTCGGCCAGCCGGGCGGCATACCTCCAGTGGGTCGTGCACTCACGGCCGTCGAGCAGGCCGGCGGCGGCGAGCTGGAAGGCGCCCGAGCAGACGGAGAGGACGCGACCGCCGTTCGCTGCGGTGTGGCGGAGGATGTCGAGGACGTCCGGGTCGTAGGGACCGTCGACGGCTCCGCCGGGGATGGCGACGAGGTCGGCACCGCAGGCGGCTTCGAGAGGGAAGGGCGCGACGATGCTGAGGCCGCTCGTCGTGCGGAGCACCTCGCCCGGGCGTGCCGAGCAGACGCGGAAGTCGAAGGGCGGGACACCGTCGTCGGTGCGGTCGATGCCGAAGACCTCACAGAGGACGCCGAGCTCGAACATGGCCACGGGCTCCTGGGCGATGACGGCGATGGTGCGCAGCATCCGGCCAGCATGGCACGGTTGGCAGGATCTTGTCGATCATCGACAGTTCTGCCACTCGTGGCGGGATCATGATGAGCGCAGACTTTCTGCCATGGACATCATCTTCTTCTTCGTCATGATCATCGCCATCGTCGCGGCCCTCGAGCCGCACCACCGTCGGACGTTCTCACTGCCGCGCGCTCCCTTCGGCGCCGACGCCGAGGTCGACCGCGACATCGAGCGCGTCCTGCACGACGTGCCCGTCACCCGCTGACACACCTGGCCCGCGCCGGCTGGCGGCCGTCAGTCGATGCGCGGCCACAGGTCGTGCGGATCGCGAGCCGGTCGGAAGCCACAGGCCTCGGCGAGGTGCCGGGCGTCGCGGAACCGACGGGCGAGCGACACGGGCTCGTGCGCGTCACTGCCGAAGCTCACCGCGCCACCGCCGACGTCGTGCCACCAGCGGACGACCGTCGGGTGCAGCGGCAGGACCGTGTTGATCTCGAGCACCTTGCCGGCCTCCGCGACGGCCTCGAGGGCCTGGTGGAGTTCGACCTCGAACTCCGCCGGGTCGAAGGGGCCGTCCGCGGCCTCGTCCCAAGAACGGATGGGGTCGTCGATGTGGGCGAGGACCTCGAAGGCGTCGTCGGCCGCGACCATGGCTGCGACGTCGCGCAGGTAGCTGCGGACGATGTCCGCGGCAGTCCCAGCTCGAGCGCCCGCGCGCACGTGCGGTCCATGGATCCGTGCGCGGCGTCCCACGACCACTCGCTGTGCACATGACTGTCCGCCGGGAGCGTCATCCGGCCACGCTAGGCCCACCCGCCGCCATTGGCGCTGTCGAAGCCGCGCGCCAGCCGGCCCCGCCCGCCTGCGGGTCCTGCTCGACGCTGTCGGCCATCCCTTCTGCCTCACGACCGTCACCGGCGACTGAGCCCGGACCAGCCTCACTGCACGCCGTGCCCGCACAGCCGAGCCCAGCGGTCAGAAGGGTGGCGGATCGTCGGCAGTCTCGGCTCCAGCTGAAAGGCATCGAGGCGGTGGACCCGCGCCCGGGTCGCGGAGGGCTTCTCGCCAGTCCTTGGGATAGGTGATGTAGTCGCGACCGGCGAGCGAGGACCAGGAGATGCCGTCGTCGTCGACCCGCTCGACCTGCCAGACTCCGGCGGTCTTGCCGTTGTGGCAGCCCCGGCTCAGGGACTCGGAGTTGGAGACGTGGGTGGAGCCGGCCGGCCACGGGACGACGTGGTCGAGGTCGCACCGGTCGGCCGGCACCTGGCACCCGGGGGCCCGGCAGACGCCGTCGACGGCCCGCACGTGCTCGACCATCGCGGCGGTCGGGCGGTAGCAGTCGGTGGAGAGCTCGAGGGCGCGGCCGGTGTCGACGTCGACGGCAAGGCGCTGCCACACCGAGCCCGGTGCGGTCATGATCTGGCGGGCGTGGGCGGCGGTGACCCAGCCGTGGCCGGGCAGCTCGCAGGCGGCGTCGGACATCCCGACGGCGACCTCGAACGGGACGACGATGCGGACGGCCGCGGGCGCCGCGTCGGACAGCAGGCCCGTACACGAGAGCTCCTCCTCGAGACCACCACCGAGACCGCCACCGGCACCGACAGGTCCGCCGGTGCCGGACGGGACGACGCCGAAGAGGGCGAGGTCGCAGAGCAGGTCGCTGCGCAGCTGGTCGAGGCTGCGGTCGTCGCCACCCGCGCGGGCGACCCGAGCCAGGGCATCGACCCGGTCGAGCACACCGACGACCCGCTCGGCCGGCGCGACGACGGTGAACGTCCCCATCCCGTCCTCGACGAGGCGGCCATACGCCGTGCGACGCAGACGAGAGGACCGGCGGCGCCCCTCGGCAGCCCGGGAGTCGGCCGAGCGGACGCACCGCTGCAACCGCGTGGCGAAGAGGCGCTGAGAGGCGACCGCGCCGTCCGGAGCCGGCGCGAGCACCGTGGCCTCGAGGTCGGGGAGGACGTCGTCGCCCAGCGCCCGCGTCTCGACGACGACGCGCAGGGCTCGCTGGAGACTGACAGCACCGGTCCGCAGCCGCTCACGCAGCACCCGATGACGCCGGGGTGCTGTCGCGAGCTCGAGCCGGCGGGCGACCTCGGTCGCGCCCACCCCGGTCGCCCAGGCGATCTCCTGCGCGGCGACCTGGTCGGCCGTGATCGGGACGGGCGAGCTCGTCGTCCACCGGGCGAGCTGCTGCTCCTCGACGGAGTGCAGCGCGGCATACGCGTCGACGAGACGACCCTCGAGGCGAGCCTTCTGGACCTCGAGGCGCTCGATCTGCGAGAGCACCTCCTCGGCCTCGTCATCCAACGTGAGGGACGCGCTGCGCTCCTGCGCGCGATCGGCGCGGGCCTTCGCCTGACCGAGCAGCCAGACCACGCGGGGATCGAGGCTGCTGCCACCGTCAGTCGCGTCGGGCGCCGGACGCCCGGTGTCGAGGAATGGCACGAACTCACTCCTCCCACCCGGGTCGCCGACCCCTCTATTGGAACACACGTTCGATAGACTGTGAAGGTCTGTCCACACTGTGAGTCCATCCGATCCCGTTGCGTCGCAAAGGGATCGGAGCGCGCTCACTCCTCCGCGGTCGGAGCCACTCGTGGCTTGCGCCGCGTCAGCAGGACACCGGCGATGCACAACGCCCCGCCGACGAAGGTCAGGGGCGGCGGCACCTCGGAGAGCAGCGCCCAGGCGATGAGTGTCGCGATGAACGGCACGAGGAACGTCGTCAGGGTCAGCGTGCCGGCATCGCTGCGCGCCAGCACGTAGGCCCACGTCGAGAAGGCGATGGCGGTCGGGAAGATCCCGAGGTAGGCGATCCACCACAAGGTGCTGGGGTCGCTGTCACGCACCACGGTGACGAGCTCGCCGCTCCACGGCAGGCACACGACGGCGCCGATGATGCAGGCGAGCCACGTGACCTCGGGACCCGGCAACCGCCCGAGGAGCGGCTTCTGCGCGAGGACGCCCACGGCATACGTCACCGCAGCCAGGACGGCGAGCCACACGCCCACCATGTCGCCGGAGTCGCCTGAGGAGAAGCCGCGCGCGATGACGACGACACCGGCGAAGCCGACGGCCATGCCGATGAGCAGCCAACGCGTCATCTTCTCACCGAGGAAGACCGTGGCGAGGAGCGCGACGATGATCGGCCCGATCTGCACGATGAGCGCGGAGGTGCCGGCGTCGATGCGCCGCTCGGCCTCGTTGAGGGCGAGGTTGTAGATGCCGAACCAGCCGACCCCGCAGAGCAGCAGCAGGGGCCAGTCGCGGCGGCCCGGCCAGGTCCGCGGCCGTCGGAAGACGAGGACCCCGAGGGCGACCGACGCGACGAGCAGACGCCCGAGCGACAGCGCGCCCGGCGGCACGTCTCGGCCGAGGTGGCGGATCGCGACGAACGCGGACGCCCAGAGGAGGAGCGTCACGGCCACGGCAGCCAGGACGAGCCACCTTGCACGGCGAGCGCTGGACGGGGCCTGGGATGCAGTGCGGGAGTCCACGGTCACCCGACGACCGTAGGCGTCGACACCGACAGAGCGCCGCCGGTTTTCCGGTCAGATGTCCCCCACATCCCGCCACCACGGACGGGTGTCAGGGGTCCGGTCGCACAGGCGTCGACGCCCGCCGTGTGGCACGGTGGACGTGCCCCCAGCGCAAGGGTGCCGACCTGCCGCTGCCCGTCCCGAGAGGCCTGACCATGTCCCGACCCCGCACCATCGACGAGGTCCTCGCCGAGGCTCGCGGTCGCCTCCACCGGCTCACGCCCGAGCAGGCCGAGATGGCACGTGCGGACGGCGCGCTCGTCGTCGACATCCGCCCCGCCGCCCAGCGTGCGGCCGAGGGTGAGCTGCCCTTCGCGACGGTGATCGAGCGCAACGTCCTCGAGTGGCGTCTCGATCCCTCGAGCGACGCGTCGCTGCCGGTCGCGAGCCACGACCTCGAGGTGATCGTCCTCTGCCAGGAGGGCTACACGTCCAGCCTGGCGGCCGCCTCGCTCCAGGACCTCGGCATCCACCGCGCCACCGACGTCATCGGGGGGTATGCCGCGTGGCGGGCGTGGCTCGCCTCCGCCGAGTAGGCCCGGACCGAGGACGGTCGAGGGCGCAGCAGTTGATCAGTGGCCCGGGCCGCTGACCATCTTGGCTCGCTCCGACTCGTGTGCCGCACCCTTCGCCGCCAGCGTCGTGCAGGCCTCCTCGATGTCGCGGGCCAGCGTGTCGACGTGCTCGCGGCTCATCGTCTCCTTGACCAGCGCGCGCATGATGGTGACGTCCTGGGCGTCGGGCGGCAGCGTGTAGGCGGGCACCATCCAACCGCGCTCGGCAGACAGCTGCCAGGCCATGTCGAACTCGTCGTACCCGTGGTCACCGGACAGCATGAAGGCGACGAGCGGGAGCTGCTCCTCCTCCCGGCCGATCAGCTCGAAGCGCCCCATCGCCTCGAGCTTGTCGCCGAGCATCCGAGCATTCGCCTGCATGTTGCGCATGATGTAGGTGTAGCCCTCACGTCCGTAGCGCACGAGGTTGTAGTACTGCGCCAGGACCATCGCCGACCCCGTCGAGAAGTTCAGGGTGAAGGTCGAGTCGGTCTTGCCGAGGTAGTTCTCCTTGAAGACCAGGTCGGGCGCCAGGTCTGCGACCTCCCGGAAGATCAGCCAGCCGATGCCCGGATAGACCAGGCCGAACTTGTGACCCGAGACGTTGATCGAGCGCACCTGCTCGAGCCGGAAGTCCCACGGCGAGTCGGGGTAGAGGAACGGCCACACGAAGCCACCACTGGCCCCGTCGACATGAAGCGGCACGTCGAGGTCACGCTCTCGCTTCATCTGCACGAGGAGGTCGTTGATGCCGACGATGTCGTCCTTGTGGCCGGTGAAGGTGGTGCCGAGGACGGCCGCGACTCCGATGGTGTTCTCGTCCACGTGCGGCGCGACGTCCTCCGGGCCGATGGTGTACTTCCCGGGCTGAAGCGGGACGATCCGCGCCTCGACGTCGAAGTAGCGACAGAACTTCTCCCACACGACGTGCACGTCGCCGCCGAAGACCAGGTTCGGACGCTCCGTCGAGCCGCCCGCGGCCTGGCGACGGGTGCGCCAGTTCCACTTCAGCGACAGACCGCCGAGCATGATCGCCTCGGACGAGCCCTGGGTGCGTGCCCCGGTGGTCTCGCCCGGGGCGTGGAACAGGTCGGCGAGCATCCGGATGCAGCGCTGCTCGATCTCGGCCGTGCGCGGGTACTCAGCGTGGTCGATGAAGTTGCGGTGCAGGTTCTCCGCGATGATCTGCTGCGCCTCGGGCTCCATCCACGTGGTGACGAAGGTCGCGAGGTTGCGCCCCGGATCTCCTTCGAGGGCGAGGTCCTCGGCGACGAGGCGCATCGCGTCCACTGCACTCATCCCGGTGACCGGGAACTCGCGGCTGGGCACCTCCTCGGTCACGAAGCGGTTGCCGTAGAGCGCTGCTATGGCGTTGATCTCGGACGGTGTGGACATGCGCTTCTCCTTGAGTCGGACGGAGGGGTGGTGTCTAGGGACTCGCGGGCGTGGCGGTCGCGACGGCACGACGCCAGGCCGGGAGCAGGAGTGCGGCGCCGACGAGGAAGCACACGGCGCCCCAGAAGGTCCCGGCCACGGCGATCCGCGTGCTCAGCACCTGGTCCGTGCTCGGCACGACGTAGCTGGCGATCGCGGAGGCCATGAAGAACACCGAGCCGAGCATGTTGAGCCAGGCGATCCGCCACGGGAACGACCGGGGCTGGACGCTGAGGAAGCGGCTCGAGACCGCGAGCACGGCGCAGGCGCTCGCCACGAGGAAGAGCACCGACCCGTAGAGGTCGGGCCGCCACACGTAGCGATCGGACTCGGCGGCCGTCGCGTTGTGGGTCACGGCGGCGACGGTGCTGACGTTGAAGAACAGCGTGCCGGGGAGCTGCACGGCCGCGGCCAGCCAGTTGAGTTCGTGCGGCAGCCAGCACCACAGACGGGCCTGGACCGGCTGGTGCTGGGTGACCTCGTCGACGGCGGTCGTCGAGGGGTTCTGCGCCTGCACGAGCTGGCAGGACGAAGCGCTGGTGAAGAAGACCGAGCCGACGACGTAGGTGACGCCATCGACCCATCCGCCGACGGCATTCAGGTAGGCAGGCAACGAGCCCAGCACGAAGCACGCAGAGCCGGCCATGAAGAGCCAGGCGATCGCCGCGTTCAGGCGTTCTGGTCGTACCCTCATCCTCGGCTCGCTCCCGTCGACGGGTCGATCACTCCACTATCGAGCGGCCTTGGTCGCCGCGGCTCACCCCTTGCGGGTGACTGCCGACATCCGGATGGATCCCGCCACGCGCCGACTCGCGTCGGACCGTGTCGCTCAGCCGGTCGAGGTGCGCCGAGGGCAGCCTCCACCGCTGCCAGTAGAGCTGGACGTCGACGTGGTCGCGCGACCCGAGTCGCACGAGCTCACCAGCGTCGAGCAACGGCCCGAGCTGAGTTGTCAGGAGCGCACCCCAGCCGAGCCCGGAGCGGACCGCCGTCACGAAGCCACCCCCGTCGGGCACCTCGTGCGTCGGCGGCGCGACGTCCACGCCGCGCCGGTCGAGGATGCGCTGCTGGATGTCGTCCTTGTCGTTGAAACGCACGAGCGGCATTGCGGCCCAGTCGATCCCACGGCCGACCCGATATCGGTCCACGAGCGGCGGCGCCGCCGCCGGCAGGTAGCGCATCGTGACGAGAGGCTCGGTCGAGCAGCCCTGGACCGGCGTCGGGTCGGACGTCACGGCGCCGAGCACCTCACCCGACCGGAGCAGCCGAGCCGAGTGGTCCTGGTCCTCGACCCTCAGGCGCAGCACGACGTCGTCCCAGGCGGCAGCCTCGGTCAGCACCGCACCGAACCACGTCGACATCGAGTCCGCGTTGACGACGATAGGCAGGTCGACCCGGGACCGGCCGTCGGCGACAAGCCCGGCAAGCGCCTCCGACTCGAGCAGTCCCTGCTGCCGGGCGAGCCGGACGAGCGCCTCGCCCGCGCTCGTGGCGCGACACGGGGTGCTGCGCACGACGACGACCTGACCGACCTCGGCCTCGAGCGCCTTGACCCGCTGGCTCACGGCCGACGGTGTCACGTGGAGCCGTCGGGCCGCCGCGTCGAAGGTGCCGGTGTCGATGATGGCGAGCAGGGTCGCGAGGTGCTCGGGCTGGAGCCGCATGAAGCCATGCTAATGATGGTGAAGAAACCTTCGCTTCACTGAAGGTCGCGATCCCTCTACGGTCGAGGGCGTGACCTCCCTCGTGCCCGGCTTCCTCACGATGGCCTCGCTCATCGTGGCCATCGGCGCGCAGAACGCCTACGTGCTCCGTACCGGCCTCGCGCGTCACCACGTCGGGCTCGTCGTCGCCGTCTGCGCCGTGAGCGACGCCGTCCTCGTCCTCGCCGGCGTGCTCGGCGTGGGCGGTCTGGTCACGGCCCACCCGGGACTGCTGACGGTCGTGCGGTGGGTCGGGGCGGCATACCTCGTCGGCTACGGCCTGCTGTGCCTGCGCAACGCGCGCCACCCCAAGGGCCTCGAAGCCGGCGCCATCCAGCGGTCGCGCAGAGGCGTGCTCGCGACGGTCCTCGCGCTCACCTGGCTCAACCCGCACGTCTACCTCGACACCGTGCTGCTCGTCGGGTCGCTCGCCAACCAGCACGGTCCGGACGGACGGTGGTGGTTCGCCGGTGGGGCCGCGCTCGCCAGCGTCGTGTGGTTCACCTCGCTCGGCTACGGCGCGCGCCTGCTCGCGCCGCTCTTCGCGCGGCCAGCCACGTGGCGCGTCCTCGACGTCGCGATCGCCGTCGTCATGTTCACCATCGCCACCACCCTCCTCCTCGGCTGAACGCCCGATTCGCTCGTTGGCCTGCGCGACGGAACGGCTCGACCTAACCTCTGCTGCGTGAGCACGGGGGAGGTCGCCGACGTCGGCGACGACAAACGCATGAGGCTTCGGTATGCCGGCACGTGCCGACGGTGCGCCGCCGCGCTCCCAGCAGGGACGCGCGCCGTCTACGAACGGTCGAGCCGGACCGTGCGCTGCCTCGAGTGCCCGGGTGAGTCGGCCACGACGGTCGCCCCGGAGTGCGACGACGTCGGCGTGGCCGTCGTCCCCGAGGAACGACAGGCCCAGCCGTCCCTCCAGCCCGAGCCGGCCCGGGAAACCAGCGGCCCGGCCGGCGGGTCGGCGCGGCGCGAGTTCGAACGACGGCGCGACGCCCGGGAGCGCCGCGTTCGCGAGCGCCACCCGCGCATCGGCGGATTCCTCCTCGCCATCACCGAGGAGCCGCAGAGCACCCGGGCCTGGGACACCGGCGCGGAGGGCGAGCAGTTCGTGGGCGGCCGTCTCGACGCCCTCGTGGGTGACGACCTCGCCGTGCTGCACGACCGGCGCATTCCGAGGACGCGGGCCAACATCGACCACGTCGTCGTCTCGCGCCACGGCATCTTCGTCGTCGACGCGAAGAAGTACCAGGGCAGGCCCGCCCTCCGCGTCGAGGGCGGGCTCTTCCGCCAACGCACAGAGAAGCTCGTCGTCGGTGGACGTGACTGCACGAAGCTCGTCGACGGGGTGCTGGGGCAGGTCGACCTCGTCCGCACGTCCGTCGACGACCCGACCGTCCCCGTGACGGGCGTGCTGTGCTTCGTCGCTGCCGACTGGCCGCTCATCGGCGGTGCCTTCACGACGCGCGGAGTTCACGTGCTGTGGTCCAAGCGCCTCCTGCAGCTCGTCACCGCGACGCCGTCCACCCGCGACACAGCGCCGCTCGCGACCGTGGACGTCGCAGCCGTGCGCGATCGGCTGGCGGCCGCCTTCCCGCCCGCCTGAAGCTCCACCGGGTGCCTACCTCAGACGGGTCCACACGGCATACGCCATCGGATCTGAGGTAGTCGGCGGGCAGGGATAGGGCGGTCGTCCGATGTGGGGGTCTACCTCAGCAACCGAGTCTGGAGAAGTCCAGAACGGCACGAGCAGAGGAAAGACCATGACCACTCAGTACATCGACTTCCGCACCGTCCAGGTCGAGATCGAGTCCCGCTACCCGCAGCGTCGTCGCGTCCGCCGCGACTCGTCGCTCGAGATCATGCGCCGCACCATGGCGCGGGTCTCCCGAGAGGAGAACAACCCGGGCCGCGCGCGGTGACGACGGCGACGCGACCCGTGTCGCCGACCGTCCCGCTCCTGTCGGCGGAGTACGCGATGATTCCGCGTATGCCGCTCAGCACGGGCCCCCTCATCGGGCGGGACACCGACCTGTTCCGTCTCGCCGACGCCATCGGACTGCGCCCCACCCCGGGTGCCCGGCCCGGTGGCGTCGTCGTGCTGTCCGGCGACGCCGGCATCGGCAAGTCCCGCATCGTGGGGCACCTCGTCGCCGAGGCCACCGCGTCCGACTGGTTCACCGCCGTCGGTCACTGTGTCGGCCAGGCGGGCAGCAGCCTCGCCTACCTCCCCTTCGTCGAGCTCGTCGGCACCATCGACGCAGGCCATCCCGACGTCGTCGAACGGGTGCTCGAGACCCACCCGAGCCTCGGCCACCTGCTGCCCGGGCGCGCCGACGCACCCGACCGGGACCGTTCCGGACGCAGCACCGACCCCGGCCAGGTCGCCGAGGCCGTGCACGCCCTGCTGTCCGCGCTCGGCGACGCCCAGCCGTCCCTCCTCGTCGTCGAGGACGTCCACTGGGCCGACCACTCCTCGCGCGACCTCATCACCCTCCTGCTGACCCGTGGCTTCACGCACGCGGTCGGCCTCGTCGTGACCTACCGCTCCGACGACCTCTACCGCCGCCACCCCCTGCACGAGACGCTCGCCGTGTGGGCGCGCATCGCGGGTCTCGAGCACGTCGAGCTCGCCCCGCTCCCCGACGACGCCGTGCGAGAGCTCGTCTCCGGCATCGAGGGCGCCCCCACCGACGCCGCGACGAACGCCGAGATCGCCCGCCGCTCCGAGGGCAACCCGTTCTTCGCCGAGGAGCTCGTCGCGAGCGCCGCGGCCGGCCAGGGCCTGACCGGCGGCCTGAGCCGCGTGCTCCGCGCCCGCGTCGAGCAGCTCGACGACACCGCCCAGCGCGTGCTCCGGGCCATCGCCCTCAAGGGCGGGCAGTTCATCGGCCACGACCTCCTCTCCCGCGTCGTCGACCTCCCCGACGAGACGCTCGAGGCCGCGCTGGCCGCCGCGGTGGAGCACCACGTCCTCGAGGCCCGTTGGCCGCCGGCCTACACCTTCCGCCACGCCCTCCTCGGTGAGGCCGTGGCCGACAGCCTCCTGCCCGGCGAGCGCCTCCGGCTCCACCGGGCGTATGCCGCCGTGCTGGCCGAGCGTCCCGAGCTCGCCCCCGCGTCCGAGCTGGCCCGCCACGCCGCCGCCGTGGGCGACCTGCCGACGGCGGTCCGCGCGAGTCGAGCCGCGGCCGAGGCCGCCATGGCCGTCGGCGGTCCGCAGGAGGCGCTGCTGCTCCTCGAGCGCGCCCTCACGTGGCTCGACGAGGACGACCCCGAGCGCGACGAGGTGACCCTCCGGGCCTCGCGCGCGGCGATGGTCGCCGGCGAGCCGATCCGAGCCATGGACCTGCTGCGCGACCGGCTGGACCATCCCGGCACCGCCCAGGACCCGGGCGCGCGCGCCGACCTGCTCTCGACGCTCGTCATCCGCTCGCGCATCCTCGACCTGCCGATCGACTCCATCGCCCTGACCGACGAGGCCCTGTCGCTCATCGGCGAGGAGGCCGACGAACGCCGGGTCCGGGTGCTCGTCGCCCGGGTGCAGGCGCTCGTCGACAACGGCTCGTTCGTCGAGGCGGCCGTCGTCGGCAACGAGGTGTCGCTGCTCGCCGAGCGTCTCGGACTCGGCGGCGCGCTCGCCGAGGTGCGCACCATCATGGCTCRCATCCTCGAGGCCCAGGAGGACCTCGACTCGGTCGAGACGCACCTTCGCTCGATCGTCGCCGACATCGACCCCGACGACCCTCTCCTCCTGCGCGCCCTGCACCAGCTCGCGTCCCTCGCGCACCGCCGCGGCGACCTTCCCGGGTCGCTCGAGCTCTACGACCGCGGGGCCGCCGTCGCCCGGCGGATGCACCGAGAGTGGGCACCCTGGGGGCAGGAGTGCCGCCTGCTCGGCGGACTCACGGCCTACGAGCTCGGCGACTGGGACGGCGCGGCTCGACGCCTCGACCTCGCAGGGCGACCGGCCCCACAGCCGGGGCGCACGATCTTCACCGGCGCCGCCCTGCTCGTGCAGGCCGGTCGCGGAGACCCCGTCGACCCCGACCTCATCGGGGCGATGCGGGAGTGGTGGCCCGTCGACGGCCTGTGCGTCGTGCTGACGACCATGCCCGCCGTCGACGTGCTCGGCCAGACGGGCGACCTCGGAGGGATGCTCGACCTCACCGAGGAGGCCGTCCGCGTCCTCGACGCCACCTGGGGCGAGTACCACGCCGTCGTGCGGCTCGCCGCGCTCGTGGCCGGGCAGGCTGCAGCGCTCGTGCCGCGGAGCGACCCGGCGCTCCGGGCCCGAGCCGTCGCCGTCGTCGAGGAGCTCGCCGATCGCGGCCGCCGCATCAGTGAGCTCCGGCCCGCCGTCGAGAAGGCGAGCCGCCCGAAGTTCGAGCGTGCCGCCGCCGAGTCGCTCGAGGACACGAGCCGCGAGACGTGGGCGTGGACCGCACGGCTCGAGGCCGAGGTGCTGCGGCTGCAGCGGGTCGCCGGGGTCGAGGAGCCGCCGCCCGTGACCGAGCTCGTCGAGGCGTGGCGCGAGAGCGTCGCGGCCTTCGAGCGCTACGGCCACGTCTTCGAGACCGCCCGCTCGCGGGCGCGGCTCGCCGAGGCCCTGCGGGCCGCGGGCGAGGACGTCGAGTCCCGCACGGTCGCCGAACTGGCCCGCGAGGAGGCCGTCAGGCTCGAGGCCAAGCCGCTCCTCGCCGAGCTCGACGCGGTGCGCCCCGGCGGCGTGACGGTCGACCTCACCCCGCGCGAGCTCGAGGTGCTCGCGCTGCTGGCGCAGGGCCTGACCAACGGTCAGATCGGCAAGCAGCTCTACATCAGCACCAAGACCGTGAGCGTCCACGTCTCCAACCTCCTGGCCAAGCTCGGCGCCTCCGGTCGCACCGAGGCGGCCGCCATCGCGCGACGACGTGGGCTGGTGACCGGATGAAGGCGGTCAGGCCGGCGCGCCCTCGCGCACGGCGACCCCGGGTCGCGACCGGCGCAGACCGGGGGTGAGGGCGACCGAGACGACCACCGAGGCGACGGCCATGACGCCCATCGCCTGCGCGGCCGCGACCGGCCCCATCCCCAGCGCGGTCGCGACGACGCCCCCGAGCAGCGCCCCGAGGGCCTGGCCCACCATGAGGCCCGTGCCCTGCAGCCCGAAGACCTGGCCTCGCGCCTGCGCGTCGGTGTGCGTCACCAGCCGCTCCTGCAGGGGCAGGCTCGCCGAGTAGCCCACGGACGCCACGAAGGCCAGCGCAGCGGCATACGGAAGCGACGGGACGGCGAAGAAGGCGAGGTAGGGGATCGCGAGCAGGAGCCGCAGCGGGCCGATGAGCCGGTCGCGCACGGCCACGGCGAGGAAGCGCCCGACGACGACGTCGCCGAGCAGCATCCCCGCCGCGGTGACGGCGAAGAGGTAGCCCGCGCGCTCGCCCGCGAACGGCACGAAGAGTGCCTCGCACCCGACGATGAGCCCGTTGGGCACCCACAACGTCAGGTAGAGCGGACGGATGACGCGCGACCCGAGCAGGGCGCGGTTGACCTCGCGGGTGCGGCGCACGAGAGAGGTGGCCGCGTGCCGCGGCGGGTGGTCCGCGAGGCCGAGACGTAGGAGCACGACCGCGACGAGGAGCGCCACACCCGAGCCGAGGAAGAGCTCGGTCGTCGTGAAGGTGATGAGGAGCAGACCGCCGATGCCGTAGCCGACGATCTGCATGCCGCCGACCGCGATGTTCATCGTCGCCCGGCCGAGGATGAAGCCGTCGGGCGGGAGGATGTCGGAGACGAGCGCCATCATGCTGCCGCCGAGCGCCGAGGTGATGAGCGGGCCGACGGCGAGCAGCGCGAAGCGCCAACCCCACCCGAGCCCCGGGATCGCCTGGAGCAGGTCGCTCACCATCGTCGTCGTGAAGACGAGGACCAACGCGGTGCGCGGACGGACGAGGTCGGAGCCGGAGCCGAAGAGGGTCTGGCCGACGATGCGCATGAGCGGCGCGCCGAACATCGCGAGGGCCGTCAGGACCGGCGACCCCGTGGCCGCGAACGTGATGGTGCCGAGCGCGAGGGACGCGACGGCATACGCCCCGATGTTGATGCACTGGACGAGGAAGAGGACCCGGAACTCACGGATGGCGAACAGCTGGCGGTAGGTCTTCACTCGCTCCACCCTGACGACTCGCGGCTCGAGGCGCTAATCTTTCGGAGGGAGGCGAAACATGGGGACATGGCGGATCTCGGCCGACCTGCTGGCGCGGAGCCGCTTCGTGGTGTCCCCGCGCATCGAGACGGTCGCCGCCCTCAACGACCTCGTGCGGCCCAGCGACGCCGCGGGGCGGGCCTTCGCCGCCGCGCACCGCGAGTCGTTCGAGGCGATGCTCGCAGAGCACCCCGTGCGGCGTGCCGTCCTCGACCACAGCTGGCGCACGGGATGGATCTCCGACTGGCTCGCACTCCCGCCCGACGGTCCGGGACGCAGCTTCGCCGACGAGGTCGATGACGTGCGAGCCTTGGGGGACAAGCGAGTTCGCGCCTACCTGCGCGAGAGCACCCCCGAGGCGTCGCTGCCCCGCATCCTCAGCCGACCGGGCACGGCCGAGCAGGCGGCCCAGCTGCTCGAGTGGGTGTGGACGCACGCTCTCGCCAGCGACTGGGGCCGCCGCGAGCGCATCCTGCGTGCCGACATCGTGTCGCGGACGGCGCGCCTCGCGACCCACGGCTGGGCCGCCGTGCTGCGCGACCTCGGCCGCGACCGCGAGTGGCTCGGCGACGGCCAGCTCCGGATCAACCGCTACGACCTGCCCTCGCGCGTCCTCGACGACGACGCCGACCTCTATTTCGTGCCCGCCCACGGGACCGCCACGTGGGTCGGCTGGGACCTCCCCCGTCGCTACGCCATCTACTACCCCGTGACCGGAGCCCTCGCCGAGGTCGACGGCCAGGCAGACGACGGGCTCGAGCGCCTCGTCGGCAGCGCTCGCGCACGGCTGCTGCGCGCCCTCGACGGCCCGTCGAGCACGAGCGCGCTCGTGGGCCGCACGGGGATGCCGCTGGGCTCGGTCGGCGACCACCTCAAGGTGCTGCTCGCCTCGGGCACCGTGCTGCGCCGACGGTCGGGACGCGAGGTGCTCTACTGGCGCACCGCCCTGGGCGACGCCCTCGTGGCCTCCGGTCGGGGAGTTCTCCCCATGTACCGCAACGCCGCTCGCCCCTAGCGTCGGCGCTGCGGACGCGCCCGCGTCCACGCCACCGACACACGCTCAGGGGTAGTCATGTGTGAGCTCCACGAAACCACCAGTCCCGCCGTCGGGCGCCGCACACTGATCCGCGGCGCGGGCGGCCTCCTCATCGGCGGCGGACTCGTCGCGGCCACGGCCACCGCCGCCCAGGCCGCCACGTCCCAGAACGGCTGGCCCGCCGGCTCGTCGTCGACCGTCCCGCTCGCCACCCTGGCCGTCGGCGCCGCGACCTTCCCGGCCGGCGTCCGCCGTGGTGACGCACACGTCGTCCTCGGCTACGTCGCCCGCCGCTTCAACAGCGAGGTCGAGGGGCTCGTCAAGGGCTGGTGCTGGGGCCACAGCTACCGTCCGATCTCGGGCAGCACCACCCTGTCGAACCACTCGAGCGGCACGGCCATCGACCTCAACGCCCCGCGCCACCCGCTCGGCAGGTCGGGCACCTTCACGGCGACGCAGCGATCGCACATCCGCTCGATCCTGAACTCCTGCAACGGAGTCGTGCGCTGGGGCGGCGACTACTCGGGCCGCAAGGACGAGATGCACTTCGAGATCAACGTCCGCCCCGGGGATGCTCGCCTCGCGGCCCTCGCCCGGCGGATCGGCGGCGGTGGCGGCACCCCGACGCCCGCCCCGATCGCCTGGACCACGGTCGACCGAGGGGCGAGCGGCTTCCGCGTCACGGCCATCCAGCACCTCCTGCGCCAGCGCGGGTTCAGCCTCACCGTCGACGGCTCGTTCGGACCGACGACCCAGAGCCGCGTCATCTCGTTCCAGCGCTCCAAGGGCCTCACGGCCGACGGCGTCGTCGGACCGAAGACGTGGTCGGCGCTCGTCGTCTCCGTCAAGCGCGGCTCGAGCGGCCAGGCCGTCGTCGCCGCGCAGAAGCTGCTGACCCACCGGGGCTACACCCTCACGGCCGACGGCGTCTTCGGCGCGATGACCGCGACGAAGACGCAGGCGTTCCAGCAGTCCCGGGGCCTCACCGCCGACGGTGTCGTGGGCGCCCGCACCTGGGCGATGCTCACCGCCTGACGAGCGGACGGTTCTCCCCGGAACTTCCCAGCGAGGACCCTTCTCCGGCAGCGGTTTCAGGTCTAGCGTCTGCGGTGTTCACGCCATTCGACGAAGAGGGGCACGGCACATGGCAGAAGACTGGGCAGCTGACGTCAAGAAGTACTCCCCCGACGCCGACGACGCCGCGATCAAGGGCGTTGTCCGGCACTGCGGCATCGCGCTGCAGAAGCGCGACTCGGCACTGGTGTCGTTCAGCGACAAGAGCGAGACCGACCGCGTGCGTGACGGATTCATGAAGAAGAAGCTCGGCCTCACCGACTCCGACGCCGATCTCGACGCCTCCCTGGCAGAGGTCGGGCAGACGCTCAAGGGCGACCGCACGAAGAACCGCGTCACCGTCTACTACCTGCTGGCCGAGAAGCACGGGAAGCTCGACCTCTTCCGCTGACCTCCGCTGCTGACCGCGTCCCTCCGGACGCGGACGAACGTATGCCGCCTGGCCGGGCCAGGCGGCATACGTGCTGCTTCCGGGGCGGCGGCCCGGGTGCAACGACACACCCGGGTCAAAGGTTCACCGGCCGCCCCTCGATTTCGGGTCGGTCGTCCGCTCACCATGGAGGATGGACAACCACAACGCCGTGCACCATGGCACTCCCTCGCGTCGCCTCGTCCTCGGCTCGGCTGCTGCCGTCGCCGTCACCGCCCTGACCGCTCCCGTCGCCTCCGCCGAGCAGGGCCGTGGCCGCGGCCACCTCCCCTCGCGCATCGACCTACCGATCGGGACCCGCCCTGAGGGCATCACGTCCGGGCCGGGACCGACCTTCTACGTCGGCTCCGTCGCCGACGGCCGCATCGTCACGGGCTCCCTCCGCACCGGAGCCGTCCGCACCCTTCTCGCCCCCGAGGCCGGACGGTCGCTGCGCGGCCTCTACTTCGACGCCCGCACCGGGCTCGTCTGGGCCGTGGGCTCGCTCGGCGCCGTCGGACACGTCTGGGCCGTGGACGCCCGGTCGGGAGCCGTCGTCGGCGACACCGTGGTCCCCGGGGCGGGCTTCCTCAACGACCTCGTCGTCACCCGTCGCGCCGTGTGGGCCACCGACTCGAACGTCGACCGCCTCACGATCGTGCGACTCACCCGCCACGGCCGCCCGTCCGGGGCCCCGGCCGAGTTCGTGAACCTCATCGGCGACTGGCCGACCAGTCCTCCGAACACCTTCAACGCCAACGGGATCCGCACTCTGCCCCACGGGCCCATCCTCCTGAACCACAGCCGCGTGGGTGGCCTCTGGCAGGTCGACCCGGCTTCCGGCGTCGCCCGCCGGATCGCCGTCACCGGTGGACCGCCGATCACGAGCGGCGACGGGCTGGAGCTCGTGGGCCGGACCCTCTACAACGTGCGCGGGAGCGGCCCTCAGGACGTCAGCGTCGTGCGACTCCGGACCCACGCCGGCGAGCTGCGCGGTCGGTGGGTCGCCACGCTCACCGACGCCGGGCTCGACGTGCCGTCGACCGCCACGGCCGCGCTCGGCTCGCTGTGGGTCGTCAACGCCCGCTTCGGGATCCCCTCACCCGACACGGCCCCCTTCTGGGTCACCCGCCTCCCGGCCCGATGACGAGGACGTATGCCGTCGGGTCCCCATGGACCCGGCGGCCGGACGGGCGCACACTGGACAGATGGACACGCGCCGCAGCAGGTTGACCCGTCGCAGCGCCCTGACCGCCGTCGCGGGCTCGGCACTCGTCGCCCTCACGGCCCTGGCCGGATCGTCGGCCGTCGCCGCACCCCGGACGGTGGCCCCGGCCGCCCCTGTCGTCACGACATCGCTCGCCGACGTGCGCCTGCCCTCGGTGTCGGCGCCGCACCACGTGCCCACGCGGGCCGGGTCGTGCTCCGTCTCGATGATGAGCGACCTCTAGCGCCACCCGTCGAGCCTGCTCGCAGGGGTGGTCCGGCACGCCGGGCCACGATTCGGTCACGGCTGGTGGGGAGGACGGCCCCACTGGGTACGTTGCGTCAGTTCGGACCCGGGTGACGTCCCGGGTCCCCGTCCCACCCGCGAGGATCCCGCCATGCCGACGCCGCGCCGCACCACGCCCCGCGAGTGGATGAACCACCTCGAGCAGACGCTCGAGGCGTTCGACGAGACCGGCGGGCACCGCACCCTGACCCAGGTCTTCGACGAGCTCGGCGTCGAGGACGCCCTCTCGCTCGTCGTGCTCCCCTACCTCCACGAGCTCGGTGAACGGTGGTCGGCCGGGTCGATCGGCGTGGCCCAGGAGCACTTCGCGAGCAACGTCCTGCGCTCGCGGCTCTCGGTTCTCATGGGGGCCGACGAACGACCCGAGGGCCCCCTCGCCGTGCTCGCCTGCATGCCCGGCGAGCAGCACGAGTTCGGGCTCATGGCCACCTCGATCGTGCTCTCTCGCCTCGGCTGGCGCACCTGCTACCTCGGTGCCGACACGCCCTCCGCCGAGCTCGCCCTCACCTGCCGGACGCTCCAGCCCGAGGTCGTCGTCGTCGCGGCACGCCGGGCCACCGCCTTCGCCGCCCACGCGCCGGCGCTGCGCCGCGTCGCCACGTCCACACCGGTACACCTCGCCGCGGCTGGCGCCACCGACGAGGTCGCCCAGCTGTGCCACGCGACCCGCCTGGACGGCGATCCCGTCCGCGGCGCCCGCACCCTCCACGAGGCCCTCGGCAAGTCCTCCACGCAGATCGACGAGTCCACGGCTGTCTGACGACAGGCCGGCCTGCCCACCGCGCGCGTGACCTGTTCGGCGATAGGCTCGTTTGCCGTGCCCAGGCACCGTGACCCGCAGGACCCGACCGATGGAGCTCCCATGAACGCAGGACCGAACGGCCCGCAGCACCTCGTCGACCAGGTCGGGTCGGAGGCCGTGGACGGACCCGGTCGCACGGGGCGCGACCAGCGCATCGGGCTCGTCTTCGCGGGCATCGCCGCCGCCGCCCTCCTCGTCGCCGGGCTCATCACCATCGTGGTCAGGATGGCCGGCTGAGCGCGGCGAGCGCCACCGGCCGCCCCGACCGGCCCACGAACTCCTCGAAGGCCGCGATCGTCGGGTCGTGCGCGGGGTTGCGCACCATCGCGCCGATGGTCCGTTGCGCCTGCGGGTGGTCGAGCCGGACAGGGACCACGTCGCCCTCCGGGGCGAAGTCCGGGAGGATGGCGACGCCGAGCCCTGCACCGACGAGTCCCCTTGCGGTGTGGACATCCTCGGCCTCGAAGGCCACGCGCAGCGGCACCCCGGCGTCGGCGTAGATCTCCTCGACGCGGCCACGCAGGCCGAAGCCGGTCTTGAGGACGATGAGCTCGTCGCCCCCGTCGGCGGCCAGACGCTCGACGGAGACCGAGCCAGCCCCGGCGGCCGGGTGCGACCGGTGTACGGCGACGACGAGGGGCTCGTCGTAGAGCACCGTGGTCGACGCACCGGGCAGTGACGGTGGCGACGCGACGAGCGCGACGGAGCAGCGGCCGGCCTCGAAGTCGTCGAGGGCCTTCTGCCGTGAGCCCTGGGCCAGCTCGAACCGCACCCCCGGGAAGCGGTCGCGGAAACGGCGGATGAGGGCCGGCACGACGGCCTCCCCGAGCAGGGTCTGGAACGACAGACCGACCGTGCCGTGCCCGACGACGCTCGACCCGGTCACGACGTCGACACCGCGCTCGAGTGCACCCACCCCCTCCTGCGCGAAGGGCAGCAGCGCCCGTCCGGCCGCCGTCAGGGCGATCCCGCGCCCGTCCCGCTCGACGACGGGGGTGCCGAGCAGGTCCCCGAGGCGGGCCAGGGCCCGGCTGACGGTCGGCTGGGGCATGCCGAGAACGGCGGCCGCGGTCGTCACCTGGCCGACCTCCGCGACGACGACGAAGACGGGCAGCAGCCGCACGACAGCCCGGAACTCGGCAGGTCTCATGCTCTGATCGTATGAGTCGCGCCTTTGGTATGCATTGGTGCGCACGACCTGACCGACCTAGCGTCGAGCGCATGACCTGGGCCGGACACCTCCCCGCGAGCCGCGAGTACCGCCGCATCCTCGTCGGGCTCGGCGCCGCCGGCATCGCGACGTTCGCGCAGCTCTACTCACCGCAGGGGCTGCTGCCCACCCTCGCGCGCGGCCTCGAGGTCAGCCCCGCCGACGCGGCCCTGTCGGTCTCGCTCGCGACCCTCGGCGTCGCCGTCGCGGTGCTGCCATGGTCGTGGATCGCCGACCGCGTCGGTCGGCTGCGCGCCATGCAGGTGGCCATCGTCGCCTCGACCGTGCTCGGCGTCGCCGTCGCGCTCGCGCCCGGGATCGAGGCCCTGCTCGCCCTGCGCCTCGTCGAGGGGATGGCCCTCGGTGGGCTGCCCGCGCTCGCCGTCACCTACCTCCACGACGAGGTGCACGCCCGCCACACGGCAGCGGCTGCGGCCGCCTACATCTCCGGCACGACGATCGGTGGTGCAGCCGGGCGGCTCATCGCCGGACCGCTCGCGGGCGTCGTCGGCTGGCGCCCGGCCCTGCTCACGGTGGCCGCCGTGTGTGCCGTCGCGTCGGTCGTCTTCCTGCGGCTCATGCCGCGGGCGCGTGGCTACCGACCGACGACCGCAGCCACCGCGCGGACCGTCGTGGACGGCATACGCACGAGCCTGCGGGACCCGGCGCTGCTGGCGCTCTACGGCCAGGGGGCCCTCCTCATGGGCGGCTTCGTCGCGGTCTACAACTACCTCGCCTTCCGGCTCGAGGGCCCGGAGTTCGCGCTGCCCGCGACGGTCGGGTCGCTGATCTTCGCCGCGTATGCCGCCGGCACCGTCAGCTCGCGCCTCACCGGCCGCTGGGTGCCGCGTCTCGGGCGGCGGCGCGTGCTCGTCTCGGGCACCGTGACCATGGCCGTCGGCGCCCTGCTCACGCTGTCGGGCGCGCTGCCCGTCGTCGTCGTCGGCCTCCTCGTCCTCACGGCCGGCTTCTTCGCCGCCCACGCGACGGCCTCCGCCTGGGTCGGCGCCCGGGCGACGACCGGGCGCGCCCAGGCGACCGCGCTCTACAACGTCGCCTACTACAGCGGGTCCGCCCTCGTCGGCTGGCTGCTCGGTTACGCGTGGTCGGGACCCGGCTGGCGCGCCGTCGTGGGCGCGGTGGTCGTGCTCGCCGCGCTCGCCCTGGCGCTCGCCCTGACCGCCCTGCCCGGCCGCGATCGGATCGGCACCCGCGTTACCGTCTCCCAGGAGGCTCGCGCGGTGCATGCTGTCCCGCATGAGCGACGGTCCGGTGGGGGGACCGCGTAGGGCGGACATCCAGGGCCTCCGGGCCGTGGCCGTGACCGCCGTCATCGCCTTCCACCTCTTCGGCTGGCCGAGCGGCGGCTACCTCGGAGTCGACGCCTTCTTCGTCGTGTCCGGCTTCGTCATCACCGGGGTGCTCGTCCGCGAGCGCGACCGCACCGGACGGATCTCGTTGCGCGACTTCTGGATCCGTCGGGCTCGACGGATCCTGCCGCTCGCCCTGCTCGTCATCGCCGCCGTCGTCGCCATCGCGCCGTGGGCGTGGGCGGGTGCCAAGGTCGCCTCGATCCACACGGATGCCCTGTGGGCGATGCTCTTCGCCGCGAACTGGCACTACGCCGCCCGCGCCGACACGTACTTCGATACCGGGTCGGCGCCCTCGCCGCTCCTGCACTACTGGTCACTCGGGGTCGAGGAGCAGTTCTACCTCGTCTGGCCGCTGCTCGTCGTGCTCGTCGTCGCCGTCGCGGGAGGTGTGCGCCGACACCGGGTGGCGATCGGCAGCCTCGCTGCGACCGTCGGCGTCGCGTCCCTCGTCTGGGCAGCCGCCTCGACCTCCTCCGACCCGACGACCGCCTACTTCTCGACGCTGACCCGCGCGTGGGAGCTCGCGCTCGGCGCCGCGCTCGCCACCGTGCCCCGGTATGCCGTCCGGCTGGCTCCCGCAACCCGCACCGCACTCTCGTGGGCGGGCCTCGCGACGGTCGTGACGGCATACGTCCTCGCCACGCCGGACACGGGCGTCCCCTGGCCGGCGGCGCTCGGGGTCGCCGTCGGCACCGTGCTCGTGCTCGTCGCCGGGATCGGTGCGCCGGCACCGCGAGCGGTGCTGCTGACGAACCCGGTGAGCGGCTACGTCGGCGACATCTCCTACGGGCTCTACCTCTGGCACTTCCCGCTCGTCGTGCTCGCCCCGGTCGTGCTGACGACCACGGGGGCGACGAGCGCGGCGATCGTCCTCACGGCGACGCTCGCGCTGGCCGTCATCTCGCACCACCTCGTCGAGCGACCGGTCCTCGACGCGCCACGCGTGCGGCGTCGCAGCATGGTGGCCGCCGCCCTGGCGCTCGTGCTCCTCGTCGTCGGGGTCGGCGGGGCGGCGTCGGCCCGACCCGACCTCTTCGCGGGTGGCACCGTCGTCGCGGCCGACGACCCCGATGGCGCCGTCCCACCTCCGGAGGGCGAGGTGCCCGCTCCGACGGCGCAGACCCCCGAGCCGACGCCCACCGCGACGACCAGCCCACCGACCCGGACGACGCCCCCCGTGCCGACCTCCATGCCGGCCTCCACGCCGACGCCCACGGCCACGAGCTGGACGCCGATCCCACTGGGCGCCAGCGGAACCCGCATCCAGGACGGGCTCCGAGGCGCCCTCGCGTCGGGGTCGTGGCCGGCCGACCTCAATCCCTCACCCGACCAGTGGCAGACGACCGCCGACCAGCGCGCCGCGATGAGCGCCTGCACGGCGACCGACGCCGAGGACCCCGAGTCGTGCACCTTCGGCAACCTCGCCGGGCCCGAGATCATCGTCTATGGCGACTCCATCGGCTTCCCGCTCCTCGCGACGGTCGAGAAGGCCTACGGCAGGACCTACAAGGTGCGCGGCATGACGAAGATCGCCTGTGCCGTCAACGGCGTCGACGCCGACTACGGCAAGGACGAGTGGGCGCTCCCCTGCGTCGACCACCGGAAGATGGTGCTCGACTACGTGCGGAAGGTGAAGCCGAAGGTCCTCATCATGACCGAGACGTACTCGTGGGCCGTCCGCCTCAGGTCCCACGCGAAGGGCACGGCCTCGGCGAAGGAGTGGCTGGCCGCCGACCAGGCGTTCGTCGACGCGGTGCGCGGGAGCGTCGGCACCGTCGTCATCGTCGCGCCGTCGATGCCGGGCGTCGCGTTCCTCGACTGCTACCGGCCGGGCGGGTCGCCGGGACGGTGCGTCACCGGCATCCCGACGTGGTGGGCGCGCACGCGGAACGTCGAGAAGAAGGTGCAGCACGCCGTCTTCGTCGACACGACCCACTGGTACTGCGTCGACGGACGGTGCCCCATCTTCACGACGACGACCGGGACGGTGCTCAAGGGCGACTACCTCCACACGTCGGTGCAGTACGCCCGCCAGCTCGCCCCCGACCTCGCCCATCTGCTCAGGGCCTCCGGCGTCAGGCTGTGAAGGCCGTCGACGGGAGGTCGCGCTCGTCGTCGGCGAGGGCCCGCACGACGCGCTCGGCGACGGCGTCGGGGTCGAGCCCCTGCGGCAGCCTCGGCGCCTCGCCGGCGACCGGTCGGGTCGCCAGACCCGTCTCGGTGTGCGGCGGACGGACGTCGAGGACCCGGATGCGTCGCCGCCGCAGCTCGGTCGCGAGAGCCGCGTCGAAGGCGGTGAGCCCCGCCTTCGCGGCGCTGTAGGCCGCCATCCCGGGCATCGCCTTCTCGGCGACGACGGCGCTCACCTGCGCGAGGAAGCCACCCTCCGGGATGACCGCGAGGGCGGCACGGGCGAGGCGGATCGGCGCGACGAGGTCGAGCAGGAGCACCTCGTCGAGGGTGTCGTCGTCGAGGTCCTCGACCGGGCCGAACGCGACGACACCGGCGGCGTTGACGACCCCCGTGAGAGCTGCGTCCGCACTCGCGGCACGCACGACCGAGGCCGGTCCGTCGGGTATCGTCAGGTCGGCGGCGACGACCGTCACGACGGCGGTGCCGAGCTCGTCGGCGAGCGCCTCCAGACGGGCTCCGTCCCGACCGGACAGGGTGACCCGGGCGCCGGACGCCACGAGACGCCTCGCGATCGCGCTGCCGAGGCCGCCCGTGGCGCCGAGGACGAGGACGTGCGCAGAGGCGAGGTCGGTCACCCGGCCATCATCACCCGGCGAACGGCCGGCCGGAAGGTGCGCTTCGGCCCTCGCTTCGCCGACTCACGGCTGCGAAGGTGGGTATGTTGTGGTCGATCGCGCGTCGGGGGACGCAGCGCACAGGGGACACGGGGGCAGCACCATGGCGACAGCACACTCGTCCGACCGCGGGCACGACGGCAATGCGCGGGAGCTCATGGCTCCGCACGAGGTCGCCCGGATCTTCCGGGTCTCTCCGGCCACCATCACCCGCTGGGCCCGGGTGGGCCTCCTGACCTCCACCCGGACGCCCGGCGGCCACCGGCGGTTCGAGCGCGCCAGCGTCATGGCGCATCTGGAGCGGCTCCTCCGCGAGGGTGACGCCGACCGCAGCCGCAGCTCGACCGGCGACGCCTGACCGCACGCGCGCGACCCGGCACGCGGCGGCACGGCAAACGGCGACACGGCATACGGCGCTCCGCCCACGGGTGTGGGAGGTGTCGGTCATGATGTGCGAGTCATGACGCGATGGACTTCCCAGCAGGTGGCCGGTCTGGCTCCCGACGCCTCGTCGCTGGCCGCTGCCCGGAGGCTCGCACGCCCCGGGCCGTGGTCCGACACCGGCTCCACCGAGACGTTGCTCTGGGGCAAGTGCCAGGGCTCGGGCAAGACGCCCTACCAGGTGAGCATCGACCTCACCGGGCCCGCGTTCCGGTGCTCGTGCCCCAGCCGCAAGCTCCCGTGCAAGCACGGGCTCGCGCTCCTGCTCCTCTGGGTCGACGGGTCGGGGTCCGTCGCCGAGGCGACCGAGGTGGCCGGGTTCGCCCAGGAGTGGGCCGCCGAGCGCTCGGCCCGGGCCGAGGCGAAGGCCGCCGGGGACGCCGCCCGCCCGGCGAGGACCCCCGACCCCGCAGCCGCGGCAAAGCGCCTCGAGGAGCGGCTCGCCCTCATGGACGACGGCATGGACGACTTCGCGCGGTGGCTCACCGACCTCGCGCGCAGCGGCACGGCAGCCGCACGGCACCAGTCCTACGCGTGGTGGGACGGCACGGCCGCGCGCCTCGTCGACGCCCAGCTGCCCGGACTCGCCGACGACGTGCGCTCGGTCGGCGGCGCCGTGAGCGGTCGCCCCGACTGGGCCGAGCGCCTGCTCGTCGCGCTCGGTCGCTGGTGGACCGCCACCCGGGCCTGGTCCGGACGCGAGTCGCTAGACGAGGCCCGACTCGGCGACCTGCGCGCCTACCTCGGCTGGTCGACGAGCACCGAGTCGGTGCGCCGGGCCGACGCGGTGACCGACCGCTGGCTCGTCCTCGGCGCGCACCGCAGCGACGACGGCCGCCTCCAGCAGCAGCGCACGTGGCTGCGCGGGAGCGCCACCGGCGAGACGGTGCAGGTGCTCGACTTCGCGGCCGGGGGCCAGGTGCTGCCGGTCGCGCGCGTCGTCGGATCCGGGCTCGACGCGACGCTGGCGCGCTACCCGGGTGCCGCCGTGCGGCGGGCCCTCTTCGTCGACGAGCCCACCGTCTCCGACGGCGACGTGCGTATGCCGTCCGGCGCGTCCCTCGAGGACGCGCGGTCGGCGGCGGCCGAGACCTGGGGCCGCAACCCGTGGGCGCGCCGCATCCCCGTCGTCCTGTCCGACGTGCGCGTCGGAGTCGACCGGGTCGTCGACGCGGAGGGTTCGAGCGTCTCCCTGACCGACGACGCCGACGTGTGGTCGCTGCTCGCCCTGACCGGCGGCGGACCGGCGCGCGTCTTCGGCGAGCTCGAGGAGACCCGCCTGCGGCCGCTCACGGTCGTGCTCGACGGCGAGGTGGTCGGGCTGTGAGCGACCTCGACACGTGGTGGCGCGACGTCGGCAACGCCGCGCTGCTGGGCACGGCGCGCCGGCCGGCGCCCCCGCTGCCCGACCTCGGGCGGGCCGGTGTCCTGGGACGTTCCGGCGAGTCCTCCCGCGAGGAGGCCCTCCTCGACGCCGCCGCGCTGGGCGGCGCGGCCCTGCGCGCGGGGCGCCGGCTCGACCACGCCGACCCACCGCAAGCCGCCCCCGACGACCGGCGTCCCGTGGCTCCGCGCCGGGCCGTCCAGCTGCTCGAGCTCGTCATGACCCAGCCCCCGGCCGGGGCCCAGCAGCGCAGCGCCCTGCTCGCGCACTGGCTGGGTGCCGCCGACGACGCCGGCTGCCGGGTGCCGCACGCCCTGCTCTCKACGCTGCTCGCGCTCGCCACCGGGGCGCGCGAGCTGCGGCGCCCGACGGCCGCGGTGCTCGACGAGCGTGGCCGCTGGCTCGCCGGGCTGCGCGACGAGTGGTCGTGGGTCGCCGACGCCTCCGCGGGCGCCGAGGCCCGCACCGCCTCGCGCCGGACCGGCACCGCGCCGCGGGGCGACGACTGGGCCCGCCTGCCCTCGACCGACCGGGTGACCGTGCTCGCCGGTGTCCGGGCCCACGACCCGGCTGCGGCGCGCGAGCTCGTCCGCTCCACCTGGGCCACCGACGCGGCGCGCGACCGACGCGCACACCTCGACGCCCTGCGCATCGCCCTCGGCCCCGACGACGAGCCGCTCCTCGAGGACGCTCTCGACGACCGGGCCTCGAGCGTGCGTGAGCTGGCGGCCGAGCTGCTCGACGCCCTCCCGGGCTCGGCCCGGGCCACGCGCATGGCCGCACGGCTGCGACCGCTCGTGCGGCGCGCCGGCCTGCTCGGTCGCGCCGTCGAGGTGACCCTGCCCGACGAGCCCGACCCCGCCGCCGTGCRCGACGGCCTCGGCAAGCCCCCGCCGCGCCGCTCCGCCCGCGGCTGGTGGCTCGAGCAGCTCTGCGCCGGCGCCCCGCTCGAGCTCTGGGCCGAGCTGACCGGCGCCGGTCCGGTGGCGACGGTCAAGCGCCTCACCGACGCGCAGGCGACGGACGCGCTGGCCGGCATACGCCGTGCCGTGCGAGTCCGACGCGACCCGGAGTGGGCGGCGGCGCTCCTCGACGGCGGCTGGGACCCGACGCTCGTGCCCGCCCTCCCGCGCGAGCTGCGTGAGCGAGCCGTGCTGAGGCGCGTCGACGCCACGAGCACCAAGCCGCACCACGCGGCCGCCGTCATCGCGGCCGTCGAGCCCCCGTGGTCGGCCGACTACAGCGTCGCGCTCGTGTCCCGGCTGCGCGCCGCACCCCAGGGCTCGGCGATCGTCGTCGCGACGATGCCCTACCTCGTCGCCGGGCTGCACCCGGCCGCGCTCGACGCCGTCGAGCGCTGGCTCGAGTCCAGCGGTGCCGACCAGACCCTGACGACCAACCTGCGCAACCTGCTCCAGTTCCACTCCGTCAAGCGATCGATCACCGAGGCCTTCAGATGAGCGAATCACCATCTCCCACCACGGTCCTGCGCGCCCACGCCGAGGACGCGCATGCCGCCGAGCTGGCCGCCCTCGCCGCCTCCGACGACCGCCCCCGCCCTCCGCGCTGGCGGCTGTCACCGTGGGCCGTCACGACCTATCTCCTCGGCGGCACGCTCGACGACGGCACCGAGATCACGCCGAAGTACCTCGGGTCACGACGGCTCATGGAGGTCGCCGTCGCCTCCCTCGCCACCGACCGGGCCCTGCTGCTCCTCGGCGTCCCGGGCACGGCCAAGACGTGGGTCAGCGAGCACCTCGCGGCCGCCGTCAGCGGCTCGTCGACCCTCATCGTCCAGGGCACGGCCGGCACGCCCGAGGAGTCGCTGCGCTACGGCTGGAACTACGCGCGGCTGCTCGCCGAGGGGCCGACGCGCGGCGCGCTCGTGCCGAGCCCGGTCATGCGAGCCATGGAGACCGGCACCCTCGTGCGCATCGAGGAGCTGACGCGCATCCCGGCCGACGTCCAGGACGCCCTCATCACGGTCCTGTCGGAGAAGCACCTGCCGATCCCCGAGCTCGACTCCGAGGTGCAGGCGCAGCAGGGCTTCAACGTCATCGCCACCGCCAACAACCGCGACAAGGGGGTCAACGACCTCTCGTCGGCCCTCAAGCGCCGCTTCAACACCCTCGTGCTGCCCCTGCCCGACACCCTGGCGCAGGAGGTCGAGATCGTCCGCACCCGCGTCGACTCCCTGGGCCGCTCGCTCGAGCTGCCGCCCGGGCTCGAGTCCCTCGCCGAGATCGAGCGCGTCGTCACGATCTTCCGCGAGCTCCGCTCCGGCGTGACCGCCGACCAGCGCACCACCGTGAAGTCACCCTCGGCGACGCTGTCGACGGCTGAGGCCATCTCGGTCATGACCAACGGGCTGTCGCTCGCGGCCCACTTCGGCGACGGCATCGTCCGGGCCGACGACGTCGCGGCCGGCCTCGTCGGCGCCGTCGTCAAGGACCCGGTCCAGGACCGCATCGTCTGGCACGAGTACCTCGAGACCGTCGTCAAGGACCGCACCGAGTGGACCGACCTCTACCGCGCGTGCCGCGAGCTCGGCTGAGCCCGTGAGCGTGCGTGGGCTGGACGTCCGCGTCGAGGTGCTCGGCGTACGGCACCACGGCCCGGGCTCCGCACGCTCCGTCGGGCGCGCCCTCGACGAGCTGCTGCCCGACGTCGTCGTCATCGAGGGGCCGCCCGAGCTCGACGCGCTGATCCCGCTCGCCGCCGACCCCGACCTCGTGCCGCCGGTGGCCGGGCTCGTCTACGCCGTCGACGAGCCGAGGCGGGCGGCGTTCTACCCGTTCGCCGTCTTCTCCCCCGAGTGGGTCGCGCTGAAGTGGGCGCTCGAGCACGGGGTCGACGTCCGCTTCGCCGACCTGCCCGCGACGCACCACCTCGCCGACAGCGACGCCGGGGACGCTCCGCGTCGTCCGGGCCGTCGCCTCGACCCCATCTCGGCCCTCGCGTCGGCTGCCGGCTACGACGACCCCGAGCGCTGGTGGGAGGACGCCGTCGAGCACCGCCGCACCTCGTCCCTCGCCCACTTCGCCCACCTGCGCGAGGCGATGGAGGGGATCCGGGGCGACCTCGAGGTCGACGACGACGCGCGCCGAGAGACCTTCATGCGCAAGGTGATCCGCGCCGAGATGCGGGGCGGTCGCGAGCGCATCGCTGTCATCTGCGGCGCCTACCACGCCCCAGCTCTAGACCCGGCCTCCTTCCCGCCCGCCAGTCGTGACAACGCGCTCATGAGCAGGCTGCCGAAGATCAAGGTCGCCGCCACGTGGGCGCCGTGGAGCTCCGAGCGCCTGTCGTATGCCAGTGGCTACGGCGCGGGGGTCCGCTCGCCCGGGTGGTACCACCACCTCTTCGTCACCCCCGACGACGAGGTCGTGCCGTCGTGGTTCGTCCGCGTCGCCCGGGCCCTGCGCGACCAGGACCTCGACGCGTCGACCGCCTCGGTCGTCGAGGCGACCCGCCTCGCGGGCGCGCTCGCCGCCGTGCGGGGCAGGCCGTCGGTCGGGCTCGCCGAGCTGACCGATGCGGCCCGGGCGGTCCTCACGGAGGGCTCCGACCTCCCCCTGCGGCTCGTCGACCGCACCCTCGTCATCGGTGAGCTGCTCGGGCGGGTGCCCGAGTCGACGCCGATGGTGCCGCTGGCCGGCGACCTCGCGAAGCAGCAGAAGACGCTGCGGCTCAAGGCGTCCGCGACCTCGACGGTCGTGCAGCTCGACCTCCGCCGCGAGTCCCAGCTCGCCCGGTCGGTGCTGCTGCACCGACTCGCGGTCCTCGACGTCCCGTGGGGCACGCAGGTCGACGCCGGCCGCACAACGGGCACCTTCAAGGAGGCCTGGGAGCTCGAGTGGACACCCGAGCTCGCCGTCGCCGTCATCGAGGCGAGCCTCCACGGCACGACGGTCCGCAGCGCCGCCGAGTCCCGCATCGCCGAGGAGGCGCGGGAGGCGGCCGACCTCCGCGTCCTCGGGCGGCTCATCGAGGAGTGCCTGCTCGCCGACCTGCCGGAGGGACTGCGCGCCGTCGTGGCCGCGCTGGCCGAGCGCACGGCCCGACAGCACGACACCCAGGCCCTGCTCGAGACCGTCGAGCCGCTCGCGCGGACGTGCCGCTACGGCGACGTGCGCGGGGTCGACGTCGCCGACGTGGCGCACGTGCTCCAGACCGTCGTCGTGCGTGCGTCCGTCGGGCTGCGCGCCGCGTGCTCGAGCCTCGACGACGACAGCGCGGCCGCCATGCGCACCGCTGTCGAGGCGGCGCACCGCGGTGTGGCGCTCGTCGACCGCCACGACCTGCGCGACCCGTGGACCGAGGCGCTCGTGACCGTCGGTCGCGACGAGGTCATCCACGGCGCCGTCGCCGGACGCGTCAACCGGCTGCTGCTCGACGGCGGGCACCTCACGCACGACGAGGCGGCCGCGCGCCTGAGCCGCCGGCTCTCCCCCGGCACCCCGGCCCCGGCCGCCGCGGCCTGGCTCGACGGTTTCCTCACCGGCGAGGCGCTGCTCCTCATCCACGGCGACGACCTGCTCTCGATCATCGACGAGTGGCTCGTCGGCGCGTCCGAGGAGGCCTTCGAGGACCTCCTGCCCCTCGTGCGCCGGACGTTCTCGCGCTACCAGCCCGCCGAACGCCGCCTCATCGGGACGCACCTGCGCGACCTCGCGAGCGGCACGCGTACGACCCCGTCGTCGACGGACTCGCTCGACCTCGACCGGGCGGCACCGGCGCTCGCCGCGGTCGCCCGACTGCTCGGGATGGAGGTGGCGTCATGACCGACCGCGATCGGCTCACCCGTTGGCGCCTCGTCCTCGGCGGCGAGCAGTCCGACGGCATCGGCGAGGGCGCGAGCCTCGACCCCGACGACCTCAAGCGCGACGAGGCCCTGCGCGAGCTCTACGACGGCGAGCGCCGTAGCGGTCTGGGGGCGTCGGCGCCGCGCGTCGCGCGCTGGCTCGGCGACATCCGTGGCTACTTCCCGTCGTCGGTCGTGCAGGTCATGCAGCACGACGCGATGGACCGCCTCGGCCTGACCCAGCTGCTCCTCGAGCCCGAGCTCATGGAGGCCGTGCAGCCCGACGTCAACCTCGTCACGACGCTCGTCGGGCTGGGCCGTGTCATCCCCGAGCGGTCGCGCGCCACGGCGCGGGCGGTCGTCCGCGTCGTCACCGACGAGCTCGAGGAGCGGCTCCGCTCCGAGACGGTCCAGGCCGTCTCCGGCGCGCTCAACCGGGCGTCGCGCACCCGGCGCCCCAAGGCGTCCGACATCGACTGGAACCGCACCATCGCGGCCAACCTCAAGCACTACCAGCCCGAGCACGGCACCGTCGTGCCTGAGCGGCTCGTGGGTCACGCCCGGCGGGCGCACCGGGTCGAGCGGCGGATCATCCTCTGCATCGACCAGTCCGGCTCGATGGCCGAGTCCGTCGTCTACTCCAGCGTCTTCGGGGCAGTCCTCGCCTCGCTCCGGTCGGTCGAGACCCGCCTCGTCGTCTTCGACACCGCCGTCGTCGACCTCACCGACGAGCTCGACGACCCCGTCGACGTGCTCTTCGGCGTGCAGCTCGGCGGAGGCACCGACATCAACCAGGCGCTCGCCTACTGCGAGGGCCTCATCGAGCAGCCGGGCGAGACGATCCTCGTGCTCATCAGCGACCTCTACGAAGGCGGCATCGCCGAGGAGATGGTCCGACGCGCATCCTCGATCGTCGCGTCCGGCGCGACGATGGTCGCCCTGCTCGCGCTCAGCGACTCGGGCCGGCCGAGCTTCGACGCCGACCACGCCTCGGCCCTCGCGGCCGTCGGGGTGCCGGCCTTCGCCTGCACGCCCGACCAGTTCCCCGACCTCATGGCCACGGCCATCGAGAAGCGCGACATCACGGCCTGGGCCGCGGCCCACGACATCGTCACGACCCACGAGGCCGAGCCGGCTACCTGAGCGCGGCGACGGCCTCGATCTCCACGAGCTGGTCGGGGTAGCCGAGGACGGTGACGCCGTGCAGGGTGCTCGGCACCTCGTGCTCGCCGAAGGCGTCGTGGACGACGGTCCACGCCGCCACGAGGTCCTCCCGCACGGTGGTCGCCACGATGACGCGCGTGTAGGCGACGTCGCCCAGCGTGGCGCCAGCGGCGTCGAGAGCGGTCACGAGGTTGTCCACGCACTGCCGGGCCTGGGCCGCGACGTCGCCGGGAGCCACGGTCGCACCGGACTCGTCGAGGGGGCAGGCTCCCGCCGTGAAGAGGAGCCGGGCGCCGGCGTCGGTCGTCGCGGCATACGCGTAGGGCGCGGTGTCGGTGAGCGCGGCGGCCCTGATGAGGCGCACGGCGCTGGTGGGTCGGCTCATGCCCAGGACGGTAGCGGGAGGGCCCGTGGCTCCGGACGCGGAGCACGCCCTTGGCCGGGGGCGTAGCGTTCGAGGATGCGTAGCTTCCCGGTGACCGACGCGATCCGCTCCTACGCCGTCGCTCACGGCACCTGCCGTCCCGATCCCGTGATCCAGGGCCTCCAGGCGGAGACGGCCGGGCTCGGGGACGCGGCCGGGATGCAGATCGGCGACGACCAGGGACAGCTGCTCACCCTGCTCGCCCGACTCGTCGGCGCCCGCCGGGCCGTCGAGGTGGGGACGTTCACCGGCTACTCGAGCCTGTGCATCGCCCGGGGTCTGGTCGAGGGAGGTTCCCTGCTCTGTTGCGACGTCAGCGCGGAGTGGACCGAGATCGGTCGACGGGCGTGGGCCTCCGCCGGCCTCGATGACCGGATCGAGCTGCGTATAGCGCCGGCCCTGGACACCCTGCGGGCACTGCCCACGGCGGCGGACATCGACCTGGTCTTCATCGATGCGGACAAGCCGGCGTATGCCGCCTACTGGGCCGAGCTGGTGCCGCGGGTTCGCCCTGGGGGGCTCTTGCTCGCGGACAACGTCCTGTGGAGCGGCCGAATCACCGATCCCGAGATCGACGACGCGAACACCGTCGCGTTGCGCGCCTTCAACGACCTGGTGGTCTCCGACGATCGCGTCGAGACCGTCGTCCTGACCGCCTTCGATGGTCTGACCATCGCCCGGAAGCGGTGACCTCGGGGTGTGAGGACGTGACCACACCCCACCCGCTCGATCAGGCGCGTCAGGACACCACAGGTCGGACGAAGCAGGATCGGCAGCGGGCCTCGTAGGTGAAGGTGCCGTCGTCCGGCAGCGCCTCGGACCCGCCGAGGCTGTCGAGGAAGGGCTCACCCGCGCGGAGGACCTGCGTGTGCGTGGCGCTGAAGTCGCGGCACTGGTCGCACACGGCGCGGCGGTAGGTCACGGTGTCGGGCCCGAGCTCGAGCAGCGCCCGGACGGGGGCGAAGAGCTCGCCGCGGTGGTCGAGGTCGATGCCGGCGACAACGACACGGGTGCCGCGACGCAGGAGCTGGTCGACGACCGCGACGTCGTCGAGGTCGAACATGTGCACCTCGTCGACGGCCACGACGTCGAGCTGCTCGTCGAGGGCCTCGTGCAGGCTGCGCACCTTCGTCGTCGCGAGCACACCACCGCTGCGGGAGGTGACGCCGCTGTCGCGGACGTGCCGCTCCGACTGGTACACGCGGTGTCGCACCCGCGTGAACTGCAGCGGTGACAGCAGCGAGATGAGCGCGAGGCTCTTGCCCGACTTCATCGGCCCGAGGACGACGTCGAGCGACACCTCGGACGCGGTGCGGACGGCCTGCCTGACGTCGTCGATCGTGGTCACGGGTGAGAACGCTATCGGCCCCTGGTGTCAGTCGGTGGCAGCGCCTCGCACCCGGGTCATCGGCCGTCGCCGTTGGCGCCTCGGATCACGTTCTCGATGCACGCGTCGACGGTGCCCGACGTGGTCACCTGACCCAGGAGCTCCTTGGCGTGACCGGCGGCCCGTGCCTGCGCTCCGACGAGCCAGCACAGCGTCGGGTCGGTCTGGGAGGACGGCACGGACACGTCGACCGCCCCCACCTGCGACTGGAGCATCTGGAACTGCTCGTCCTGGTGGTTGACGAACCACAGCCAGCCGATGGTGTTGGCGACGACGAGCAGGAGCACGAGGCCCACGCTCACGGGGCGACCCACTGAACGCTCCACGCCGCTGAGAGGCGAGTCCGGACCGCGCTGCCCCGGCTGCCCGAGCCCGTCCGGCGCCTCCGCCCGCGTCGAGCTCGTCACCGTCTCGTCCATGCGACTGCCCCTGTCGTCCGTGGCGCTCCCCTGCGCCGGTGAGGGAAACGTACTCCTGCCGCCACGTCGGAGGTACGCCGTCGCCCCAGAAGAACGCGTCCATCTCAGGAGTGCGCAGTGCACCGCGCACCTGCTGGCGCGAGGTGCGCCTCTGCGGCGAAGACCCACCTCGCCCGCCCGGAAAGCAGTCGCCAGAGACGCTGCTCGCCGCCTAGCGTGCCGGGATGCCCATGCACGAGGACGAGGTCCGCGCGACTCCCGAGCTCGTCGAGGGGTTGGTCGCCGAGCAGTGCCCGCAGTGGCACGGTCTGCCCGTGACGGCGCTCCCCGACGACGTCGAGGGCACCGACAACGTCCTCTTCCGGCTCGGCGACGCGCTCGTCGTGCGGATGCCCAAGGTCGAGTGGGCCGCGCAGCAGGCCGACTCCGACGCCCGGTGGCTCCCTCGTCTCGCACCGCACCTGCCCGTCAGCGTGCCGGTCCCCGTCCACCTCGGACGCCCGTCCGACGACTACCCGTGGGCGTGGTCGGTCGTCCCCTGGGTCGACGGCGCGACCCCGCCGCGCCTCGGCTCCGACGACGCCCCGCTCGCCCGCGACGTCGCGGACTTCGCCCTGCGACTGCGCGAGGTCGACCCCACGGGGGGCCCCACCAAGCCAGCGGGCTCGCGCGGCACCCCGCTCTCCCACGTCGACGCGGCGGCGCGCGCCGGCCTCGAGCGGCTGCGCGGCCACGACGACGGCCTCGACCTCGACGCCGCCGAGCGCGCCTGGGACATCTGCGTCTCCGCTCCGGACTGGGACGGCGACCCCGTGTGGATCCACGGTGACCTCCAGCCCGGCAACCTCGTCGTCGACGGCGGCCGCCTCGTCGGCGTCATCGACTGGGGCGCCCTCGGTGTCGGCGACCCGGCTCCCGACGTCGCCGCCGCCCTGTGGACCTTCACGGGAGACGCACGAGACCTCTACCGCCGGACCGTCTGCCCCGACGACGCCACGTGGCTCCGGGCGTGCGGCTGGGCACTGGCGCCGTCGCTCACCGGCATCGACTACTACCGGCACACCTTCCCGCGGATGGCCGAGCACGGCCGTCAGATGGTGCGTGCCGTCGTCACCGAGCTCACCTGACGCGTCACTGAGGCGGGACTGTGGGGGTGGCGTGGGCCCGCCGTGGCTGGGACCGCGCGCTTCGTCGGCCGACGCTGGAGGGGACCGCTCGTCCTCGTCGAAAGGCACCACCGTGAGCACCACGACCTTCAGCACCACCCCGACCTCCGACCTTCCGTGGGTCCACGAGATGGTGATCATCCACCGCGCCTTCCGCCGCGAGACGCGCCTGCTGCCGGGACTCGTCCGCCAGGTCGCGGACGGCGACGGGGCGCGGGCCAGGAGTCTCGCCGAGGTGCTGCGCCTTGTGCTCGCCGGCCTCGAGATGCACCACACCAGTGAGGACGCCGTACTGTGGCCGGCGCTGCTCGAACGGGCCGCGCCGTCCACCGGTCTCGTCGAGACGATGCGGGCCCAGCACCACGGGATCGAGGACCACCTCGAGCGCGTGGCGCACCTGCTGCCCGCCTGGGAGGCGGCGCCGACCCGAGAGCGCGGCGTCGAGCTGGCCGACGTCCTCGAACGGTTCGCTGCCGACCTCGCCGAGCACCTCGACCTCGAGGAGCGCGAGATCCTGCCACTGTGCCTGCGGTATGTCACCGTTGCGGAGTGGGACAGCCTCGGGCAGCACGGAATGGAGGCGATGACCCGACCACAACTGCCGTTGCTCTTCGGTGCGCTGCTCGAGGAGTGCTCGCCCGAGGAGCGCCGGGCGATGCTCGCGAAGCTGCCCCTTCCGGCTCGTGTCCTCGTGCGCACCCTCGGCGCACGGCAGTACCGACGCTTTGTCAGCCGCGTCCGCGAAGGCTGAGGTCCGTGTCGCCCGGGGAGGTGATGTCGGCCACGACATCGGCCGCGAAACGGGCCACCTCCTCCTGCGTCGCCGTCCGACCCGCATCCCACGCGGCGGTGAACTCGTCGGAGCCCAGCTGCGTCCGGGCGACCGCCAGCCCGGATTCCGCGCCGGCGCGCGAGGGCGGGTAGTGCGGGTCCACCGAGGTCGTGTCACCGAGTGTCGCCGCCGCGCCGAAGAGGTGGGCCGCGGCCACGGGGCGGCCCGACCGCGCCGCCACCCCGGCGAGCTCGGGGACCGCGTAGCCGAGCGTCCAGCCGAGTCGTAGCGGGAACGACACGGCGAGGGACTCGCCGAGGAGGGCCGCGGCCTCGGCGTCGTCCCCGGCGACCTGGCGTGCCGTCGCGAGCGTGTTGAGCGAGGTGGCGAGCCCGAACTCGTTGCCCAGCGCCCTTGCCGCCGTGACCGCCTCCGCGAGCAGTCGCGTCGCACCCTCGGCGTCGCCCGCGAGCAGCAGCCCCTGTCCGCGCCCCACCTGCACGTGCAGCCGCGCCCAGGGCAGGGGGTCGACCGGGTGGGCCTCCTCGACGCCCAGATCCTCAGCGCGGGCCTCCGCCAGGGCCAGGAGCCTTTCCCCTGCGGCGAGGTCGCCGGCGAAGAGTGCACCGAGCCCACTGAGCAGGGAGGCCTCCACGACAAGGAGCGCGTCGCCGGCCCGCTCGGACAGCCGGATCGCCAGGTCGCCGAGCATGCGAAGGCCGTCGACCTCCCCGACGACGAGCATCAGTCCCATGCGGCCGACCGCTGACCAGGCCACCGCCGTCGTGGTGCCGGTGCCGTGCACGCGCTCGAGCCACTCGTGGCCCTCGCGCACGCGACCGCGCATGGCGAAGTACGGCCAGAGGCCTCCGGCGAGGTCGGCGGCCTCTGACACCCGGCCGAGCTCGAGGAGCCGGAGCAGTCCCGACCTCAGGTTGCCGCGCTCGGCCTCGACGCGGTCGAGCACCGGTCCGATGCCGGCCGACCACAGTCGTCGGTGCGCGTCCACGGCCACCTGCCGGGCGTACGCGGCGTGGGCGTCGGCCGCAGGCAGCGCCAGACCCGCGGCGTGCGCCTGCGTGATCGCGTGCTGCCGAACCGGCTCGAGGAGGCGGAATCGGGGGACGCCGTCCGGCGAGGGCGCCGGCAGCACGAGTGCCTGCTCGACGAGGGCGGCGACGCGGGGCAACACGTCGTCGGAGCCGGCAGTCGTAAGTGGCTCCACGATCGGCTCCACGGCTGCGAGCCAGTCGAGCGAGAAGCCGCCGGAGAACACGGCAGCGCGCAGGAACAGGTCGCGCTGTCCGGACTCCAGCAGTCCGACACTCCCGGCCAGCACGGTCGCCATGCTGCGCTGCCGTTCGGGCAGGTCGCGCGGGCCGCCGACGCCCACGTCGATGGTGCCTGCCTCCAGCCGTGACAGCAGCGCGTCGGGCGGCAGGACGCGCGCCGCCGCCGCGGCCAGCTCGATGGCGAGCGGGAGCCCGTCGAGGCGTCGCGCGATGGCTGCGAGTGTGGCGGCCCCGGCAGCGCCGTCGCGCACCTGAGCGCCAACCGCCGAAGCGCGGTCGAGGAACATCGCGACGGCAGGGGAGGCGGCCACGGCGGTCATGGCGTCGGGCCCGTCACCGAGGGCGGGCAGAGCCAGCGGCGCCACCGGCACCTCCTGCTCGGCGCGGACCCGCAGCGGAGCGCGACTGGTGGCGAGCACCGTGAGCCCCGGCGCGAGCCCGAGGAGCTCGGCCACGCGAGGCCCGCACGCGAAGACCTGCTCGAGGTTGTCGAGGACGAGCAGCACCCGACGATCTGCGAGGTGGCCCGCGACCCGCTCCGCGAGGTGGACGGTCCCGGTCGGTTCCTCGATCACCCCGAGCGCCGCCGCGACCTGTGGCAGCACCTCGTCCGGCTCGCGCACGGCCGCGAGGTCGAGCAGCCGGACGCCGCCGGGAAAGGCGTCGCGGACCCGCATCGCGGCCTCCGTCGCGAGGCGGGTCTTCCCGACGCCGCCCGGTCCGGTGAGCGTGATGAACCGGGCGCCGCGCGCGGTGAGAAGGTCCGTGAGACGCGTCAGGTCCTCGTCGCGCCCGAAGAGCGGCGTCAGTCCCGACCCCGCAAAGGCGCCACCCGCTGCTGCAGACCAGCCCTCGTGCTCAAGCGGCCCCGACCGCCCTGACGGCCCTGACGGCCCCGCCCGGCGCGGGACCGATGCCACGAGCGCAGAGCGTTCCACGTCGCCGAGGAGAAGCGCGTCGGCCAGCGCCCGGACGGTGTGCGGATGCGGGCGCAGCCGCTCGCCGCGCTCGAGCGCGCCGATCGCCTTGACGCTGAGGCCGGATCGCTCCGACAGCTCCTCCTGCGTCAGCGACCTGGCCTCGCGCAGGGCGCGGAGCCGCGTACCGAACGCGCCGACGGCCGAGCTCCCCTCCACGATCCGACGGTAGCGCGCCGGCCAGCCGCCCACGGGCGAACGACTGGCCTGTCTACTCGCCGGTCACCGGGCAGGCGTGGAAGGCTGCAGGGTGCGACACCACCCCCGTCTGAAGGAGCACCGATGATCTCGCGCATCGCCATCGTGAACCGCGGCGAGGCCGCCATGCGGCTCATCCACGCGGTGCGGGACCTCAACGCCGCCGCGGGTCGCGACGGCCACCGCATCGAGACGGTCGCCCTGCACACCGAGGGCGAGCGGCGGGCCATGTTCGTGCGCGAGAGCGATGACGCCTACGACCTCGGGCCGGCCTCGGCGCGCCCCTACCTCGACCACGCCGTCCTCGAGCGCGCCCTGCGCGAGACGAAGGCCGACGCGGCGTGGGTCGGCTGGGGCTTCGTCGCCGAGGACCCCGCCTTCGCCGAGCTGTGCGAGCGCGTCGGCGTCACCTTCATCGGTCCGAGCCCCGATGCCATGCGCAAGCTCGGTGACAAGATCGGCAGCAAGCTCATCGCCGAGGAGGTCGGCGTCCCCGTCGCGCCGTGGAGCCGCGGCGGCGTCGACACCCTCGAGGACGCGAAGGCAGCAGCCGCACGCATCGGCTATCCCCTCATGCTCAAGGCGACCGCCGGCGGTGGTGGCCGCGGCATCCGCCGCGTCGACTCCGACGCCGACCTCACCGATGCCTACGAGCGCACCCGCGACGAGGCCCAGCGCGCGTTCGGCTCGGGCGTCGTCTTCCTCGAGAAGCTCGTCACCGGCGCCCGCCACATCGAGGTCCAGGTCATCGCCGACGGCCAGGGCTCCGCGTGGGCCGTCGGCGTGCGCGACTGCTCGGTGCAGCGCCGCAACCAGAAGGTCATCGAGGAGTCCGCCTCTCCCGTCCTGCGCCCCGAGCAGGAGGACGAGGTCCGGGCCAGCGCCGAGCGGCTCGCCATCGCGGTCGGCTACGCCGGCGCCGGGACCGTCGAGTTCCTCTACCACCCTGGCGAGCGATTCTTCGCCTTCCTCGAGGTCAACACCCGCCTCCAGGTCGAGCACCCCATCACCGAGGTCGTCACCGACACCGACCTCGTCAAGCTCCAGATCCACGTCGCGAACGGCGGGCGTCTCGACGACCTGCCCGGCGGCCGCCCCACGCAGCGCGGCCACGCCGTCGAGGCCCGCCTCAACGCCGAGGACCCCGACCGCGACTTCGCCCCGAGCCCCGGCCGCATCAGCCTGCTCCAGTTCCCGGCCGGGCCTGGCATCCGCGTCGACACCGGTGTGGGAGAAGGCGACTCGATCCCCGCCGACTTCGACTCGATGATCGCCAAGATCATCGCCCACGGCCGCGACCGCGACGAGGCCCTGGCCCGCCTGCGCCGCGCCATGGCCGAGACGACCGTCGTCATCGACGGCGGCTCGACGAACAAGAGCTTCATCCTCGACCTGCTCGACCAGCCCGAGATCATCGACGGCTCCGCCGACACGGGCTGGATCGACCGCGTCCGCGCCGAGGGCCGCCTCGTGTCGCACCGCCACTCCGGCGTCGCGCTCGTCGCCGCCGGCATCGAGGCCTACGAGGACGCCGAGGCCATCGAGCGGGCCCGCCTGCTCGAGTCGGCCCGCGGGGGTCGTCCGCAGGTGCAGCACACGGTCGGCCGCGCCATCGACCTCAAGCTGCGCGGCACGGCATACAAGGTCATGGTGCTGCGCACCGCGTCGCACCGCTACCGCGTCTCCATCGCCAACGGCGGCGACGAGCACGTCGTCGACGCGACGCTCGACCGCATCGACGAGTATGCCGGCCGCATCGTCGTCGAGGGACGCGCGCACCGCCTCGTGACCGCCACCCACGGCCCCGTCCACCTCGTCGAGGTCGACGGCGTGACCCACCGCGTGTCCCGCGACGAGGGCGGCGTCGTCCGGTCGCCCGCGCCCGCGCTCGTCGTCGCGACCCCGGCCGCGGTGGGCGACGAGGTGGCCGCCGGTGCGCCGGTGCTCGTCCTCGAGTCGATGAAGATGGAGACGGTGCTGCCGGCGCCCTTCGCCGCGCGCGTGCGCGAGCTGCTCGTCAGCGTGGGCAGCCAGGTCGAGACCGGCGCACCGCTCGTTCGGCTCGAGCCCACCGGCGACGAGGCCGAGGTCACCGAGGCCGTGGCCACCGAGACCGTCGACCTCGACCTGCCCGACTCGAACGCCGGGCAGGCGAGCGTTCGCGAGCGCGTCGACCGCGGCATCGAGGACCTCTCCGCGAGCGTCCTCGGCTTCGACGGCGACCCGATCGGCGACCGCAGGGTGCTCGCCGGCTACCTCTCGGCGCGCGACGAGCTCGCGGCGGAGGGCACGATCCCGCTGGCCGAGGAGATCGACGTCCTCGAGCTGCTCACCGACTTCGCCGAGCTGAGCCGCAACCGTCCGGCCGCCGAGGAGCGCCACACCGAGCTGCTCGTCCACAGCCCGCGTGAGCACTTCCACTCCTACCTCCAGAGCCTCGACGTCGACCGCGCCGGTCTCTCGGCGGACTTCCGCGACAAGCTCGCCCGCGTCCTGCGCCACTACGGCGTCACCGACTTCGAGCGCACGCCCGACCTGGAGGAGGCGGTCTTCCGCGTCTTCCTCGCGCAGCAGCGTTCGGCGCCCGAGGTGCAGCTCGCGACATCGATCCTCCAGCGGTGGCTCGCCGAGCCGATCCCGGCGCCGCCGCTCAACGCGGCGGCCCGTGACGCGCTCGACCGGCTCGTCGTCGCGACCCAGCTGCGCTTCCCCGTCATCGGCGACCTCGCCCGCAGCGTCCGCTTCCGCTGGTTCGACCAGCCGCTCGTCGACGAGGAGCGCCAGAGCGTCCTCGCCGGGGTCCGCGACAAGCTCGCGGCGCTCGCGGCCGAGCCAGACGCACCCGACCACACGGCGCGCATCGACGAGCTCGCCGCGATCCCCGAGCAGATCGTCCGGTTCCTCACCGAGCGCCTCCACGAGGAGGCGCCGGAGCGGCTGCCCGAGCACGAGCCGATGCTCGAGGTGCTCATCAAGCGGCACTACCGCGAGCACGAGCTGCACGGCCTGCGCACCTTCTCGGAGGGCGGTCGGCCCTTCGCCGTCGCCGACTACACGCTCGACGAGCGTCCGACGCACCTGACGTCGACGATCGGCGGGGTCGACGAGCTCGTGCCGGGCAGCCCGCTCGACGCGGCCGTCTCCAACGACGTGTGGTCGCGACCCACGGGGCTCCAGTCCGTCGTCGACCTCTACCTGCGCTGGGCGCAGGAGCCCGAGTCGCCGGACGCCGCGAGCGATCAGCTCGCCGCGCTGCTCCAGCAGCTGCCCTTCGCCCAGGACGTACGCCGGGTCGCCGTCGCCGTGAGCGCCGGCCAGGGGCGCCCGGTCGGCTACTTCACCTTCCGCCCCGTCGACGGCACCCTCGTGGAGGACCGCCTCGTCCGCGGCGTGCACCCCATGGTCGGGCGCCGCCTCAACCTGTGGCGCCTCACGTCCTTCGACGTGACGCGGCTCGAGGCCCCCGAGGACGTCTTGCTCTACGAGTGCGTCGCCAAGGACAACCCCGACGACCACCGCCTCGTCGCCCTCGCGCAGGTGCGTCAGGTCGTCGTCGTGCGCGACGAGTCCGGTCAGGTGTCGGGCCTGCCGCACGTCGAGCGCGCCATCGCCAACTGCCTCGAGGCGATCCGTCGGGTCCGGGCGAGCCGCGGTGCCAAGGGCTCCCGGCTCGACATGAACCACGTGTGGGTCCAGATCTGGCCGACCATCGAGGCCGACCTCGGGCAGCTGACGGCGCTCCAGAGCAAGATCGCCCCCGTCACCGCCGGCGCCGGCATCGAGGAGGTCCTCGTGCAGGCGCAGGTCGCCGGGGCACCCGGCGAGGCGCCCGCTCCGATCGCGGGCCRCTTCTTCTACCAGCCCGGCTCGGGCGTCACCGGATCGCTCGGCGCCCCACCCACCGAGCCGCTCAAGCCGCTCGACGACTACGCCTCCAAGGTCGTCCGGGCCCGACGCCGAGGTCTCGTCTACCCCTACGAGCTCCAGTCGATGATCGCCGGCGACGGCGGCACGGTGGTCGAGCACGACCTCGACGACTCGGGCACGCTCGTGCCCGTCGACCGTCCGCAGGGTCTCAACAAGGCCGGCATCATCGTCGCCGTCGTCAGCTCGCCGACGGTCCGCCACCCCGAGGGCGTGACCCGCGTCGTCCTCTCGGGCGACCCGCTCCGGTCGCTCGGCTCCGTGGCCGAGGCCGAGTGCGCCCGGGTCATCGCGGCCCTCGACCTCGCCGAGCGGATGCAGGTGCCTCTCGAGTGGTACTCCCTCTCGGCCGGTGCGCGCATCTCGATGGACTCCGGCACCGAGAACATGGACTGGGTCGCCCGTGCCCTCAAGCGGATCATCGAGTTCACCCAGGCGGGTGGCGAGATCAACATCGTCGTCGCCGGCATCAACGTCGGCGCCCAGCCCTACTGGAACGCCGAGGCGACGATGCTCATGCACACCAAGGGCATCCTCGTCATGACGCCGGACAGCGCCATGGTCCTCACCGGCAAGCAGTCGCTCGACTTCTCCGGCGGCGTCTCGGCCGAGGACAACTTCGGCATCGGTGGCTACGACCGCGTCATGGGCCCGAACGGGCAGGCGCAGTACTGGGCCAAGGACCTCGCGGGTGCCCGCGCCATCCTCATGGCGCACTACGAGCACGCCTACGTCAGCCCGGGCGAGTCCGGCCCGCGCCGCGTCACGACGAGCGACCCGTCGCACCGTGACGTGACGCTCTACCCGCACGAGCTGGCCGACTCCGGCTTCAAGACGGTCGGCGACATCTTCAGCTCGCTCACCAACCCGGACCGCAAGAAGCCGTTCGACATCCGCACTCTCATGCGGGCCGTCAGCGACCAGGACCGCGAGCCGCTCGAGCGCTGGGCCGGCATGGCCGACGCCGAGACCGCGGTCGTGCAGGACGCCCACCTCGGTGGCATCCCCGTGTGCCTCATCGGCATCGAGTCCAAGTCGGTGCCGCGCCGCGGCTTCCCGCCCACCGACGGCCCCGACACGTACACGGCCGGCACGCTCTTCCCGCGGTCGAGCAAGAAGGTGGCGCGCGCCATCAACGCGGCGAGCGGCAACCGCCCCGTCGTCGTCCTGGCGAACCTGTCGGGCTTCGACGGTTCACCCGAGTCGATGCGCAGCCTCCAGCTCGAGTACGGCGCCGAGATCGGCCGGGCCATCGTCAACTTCGACGGCCCGATCGTCTTCACCGTCGTCTCCCGCTACCACGGCGGCGCGTTCGTCGTCTTCTCCAAGACGCTCAACCCGCGCATGACGGTGCTGGCCATCGAGGGGTCGTTCGCGTCGGTGCTCGGCGGTGCGCCGGCCGCGGCCGTCGTCTTCTCGCGCGACGTCGACGCCCGCACGGCGTCCGATCCGCGCGTCACCGAGCTCGAGGGTCAGCTCGCGTCGGCCACCGGGGTCGGGCGCGCCCGGCTGGCCACCGAGCTCGCCGAGCTGCGCAGCTCGGTGCGCGCTGAGAAGCTCGGCCAGGTCGCGTCGGAGTTCGACACGGTGCACAGCATCCACCGCGCCGTCTCGGTCGGGTCCGTCGACGCCGTCATCGACGCCCACGACATGCGTCCGCGCATCATCGCCGCGATCGAGGCCGGTCTGCAGGGCTGACCGGGCGGGCGTCTTCGCTGCCATCGGCATCCACGCCCTACTCAACGGACCGGCTCACCCGCAGCGGTGTGCGGTGGCGCGGGAGATGGTCCCCGACGCCTGGAGTGCGCGTTGCAACGCGCACCTGTGGCACGAGGCCGCACCGTTGAGCTGACCCGGCTAGCGCTTCGGGGCCGGCACCCGCAGTGACGTGACGCCGCCGAGGTCGAGCCACACCGCGTCGGGAGTGCGGACGACCCGGACGAGCACGTCGTCGCAGCCGGGGCACCGACCGACGAGGCCCGGCTCGGGCCCGTAGACGCGCAGCGTCGCGACCTCCGAGTCCGTGCCACAGCCGCGACAGCGGACGACGGCCACCGTGACGTCGAGCGCGAAGAGCTCCGAGAGCGGGCCGGCCATGAGGTTGCCGTCGTACGCCGCCGTGGGCCCGGGACCGTCGGGGATCGTCATGGGAGGTCCTCCTTCACGGGCCGCTCGGCCCGAATCGCTCTGTCCGGATGCGGTCGGCCGCGTGGCCGAGCGCGACGAGCAGGTCGGCAGCACCCTCGACGAAGCCGGTCGGTCCGCACACGTAGCACGTGGGTGCGTCCTCCCCCGTCCAGCCGGGAGCGGCGAGGTCCGACTCGCGCAGCCGGCCGACCGGGCGCCCGTCACCGTCGGGGGCCCGGCGCGTGTGGACGAGCCGGACCTCGACGCCCTCCGTGGCGGCCAGCACCGCGAGCTCGTCGCGGTAGATGACCTCGTCGGGCCCGCGGACCGAGTACACTAGACGGAAGGGCGGTGCGCCGAGGTCACGGGCCCGCAGCATCGCCATGAGCGGGACGACGCCGGAGCCCCCGGCCACGAGCAGCACGGGCCCGGGCTGCCCGGTGCGCCAGACGAACCAGCCACCGACGGGCCCACGCACGCGCACGGCGTCACCGACCGCGAGACCGTCGGCGAGGAAGGTCGAGACCTCCCCGTCCGGCACCCGCTGGACGGTCAGCTCGACCCGGTCACCGCACTCGGGCGCCGAGACGGAGTAGCTCCGGGTCGCCGTGTAGCCGTCGGGCGCGGTGAGCCGCACGTCCACGTGCTGACCCGGCAGGTGACCGGGCCACCCGTCGACGTCGAGGACGAGCGTCACGGCGCTGTCGGTCTCGGGGCGTCGTTCGACGAGCGTGGCCTCCCGCCACGCGCGCCGGGCGCTCAGTCCCCCTGGTACCGCTGCTCGCGCCATGGGTCGCCGTAGTCGTGGTAGCCGAGCTGCTCCCAGAAGCCGGGCGAGTCCTCGAGCATCAGCTCGATGCCGCGCACCCACTTGGCCGACTTCCAGAAGTAGAGGTGCGGGACGAGCAGCCTTGCGGGACCGCCGTGCTCGGGTCGGAGGTCGTCGCCGTCGTAGCCGTACGCGACCCAGGCCTGTCCGTCGAGGAGGTCCTCGAGCGGCAGGTTCGTCGTGTAGCCGCCGTAGCTGTGCACCATCGCGAAGTCGGCGGCCGTCTCGACGTCGGCGAGGAGGGTGTCGAGCGAGACGCCGCGCCACTCGGTGTCGAGCTTGGACCAGCTCGTGACGCAGTGGATGTCGACGGTCACCGTCTCGGCCGGGAGGGCCATGAGCTCGGCCCACGACCACGCGTGGCGGGTGCCGTCCTCCGTCGCGACCCACAGCTCGAACTCGTCGTGGTCGACGTTCGAGGTGGGGCCCGCCGAGAGCACCGGGAAGTCACCGGTGAGGTACTGGCCCGGGGGCAGCCGGTCGTCACGGCCGCGTGGCCGACCCTGGAACCCTCGTGTCACGAAGTCCATGCCCAGTCACTGTACGGGGCCGCCGACCACGCCGGACGGCATACGCGAGCGGTCGTTCCGTGCGCCACCCTCCCCAGGACGGCTCCGGCGGGGCAGGATGAGCCCGTGACGACGACGGTGCCGATGCTGTCGGTGTCGGACGGCGTGGCCACGATCCGGCTCGCGCGACCCGACGCCGGCAACGCCGTGGACCTGCCGACCGCCATCGCGCTGCGCGACGCGGTCGGCGCGGTCGCGAGCGCCTCCGGACCGGTGCACGTCGTCGTCCTCCGGGCCGACGGCCGGCTCTTCTGCGCCGGCGGCGACGTGCGCGCCATGGCCGCGGCACCAGCGCGCCGGGCCTTCGTCGCCGAGCTGGCGGAGGTGCTGCACGAGACGCTCGTGGCCCTGCGCGCCCTGCCCGTCCCCGTCGTCGCGGTGGTCCAGGGCGCCGCAGCCGGAGCCGGTGTCGGCCTGGTCCTCGCCTCCGACATCGTGCTCGCGGCCGACCACGCGACGTTCGTCGCTGCCTACCCCGGCGTCGGACTGTCGCCCGACTGCGGCGTCAGCGCCCTGCTGCCCGGCGCGGTCGGCGCTCGCCGGGCCGCCCTCTTCCTGCTGACCGGCGCCCCCATCGACGCGGCGACCGCGCTCGACTGGGGTCTCGTCACCGAGGTGTGCCCCGCCCCGGACCTCGACGCCCGCGCCGGCGAGGTCGTCGCCGCGATCGCCGCCCTTCCTCGCGAGGCGGTCGGCGAGGCGGCCCGCCTGCTGCGCCTGGCCGGTGAGCGGCCGTATGCCGTCCAGCTCGCCGACGAGGCGGCGACCATCGCGCGACTCGCCGGAGGCGCCGGGGCGGGAGCCCTCCTCGAGTCCTTCGCCGCGCCCGCCCACCGACCCGACCGACCTCGCGAACGCCCGAACCCCGGAGACACCCCATGAGCGCCAGCACCGCGCAGATCACCTCGAGCACCGTCGACGACGTCGTCCGCCGCAGCGCCGCGCGGCATCCGGAGCGGGTCGCGCTCGTCTTCGACGACCGCACGTGGACGTATGCCGCCCTCGACGACGCCGTGTCCCGCGCGGCCGCGCACCTGCTCGGTCTCGGGCTGACCGGCGGCGACCGCGTCGCGACGGTCGGGGTCAACTCCGACGCCTACCTGCTCGCCTACCTCGGCTGTGCCCGCGCGGGCCTCGTCCACGTCCCCGTCAACTACGCGCTGACCGGCCCCGAGCTGACCTACCTGCTCCGCGACTCGGGCGCGCGCGTCGCGCTCGTCGACGTGGCACTGCGCAACGGCGTCGAGGCCGTGCGCGCCGACACCGACCTCGAGCAGGTGCTGCTGCTCCACGGCGGGGACGGCGCCGTGCTGCCGCGGTGGAGCGAGGGCGACGTGCCCACGCTCGACGTCGGGACGCGCGACACCGACCTCGTCCAGCTGCTCTACACCTCGGGCACGACGTCCCAGCCCAAGGGCGCGATGATGACGCACCGGGCCCTCGTCCACGAGTACGTCTCCTGCATCGTCGGCCTCGACCTGCGCGAGGACGACGCCCCACTGCACTCCATGCCGCTCTACCACTCGGCCCAGATGCACGTCTTCCTCCTGCCCTACCTCGCCGTGGGGGCGACGAACCACCTGCTGCCCCGCCCCGACGTCGCGACGATCCTCGAGCGGGTCGCCACGCACCGCATCGGCTCGCTCTTCCTCGCCCCCACCGTCTGGGTGCCGCTCTCGAACCACCCGGCGCTCGACACCGCCGACCTCGGCTCGCTCCGCAAGGCGTACCACGGCGCGTCGATCATGCCGGTCCCGGTGCGCGACCGGCTCCAGCAGCGCCTGCCCGGGCTCGGCTTCTGGAACTGCTTCGGGCAGTCCGAGATCGGCCCGCTCGCCACGGTGCTGCGGCCCGAGGAGCACGCCGAGCGACCTGAGGCGTGCGGCCGCACCGTGCTCTTCGTCGAGGCACGCGTCGTCGACCCCGAAGGCACCGACGTACCCGCCGGGCAGTCGGGCGAGCTGCTCTACCGATCGCCGCAGCTGTGCACCGGCTACTGGAACAAGCAGGACGCGACGGCCGAGGCCTTCCGTGACGGGTGGTTCCACTCCGGCGACCTCGTCACCCGCGACGACGCCGGCTACCTCACCGTCGTCGACCGCATCAAGGACGTCATCAACACCGGCGGCGTCATGGTCGCCTCCCGCGAGGTCGAGGACGCGCTCTACACCCACCCGGCCGTGGCCGAGGTCGCCGTCATCGCGACCCCGCACGAGCGCTGGGTCGAGGCCGTCACCGCCGTCGTCGTCCTCCGCGACGGACAGACGGTGACCGAGACCGAGCTCGTCGACCATGCCCGCGCCAGTCTCGCGCCCTTCAAGCTGCCCAAGGCGATCCACTTCGTCGACGAGCTGCCCCGCAACCAGAGCGGCAAGCTGCTCAAGCGGGTGCTGCGTGACGACCTGGCTCAGGGGCCAGCCACGTCGTGACCGCGCGGGGCGCCTTCAGACGGGCAGGACGGCATACGCGAGCCAGGCCGTCCAGGCCGCCCACACGCCGAGGCCCCCGAGGTTGGTGCGCGGGTGGAGCGTCAGCGCGGCGAGGAACTCGCGCACGAAGGCGCTCGGCACGAAGTACCACGCCGTCGGGCCGCCGGTGACGTCGGCGTCGATGCCGAGGCGCCGGGCCAGCAGCGCCGCGCGGCCGACGTGGTAGTTGCTCGTCACGACGCGCAGGGGCCCGGCGTCGCCGATCCCGCGCGAGCGCAGGATCTCGCGTGAGAGCAGCAGGTTCTCCTCGGTCGTCGTCGCGCGGTCCTCGGTCGCGACCGACCCCTGGGGTATGCCGTGGGCCATGAGGTACGCGGTCATGGCCACCCCCTCGGACATCGGCTCGTCGTCGCCCTGCCCGCCGCTCGGCACGAGGAGGCACTCGTGGCCGCGGTCGCGCTCTGCCCGCCACGCGTCGGCGGCCGCGTCGAGCCGGTGGGCGAGCAGCTGCGGCACCGTGCCGCCCACGAGTCCCGAGCCGAGGACGACGACCGCCGCCGGCTCGGCGCGCGCACGGTGGCGCCGGTAGGTCAGGCAGTAGAGCGCGAAGCTGCCGAAGGCGAGCGCCGGGTAGCCGGGCAGGAGCAGGACGACGATCCCGAGGACCTCCGGCCCCGTCGGGGCGGCGGCGATCGCGCCGGCGGCACCGGAGCCGACGACGCCCGTTCCGACGGCCGTCGCGGTCAGGATCGCGATGCCGAGGAGCAGGGCGAGGACGTTGGTCAGACCCCGGCTCTGCGGGCGCAGCAGGCGCAGGCCGTTGCCGACGAAGAGGAGTCCCAGCACGACCGAGAGGACCTGCGGGAGCACGAGCACGTCCACCCCGAGCGCCGACAGCGCGGCCCAGAGGGCGCCGAGGAGCAGGACCCCGATCCGCCATCGGCGCGGGTCGGTGCGCGCGAGGTGGACCGCGAGGCCGAGGAGCACCACGACGAGGAGGAGGTCGAGGGCCGGGCGCATGCGACGAGCATGCCTTCCCGGAGGCCTCGTCGCGAAACCGGATGGTGGCCGGGGCGTCCCGGCGTGTCAGTCTCCCGACTGCACGAGACAGCCGGGGGCCGGCACCCCGGCGGCCGGGAAGGCCCGGGCCAGCGCGTCGGCGATGCGCTTGCCGCGCTCGGTGTAGCCCCGCGTCGTGAAGTGGATCCCGTCGTCGACGAACCACGACCGGTGCACCTCGGTGCGCCAGTCGTAGACGCGCATGGTCGGGTAGCGGCTGCACGCGTCGAGCAGCGCCGCGTTCCACTTCTCCATCTCGCGGTCGGCGTAGGGCCCCGAGGTGTCTGTGGTGCGCACCGTCAGCCACAGCACGGGGTGGTTGCCGATCGGCCGCATCAGCAGGTCGATCCGGTCGGCGAGCGGCACGACACCCCCGACGTACTGGTTCGCGACCTCGTTGGTGCCCATCGCGAGGACCCAGCACCCGGCATACCCCTGCGTGGTCCGTGACGTCACGGCGCTCTCGGCGTTCGGCTGACCCCGGAACGTCTCGACGATCGAGCGCGCACCGAGGATGTCCGGCACGAAGCTCGTGACCCCGACGCGGGCGTACTGGGCGGGCAGCCGCGTCGCGGAACGCGGTTGGTATGCCGGGTCGACGAGGCCGACGGACGTCGAGTCCCCGACGTGGACGAGGGACGTGCACGACGTCCGCGCCGGAGGGTGCGACGGCGGCACGGTCGGTGACGTCGGTGACGAGTGTGAGGTCGGTGAGGTCGGGGACTGCGGTGACGTCGGTGACGCGGGTGGGGACGTCGCGGTCGCGGCGGTCGTCGGCGGCACGGGCGGGTCGCCCGGGTCGAGCGCCCGGTCGTCCGCCCGTCCCCCGCCGACGAGCGCGGCTGCGCTGAGCGAGGTGACGGAGACAAGGGCCAGGGCGATCGTGCCAGCGGCGACGGCCGGCATCGACGGCACGGCGCGCGGCAGGTCGCCGGGTCGCGGCCGTCGCGGGCGGAGGGCGCGCCGGAAGCCGCGCCGGCGGATGGGGTCCTCGACGAGGTTCCACGACAGCGTCGCGAGCAGCAGCGTCAGCCCGAGCTGGAGCGCGCCCCGGAGCCCGTGATGCCCCCGCAGCACGTCCGGGCCGGTCAGGGCGACGACGGGCAGGTGCCAGAGGTAGATGCCGTACGAGCGCTCGCCGACCCAGCGCAGGGGCCGGACCCCGAGCAGGCGGCCGAGCCGTGACCGCGGGTGCGACACGACCGCGACGAGGCCGGCCGTGGCGAGGGACAGCAGCAGCAGTCCACCGCGGTAGAGCGACAGCGAGTACTCGTCCGTGAGCGTCATGAGGGCGAGGACGACGACGAGACAGCCGACGCCGACGGCGTCGAGAGCCCGACGGTCCTTCCGCTCGGGCAGTGGTGGCAGTGCGCCGCGACGCCAGACGAGGGCCACGGCGGCGCCGACGAGGAGTCCTCCGGCCCGCGCGTCGGTGCCCTCGTAGGCCCGCGTGTTGTCGAAGCCCGGCACGGCGAGGAGCCAGAGGAGCACGAACGACGCGAGGGCGAGCACCGTCGTCAGTGTCGCGACGCCACGCAGCCGACCCCGCACGACGACGAGGAGTCCGAGCATGAGCACGGGCCAGACGACGTAGAACTGCTCCTCGACGGCGAGGGACCAGAGGTGGTCGAAGGGCCCCGGCCCGCTGAACCGCTGGAAGTAGGACTCGCCGTCCGAGATCGTCTTCCAGTTGCTCACGTAGAGCAGGGCGGCCACGGATTCGGTCAGGCGCTCACCCGCGGCGTCGGGGTGGGTGACGACGGAGACGAACGACACGACGACGAGCACCACGACGACGGCCGGAAGCAGCCGACGGGCCCGGTGCACGTAGAAGCGGCCGAGTCCGACGGTCCGCGTGCGTTCCCAGCCGGCGACGAGGACGCCCGTGATGAGGAAGCCGCTGAGCGTGAAGAAGACCCCGACCCCGAGCAGCCCTCCGCCGAGGGCCGGCACCCCGAGGTGGTAGCCGACGACAGCCGCCACCGCGAGGGCCCGCACTCCGTCGAGCCCCGGCACGTAGGCGGTCGGGCGTTCTGTCGGTCTGGGCATCGGGTCCGCCAGAGGTCGCCGGGATGCCGAGGACCCCGGATGCCAGCAGGCTAGGTCGCACCGCCTCGCGGGTCGTCGAAGTGCGCGGCGAACGCGGTTCGGGCGATTCCGGGAGAACGGTGCACCGAGGATGTGACGCCCACGAGCCCGACGAAAGGCGCATTTCCTGTCGAATCGACAGGATTCACGGGGATCTTCGCCCCCACAGGGCACCTCGCGTCCCGTAGCGTGTCCTACTGGAAGGGCCGGGATTGACTGCCACTCCACCCCTCCCTCACGGCTTGGCAGTCAGGTGGGGTCCGGCCCTTCCACCTCCCAGGCGACAGCCGGAGTCAGCGCGCTCGCGAGCACCCGGCGAGGACCCGAGCGATCTGCGCCTTCTCCGCCGCGGTGACCCAGAGGCGGTAGCGCGACTTCACGGCGACCTGACGCGCGACGTAGGTGCAGCGGTAGGCCTTGTTCGGAGGCAGCCACGACGCGGCGTCCGCGTCACGCTTGGCGCTGTTCGTCGGGCCGTCGACGGCGAGCAGGTTGAGCGGGTCGTTCGCGAGCGTCCTGCGCTCGGTCGCCGTCAGCTGCTGCGCACCCGTGACCCAGGCATCGCCGAGGGCGACGACGTGGTCGATCTGCACCTTCGACGACGAGGCACGTCCCCGGACGAAGGTGATGGTGCGCCCGGTGTAGGGATCCGCGAGCGTGCCTGAGACGACGACACACCCGCGTGTGCCGGCCTTCAACCGTTCGGCGACGAGGTCGCGGCGCAGCACGTCGTTGCGGGTGTCGCAGCCGTTGTGCCCGAGGCTCACGTCGACGTCGTCGCTCCAGGCGGGGCCGAAGGCGTCCCGGTCGTAGCCGGTCTTGGGGGCCCGGCCCTTGACCGGGAGGCCGTCGAGCGTCGTGAGCGCCGCGCGCGCCAGCGCGGGCGTCAGGGTCGGGCCGGGGGACGGCCCGGAGCTCGCGGTGGGTCCGCCTGCCGCACTGCCGGGCACGACGCGGGTCGGGGCGTGCGGGACGCCGGCGCCGGGCGACGGCAGCGGAAGGCCGCAGCCGGCGAGCGCCACGCCCGCGGCGACGAGAACGGCCAGGAGCGGGGGCAAGGAGCGAGCAGGCACGATCGGCAACCTTGCCACACAATGGAATTGGGAGGCATGCGGCTCGCCGAGACGGCTGGCCCCGGGTGTCGGGTGCGGCCGAGCGCGTCGGCCACACCCGACGCGTCACTGGCAGCAGGCGTTGTAGCCGCGGTCCATCCAGAACTGGGTGGGCACCGGGTTCACGAGCGTCGTGTCGCTGCTGAAGGTCGCCGCGGTCTGGCGCCCGGGGCGCATCTCGACGTGGGTGTGCGTGGCAGGGGCGCCGCGAGCTGCCTCGTCGCCGATCTTCTGGCCCTTTGAGATCGACTGCCCCACCGCGAAGCCCAATGGGTTGAGGTGGAGGTAGATGACGGTCTTGTCGTAGGTGGCGCTGTAGACCGCGAGCGTGGACAGCGCATCCGTCGCGTCGCTGCCCTCGGTCACCCGGGTCACCGTGCCGCCGAGGACGGCGAAGACGTCGGCGCCGGACTGGTAGGCGACATCGATGCCCTCGTGTCGCCCCGGGGTGTTGAGGTAGCCGTCGAACCACGCCGTCACGCGTGCACCCGACGAGTGGTAGACGCCGTACTCGAACGCGTCGTTGGTGGCGAAGCCGACGATGTGGCCGGCATTCTCGTTCTTCAGCTCCGGACGCAGGTCCGCCTTGACGCCCGGGTCGACCGAGTCGATGGCCCCGGAGTAGCCGCTCCGGTAGAAGACCGTCGCCACGGCGGCCTCCCGGTTCCAGACCGACGCGGCGTTGTTCTTGACGCACTGCCCCTGGCCGTTGCCCGCCGAGACGAAGGTGACGCACCCGGACCCGGTGCCGTAGTCGGACTGGCTGTTCGCGAGGTCGACGAGCGACCCGCCGTTGCCGGAGTTGTAGTAGAGGCAGAACTCGCCCGTCTCGCAGACGCCGTTGCGCGCCGTGGCGGCCTGCGCGGCGGGTGCCGAAGCCACGACGGCCCCGGCGAGCGCGGCCGCGACTCCGGCCGACGCGATCGTCTTCTTCATGGTGTCCCCTGTCGTCGTGGGGCCCACGGGCCCCCGGGCCGTCGGGCGGTCGCCCGACGTTCGTCCCGGGTCCGACGCTAGGACAGCCGCTCGCGGCCGGCGCGCCGGAAGGCGGGGAGCACTCCCCATCGGCGGGCCGTCGGCAGACCGAGACCGGTCAGCGGCGCGCGATCGTCACCGTGCGGATGCCGTGCAGGTGCAGGTCGGTGCGGTGGAGCAGGCCGTGGGGGCCGTCGTCGTCGAGCAGTGCCGTGAGCGTGCGGTGGTCCTCGGCGTCCAGCCGGTCGGTGAGGCCGTGCGCGAGCCGGTCGAACCAGGCTCGGGCGTAGCGGCCGGCGTGCGGATGGTCCGGCGAGCGCTCGTCGATGACGACGTCGTGCTCGTCGACGACGGTCCACCCCGCCTCGCCGAGCACCTCGCCCCAGGACGCGCCGATGGTGGGCAGCACCTCGGCGTGCACGGCGGAGAGCACGCCGAGCGCCCGGCCCTCGAAGCCGGGACGGCCGAGACCGGGGTCGTCGGGCAGGAAGCGCAGCGGTTCGTCGAACTCGGCCACCGCGACCAGACCCCCGTCGCGGGTGGTCCGTCGAAGGTCGGCGAGAGCGCGGTTCGGGTCGGCGAGGTGGTGCAGTGACATCGAGGCCCAGGTGAGGTCGATCGGGTCCAGGTCGGGCCATCCGGCATCGAGGTCGGCCACGACGGTGCGGACGCGGTCGCCCACGCCGGCGGCCCTCGCCTTGGCGTCGACGCGAGCCAGGGCGAGCTCGGAGACGTCCACGGCGACGACCTCTGCGTGCGGCAGCCGGCGCGCCAGTCCGAGCGTGCCGGTGCCCGTGCCGGCACCGAGGTCGACCACGCGGGCGGGCGCGCCCTGCTCGTCGGCCGGCGAGGACGCCAGGGCCGCGGTGACGCGGTCGAGCGCCGCGTCCCAGTAGCCCCGGAGCACGTCGCCGTCGAGGTCGAGCAGGTCGGCGCCCTCGACCTCGGACGCCAGGTCGTCGTGGCTGTGGCCGTCGTGGTCAGCGTGTCCGTGGTGGGCGGCGTGACCGGCGGGGGCGGGGGCGTCTCCGTGCTGTGCGTGCGACATACGTGTCACGGTAGGACACCGTTGCGCATACGGCATACGATCTTGCCGATGACGCAAGAACTCGATCTCGACGCAGTGATCCGCGCCCGCATCCGCGGCCTCCGCGTCGCTCGCGGGTGGTCCCTCGACGCCCTCGCCGGCCGGTGCGGCCTCAGCCCGTCGACGCTGAGCCGGATCGAGACCGGCCACCGCCGGATCGCCATCGACCAGCTGGGTCCGATCGCCCGCGCGCTCGGCACGACCATCGACGAGCTCGTCGACCTCGCGAGCGACGACGACGTCGTCATCCACCCGCGCCGGGACACGACCCAGGGGCGCACGACGTGGTTGCTGACGCGTGAGGACGAGCCGCACGGTCTGGTCGTGGCCAAGATGCGGATCACGGCCACGCGCCACAGCGGCCGGCTGGGCGTGCACCCGGGTCACGAGTGGTTCACCGTGCTGTCGGGGACGGCTAGGCTGCACCTCGGCGAGCGCGTCGTGCTCGTCGAGGAGGGCCAGTCGGCGCAGTTCTCGACGATGGTCCCGCACGCCATCACCGCCGATGACGAGCCGGTGGAGGTCATCCTCGTGCTCGACCGCGACGGACGGCGCGCCCACCTCGACGTCGCAGCGGGCGAGGCGCCCGCGTAGCCCTCAGGACTGGGTGCGCAGGTAGCGGCCGAAGTGGGGCACCGTGAAGGCGATGAGGCCGCGCTCGCCGGAGTAGATGAGGCCCTTCTTGATGAGGGCGTCGCGCGCCGGCGAGAGCGACTGCGGCTTGCGCCCCAGCACCTCCGCCACGGCGGACGTCGGCACGGCGTCGCGCTCGGTCACCCCGTCGCGGACGTATGCCGTCTCGTCCGCGATCGCTGCGTCGCCCCCCTCCRTGTCCCCCTCCCCCGCAGGCGCGTTTACGAGGGCCGCGTCGGCCATGGCCCGGAGGTACTCGCGCTCGGCGGGCGTCGCCCGCTCGAAGCGTGAGCCGAAGAAGCCGACGGCGAGCTCGGACTCGGCCTCGGGCACCGCGACCCGGATGTCCTGGGCCGTCACTGGTGAGGAGGGCGCGACGTCCCACACGACCTTGCCGTAGGCCTGGATGAAGTACGGGTAGCCCGCCGTCACGGCATACATCTCGTCAAGCGCCTCGGGCGTGAACTCGCACCCCTCCTCGGTGGCCGGCCCGACGAGGGCGCGGTCGGCGGAGTCGCGAGGCAGCCGGTCGATGCGCGAGTAGCGGAAGAGCCTCTCGGAGTAGGACTTCGAGGCAGAGAGCACCGCGGGCAGGTGGGGCAGGCCGGCACCGACGACGATGACGGGCAGGCCCGACTGCGAGATCTCGTGGCACGCCGCGCAGAGCGCCGACACGTCGTCGGGGTCGAGGTCCTGCATCTCGTCGATGAAGAAGGCGATGCCCTTGCCGACGTCCGCGGCGAGGCCGCCGACGTCCGTGAAGAGCTCGACGAGGTCGATCTCGATGTCGCTCGAGTCGGCCCGTCCGGTGACGGCCGGCACGTCGATGCCCGGCTGCCACTTGTCACGCAGCTTCGCGCCCGTCGGGGCGTCGCGCAGGGCGAAGGCCTTGATGATGCCGAGCACGTGGTCGACGTCCTCGCCGCGCGGGTGACCGAGCTCGCGCACGGCCTGGTGCGCGGCTGCGGCGAGCGGTCGCCGCAGCCGCTGGTCGGGGCGGGCCTCGAACTTGCCGGTGCCCCAGTCGGCCCGCACCGCCGAGCTGCGCAGGGCGTTGAGCAGGACGGTCTTGCCGACGCCGCGCAGGCCGGTGAGGACGATCGAGCGCTCGGAGCGTCCGCGGGCGATGCGCTCGAGCACGACCTCGAAGGTGCGCAGCTGCTCGTCACGGCCGGCGAGCTCGGGCGGGCGCTGGCCCGCCCCCGGGGCGTACGGGTTCGTGATCGGGTCCACGATCGGAGGCTATACCCATCTCTACCGAAAACCTGAGACATCCCGATCGGCCCTGATCGGCGCGTCTTCCGAACGCCGGGCCGGAGGGCGAGACCCACACCGACTCCATGGATACCGAAGTCATTTGATTCGGATTCCACTGAATTCAGACATGAAAAAGCGCCGTTCCGCACGGTCAGGGGTGGTCATGCGGAACGGCGCGTTGCGACTATAACGCGCTCTGGGGCGAAACGGTCAACTGATCGAAGAGATTTCAAAAACTTCGTCGGGGTGCGCGATCGCGTCCTGCTCGGCCACGAGCAGCATCTCGTCCGAGCCGCTCGCGTGGGTGCGCTCGAGCACGGCATACATCGTCGCCGCGGTGCGGCGCAGGGCCACCTCCGGGCCGTCGGTCAGGTGGTGCGCGAGGAAGACCGCAGCGGTCACGTCACCACCGCCGCGCACCGTCATCGGCAGCATCGGGGTCGTCACGACCCAGGCGTCGTCGGCGGTGACGCACGCCATCTGGATCGAGCCCTCAGGCGTGTCGAAGGTCAGCGCGCTCGTCACGAGGACGACGCTCGGCCCCTGCGCGACGAGCTCGCGCGCCGCGGCGACGAGGTCGGCCTGCGTCGACACCGGGCGACCGACGAGGAACTCGAGCTCGAACTGGTTGGGCGTGACGATGTCGGCCCTCGGCACGACGTGGTCGCGCATGTACTCGGGGATGCCCTCGCGCACGAAGAAGCCGCGGCCGACGTCGCCCATGACCGGGTCACAGCAGTAGACCGCGGCGGGGTTGGCCGCCTTGACCCGTGCGACGGCGTCGAGGACGACCTCGCCGACCGCCTCGGCGCCCTGGTAGCCGGAGAGCACCGCGTCGATGGCCGGGAAGGCCCCCCGCTCCTCGACGCCGTCGATGACGGCCGCGACGTCGGCGGGCGCGATGAGCGGGCCTCGCGTCGAGCCGTAGCCGGTGTGGTTGGAGAAGGTGACCGTGAGCACGGGATAGACCTCGTGCCCGAGCCGCTGGAGCGGGAAGACCGCGGCCGAGTTGCCGGCGTGACCGTAGGCGACGTGGGACTGGATCGACAGGATCTTCACGGCCTCCACCCTAGCCGCTTGTCTTGATGACCTATTTATAGTGATACTAGAACTATGTTGTGGCGGGTGGACCCCACGTCGAGCACGGCGTTGCACGTGCAGGTGGCCGCCTGCGTCCGACGCGAGATGGCCTCCGGGCGTCTCGCGAAGGGCGACCGCCTGCCCTCGGCCAAGGAGGTCGCCGGCGTGCTCGACGTCAACCTCCACACGGTGCTCCGCGCCTACCAGTCCCTCCGGGACGAGGGGCTCATCGACCTGCGCCGCGGCCGCGGGGCCGTCGTCAGCACCTCCGACCCCGGAGGTGACGCGCGGCTGCGCACCCTCGTCGCCGAGCTCGTCGCCGCGGCTCGGCTCGTCGGCGCCACCCCGGCCGACCTCACCCGACTCATCGAAAGCGAGTTCCAGCGATGACCACCGACCGCCGCCCCACCCACGCCCTCATCGCGAGCGCCGCGCTGGCTCCCGTCGTGGCCGCGGTCGGCACCGGGCTGGCGTATGCCGTCCGCGACCTGGTGCCGGACCCCGTGGCCGTCCACTGGGGCCTGCACGGCGAGCCGGACCGCTGGCAGCCCTTCGGGGCGGCCGTCGTCACCGCGGCCGTCATCACGATGGTGATGCCACTGGCCCTCGTCGGCCTCGGCGCGCTCATGCACCGCTCCGCCCGGGGTCCCCTCGCCGCCGTCGCCGGTGGCCTCGCCGTGTTCCTCGGCGGCGTGCTCTTCGGTGGCCTCGTCGCGCAGCGGCCGGGACAGGTCCCGCAGGCGTTCCCGCCGCAGTGGGCCGTGCCGACACTCTTGCTGACTGCCCTCGTCGCCGTCGGGCTCTGGCGCTGGGGACGCCCGACGCCACCCGAGGTCACCGGCGCCCGCGAGCCCCTGCCCGCCGACGCGCCTCGGCTCGACGTCACGCCGACGACCCGGCTCGCGTGGACGGGGCGGGCGAGCCTGCGCGTCGGCCCGACGCTGGCTCTCGCCGTCGTCGTCGCGCTACCGCTCGTCTGGGTGGCGCTCGCCGGGTTCGCCTGGGTCTGGCTGCTGGCGCTCGCCCTCGGGGCTCTCCTCGCTCTCACCCTCTCGGCGCGCGTCACGGTCGACACCTCCGGCCTGCGGGTCTCGAGCGCCGGGCTCTCGTGGTCGCGCGTGCCGCTCGAGCGGGTGGCGTCGGCCGGGACGACGACCGTCTCCCCGTTGCGCGAGTTCGGCGGCTGGGGCTGGCGGATCGGCGTCGACGGCCGGCGTGGCTACGTCACCCGCGCCGGCGAGGCGCTGGTCGTGCACCGCATCGGCGAGCCCGACGTCGTCGTCACGGTCGACGACGCCGACGAGGCCGCCGCCGTGCTCAACACCCTCGCCGCCCGCGTGGGATGACGAGGTCCCGTGTCAGGATGGACGGCATGAGCATCCCCACGACGACCGTGTCCGAGCTGCCCGACGACGCCGTCCTCGTCGACGTCCGCGAGGCCGACGAGTGGGCCGCTGGCCACGCCCCCAACGCCATCCACATCCCCCTCGCGGAGCTGCCGGCACGCATCGACGAGCTGCCCGAGACCGACGACACCGTCGCCATCGTCTGCCGGATGGGCGGCCGGTCGGCCCGCGCGGTCCAGTGGCTCGTGCACCAGGGCTACGACGTCGCCAACGTCGAGGGCGGGATGCTCGAGTGGGAGCGGGCCGGCAAGCAGCTCAGCGCGGACGGCGACCCCACCATCATCTGACTCGGGGCGATTCGTCCGGTTCACACCCGCACGCGCCTTCTCCGTGTAACGCTGTCGCTCCTGACGGGTCTCACCAGTGACCGACCCGCCGAGCCAGGAGCACCCGGACCATGGACGACCGTCGACCCGAGCCCACGCAGGACACCTGGTCGCAGTGGCTGCCCGACCTCGACTCGCCGGACGCCACGGCCACTCCCGTCCCGAGCGCCTCGAGCGCGCCGGTGATGCAGCCGCCCGTCCCCCTGCCGCCGCCTGCAGGCCGGCTCGACCCGCTGCCGTATGCCGCCGCCCCCATCGCCGAGTGGGTCGGCCCCCGCAGCGGCCAGGCACCGCCACCCCCTACCCGCCTCGGCTGGGCGATCCTGTGCACGATCTGCTGCTTCACGCCCTTCGGGATCGTCGCGATCATCAAGTCCACCCAGGTCAACCCGAAGTGAGCCCTCGGCGACTGGGACGGGGCGCGGGTCGCCTCACGGTCGGTCAAGACGTGGTGCCTGCTCGCCGCTGCCATCTCACCCGGGGCCTCGATGCTGCTCTTCGCGTGCTCCTCGGTCGGGCACATGACCGACTCCCTGTAGGTCGGTCCCTGAGGGGCCGGGCGTACCCCGTCAGGCGACCGGGATCGTCGACGGTGGGGTGCAGACGAGCTCGTCGCCCTGCGGCGCTGTGGAGGGCGCCTCGACGACGCCGCCGCCGACGGCGGACGGTCGGGCCTGCTCGGCACGATCGGACACCTGGACGCAGAACTGCCACTGCTTGACGGCCGGGTCGACCGGGGTCCGTGGGGCCTCGAAGGAGTCACTCGGCACGTCGAGCGTCGGCGGCGACACGGCATACGCCTTCCCGGTGATGCTGGCACCGGGCGCGATCGTGTGGCCGCCCATGACGGGCGCTGCCGCGAAGCGGACGTTCGGGCCGGGAGCGAAACCCTGCTTGCTGAGGCGGAGGACGCCGGACTCCTCGTAGACCCACGCGTGCTTGGCATCGACGTCCATGGGCAGCGTCGCGCTGCCGAGGTCGGCGGGCACGACGTCGTAGGCGAGGACGGGCTTCGTGCCCGTGTTGGTCAGCGTGTAGTCGACGACGAGGCCGGGACTCGCCGCGACGCCGGCACCCGTCGCGCCCACCTCGGGCCCTCCCGGCGCCATCGTCGCCTCGAGGCGCACGCCGCCCGACGTCGCCGTCTCGGCGCCCGCGCCGGCGTCGACCGTCGAGCCGGCCGTGGCCGACGGACCGTCGCCACCGGCGGGCGTGGCGGCCCCGGGTGACGGCGTCGCCTGCCCGCAGGCACTCGTGACGAGCACGGATCCGAGGGCGAGCGCGACGAACGCTCGACCGGGACGAACCGGGTGGAGGGGACCGCGCAGGACGTGGTGGGTCAACGGCTTCATGACGATGAAGACAACCACGAGACCGGAAGCGTTGCATTCCGGACGAATCCGCGCCGGGCCGTCATGCCTGACGAGACGTGCTCACTTGAGCAGCTTGGACATCCGTCGGTCGGCGAGCGGCTTGCCGCCGGTCTGGCAGGTGGCGCAGTACTGCAGCGACGTGTCGGCGAACGACACCTCGCGGACGACGTCGCCGCACTCCGGGCACAGCTGGCCGGTCCGCGCGTGGACCCGCATGCCCGCGCGCTTGGCGTCCTTGAGCTCCTTGGCCGGCTTGCCCGACGCCGTCGTGACCGCGCTCTTCAGCGTGTCGCGCAGGGCGGCATACAACCGGTCGACCACCTCGGGGGCGAGCGTGCCCGCGATGGCGAACGGGCTGATCTTGGCGACGTGGAGGATCTCGTCGGAGTAGGCGTTGCCGACGCCGGCGATGAACTCCTGGTCGCGTAGCAGGCCCTTGATCTGCGTGCGCCGGCCCTCGAGCATCGAGCGGAACTGCTCGAGCGTGAAGTCGTCGGCCATCGGGTCGGGGCCGAGGCGCGCGATGCCGGGCACCTGGGCCGGGTCGGTGACGATGTAGGCCGCGAGCGACTTCTTCGTGCCGGCCTCGGTGAGGTCGAAACCGGAGCCGTCGGACAACCGCACCCGGAGTGCGATCGGTGACTTGCCCGGTCGCAGCACGGTCATCGGCAGCTGGTAGGACCAGCGCAGCCAGCCAGCCCGCGCGAGGTGGAAGACGAGGTGGGTGCCGTCGGCGTCGATGTCGAGGAACTTGCCGTGGCGGTGGACACCGTCGATGGGTGCACCCTCGAGCGCCTGCGGTGGCGGGTTGAACGTCTTGAGCACGCTGAACGAGGCGAGCTCGACCTTCGTGACGGCAAGGCCGTCCGTCCGCTCGGCGAGGAAGTCGACGAGCGCCTGCACCTCCGGCAGCTCAGGCATGGCCCCAGTCTGTCACCCGGAGCCGACGGAACGGCCCGGACGCGAGGGCTGCTCGTCGGCCGCGACGACCTCGCCGACCTTGCCGGCGCCCTCGAGGACGCGGAGCATCCCGTGCCCGTCCGCAGCCGAGTAGGTCGGCACGGACCGCGACGCCCAGGGACGGATGGGCGAGTCGATCTTCATCGGGTTGGAGAGCACCTGCTCGGTCGGCGACAGGTGCCGGATGCAGATGGCGTCGACGCGGTCGGGGCGCGCCTCGGCGAAGTCGGCGTAGATCTGGGGGTCGTGCTGGCCGTCGTCGCCGACGAGCAGCCACGTGATCTCGGGGAAGTCGCGGGCGAGGCGGTCGAGGCAGGTGCGCTTGTGCGCCTGTCCGCTGCGGAACCACCCCGTGTTGGTGGGCCCCCAGTCGGTGAGCATGAGCGGACCGAGGGGGAAGCCGTTCTCGACGAGGAAGCGGTTGAGGGTGGCGGCGGCGTTCCAGGCGCCGGTCGACACGTAGACGATGGGCGCGCCCGGGTGCGCCGAGAGGATGCGGCGGTACATCGGCGCCATGCCCGAGACCGCGTGACGCGCCTTGCCCCGGCGGACGAAGGTGTTGAACGCCGCGATCATCGGGCGGGGCAGCATCGTCGTGATGACGGTGTCGTCGATGTCGCTGACGATGCCGTGCGTGACGCCGTCGGCGACGATGAAGACGTCGGCCGCGACGGGGTCGGTGCCCTGCACCTCGACGACCACCTGCTGCCAGCCCGGGGCGAGGCCGTGGTCGCGGGCGACGATGTCGACGTGTCCGCCGCGGTCGGACCGACCGTAGACCTCACGGTCACCGGCGGTGACCTTGACCGGGACGCCCGTCGCGGGCGAGGTGATGAAGGCGCGCCAACCCCGGTCGTAGTGGGCCGGGCTCAGGGCACCGGTCGCGTCCTGCCTGGCCTCCGGACCCTCGACGTCCTCACGGCCCTTGCGCCCGAGGAGGATCCGCGCATAGACACGGACGAAGGAGGACGAGCCGTAGCCCACGTGGGTGATGACCCGGTTGCCCCAGCCGCGGCTGCGGAGCACGCGCTCGACCTGCTCGTGGACGGCGTCCTCCACGATGGCGGCCGCGTGCGGTCGGGACATGGCCACAACCTACCCGGCGGGGGTGTCGGGCGAGCAGAGGGAGCGCGGCGGGCGCGCGGCGGGCGCGCGCCGGGCGCGCGCCGGGCGGGTGCCACCAGGTGGACCCCGGCGGGCGCCGGGTCGACGCGGCGGGTTTGATGGACGCCGTGCACCCCATTGCCGAAGTCCTCAGCAAGGCCGCAGGCGGCGACTTCCCGACCGTCGACGGCGCGTGGCAGCGCGTCGAGCCGTGGCGGCCCGGCGTCGAGGGCGTCGTCGCCTTCACCGGGCACGCCTACCTCGCCGTCGACGACGACGTCTCGGACGGCACCCTGGACTCCCTGAGCCCGGACGGCTTCGGCGGCGCGAGCAACCCGCGCCTCGTCTCGCGCCTGGCCGGCACCGGCTGGATCGACGCCCTCGACCTCATCCTCGTGGCCCGCGGAGCCGGCGGCGAGCCCGCGCTCGTGCCGCGCAGCGACCTGCGCAACCACCCCCGCGCCCAGCACGCGACCTCCGTGCGCAGCGACGTCACGACCTTCGGGTATGCCGCCCCCGACGACCACACGCTCGTGACCCTCTCGACGGGGCTGGGCGGACTGCCCGAGGTGGGCCTCGAGACCGATCCGTCCAAGGACCACGTCGGGACCGACGTCGTCCGCGACGCCCTGACCCTCATCGACGAGGGCGACGTCGTCGTCGCGGCCTGCGCGCCCGGCAACGCCCGCGCCCTGCGCGCGTTCCTCGCGGCCGGCTTCGAGCCGGTGGCGTCCGTGCAGCTCTGGCGCCCCGAGCGCTGACCCCGACTGCTGACCCCGAGCGCTGACCCTCGGCGGCGCTCGAGCACACCGACGATTGGCGGATGTCGGTCAGTCATGATCGGATCTGCGCGTGGACACCGGCGTTGGCGTGGGCAGTGAGGCACACCGTCGGCCTGCGCGTGCCCACCTGTGGCCGGTCCTCCCTCTCGCGGCGGCGGCCTGGTGGGTCGGCGGCGCGTTCCCCTGGATCCTCGACGGGCTCGGCGCGCGCTCACCACGCAACTGGCCCTACGACGTCGCCACGGGCTCGGCGACCGACGGCTACATCAGCCTCCTGCCGTTCACCACGGCGCGCCTCGGGCTGCTCCTGACGATCACGCTCGTCGGCGGCGGCCTCGCGGCCCTCGCGACGCTCTGGGTGCGTCCCCGCGCCGGGCGGCGGCTCCGGGTGGCCGTGCTCGCCGCCCTCGGGGCCCTCACGTCCGGCGCCTACACGATCGCCCAGTCGGCGGGGGCCACCCGCCAGCTCGGCAGCGACTTCGACCGCGACGACCGCGTCATCGTCGGCGTCCTCGCCGTCGCGGTCCTCGGCACGGTCGTCGGTCTCGTGCTCGGGCTCCTCGTCGCCCTCGGCGGCCCGGTGCTGCGAGCCCTGGCCGCCGCTCCGCTCGCCGTGGCCCTCGGCAGCTGGGTCAGCGCCGTCGTCGTCGCCCTGCTCGGCCTCCAGCGGTCGCTGGGCCTGCTGCAGTGGAGCTCCGTCGTCGTGGGCGTGGCCGCAGGTCTCGCCCTGGCCGGCCTGGGCCTGCGCCCGGCTCGACGCCTCGTCGCGTGGCTCTCGGTGCTCGTCCTGCTCTCCGTCTGCGCCGCCGGCCAGACCGCCTTCTCCTACCTCGCGTCCTACCTGCGGCCGCGCTCGGGACTGCCCGACGGGCTGCGCGACCACGTCGAGGCGAGCCGCGACGTCTTCGTCGCCGCCCTCTCACCGGCCAACCAGGCCTGGGGCGTGCACCTCGTCGCGATCGCCGTCGGCCTGCTCGGGTCGMTCGTGCTGTGGCGGCGTCCCCGTACGCCGAGCAGCCCCGGAACGGCGCGCCCGGCACCCGGCCCGACCACCCGGCATACGACCTCTCCTGCACAGGACCGTCACGCGGGCGCCACGACCTCATGACACGGGGGCCGCGGCCCGGCACGTACCGTGGAGCCATGCTCAGGGGATCTCGTGCCAGGACTCTCGTCGCCGTCTCGCTCTCGGGGGTGCTCGTCGGCACGCTCGTCGCCGGCTGCTCCCTCTTCGACTCGCCGCCGAAGCCCGACGACACCGCTCGTGCCCTCGCCTCAGGGCTGGCGAGCGGTGACCTCGGCGCGGTCACCTTCAAGAACACGACGCCCGCCAAGGCGACCGCCTTCGTCAAGGCCGCCTACAAGGACCTCGGCACGCTGCGTCCGCAGGTGGCCCTCAGCGAGATGAGCCACACCGAGGGCTCCGACCACGCCACGGCCACGCTCTTCAGCCGCTGGGATGTCTCGACGTCCCCGACCGACTGGACCTACGAGACGCAGGTCGACCTGAGTCTCGTCGACGACCAGTGGCGGGTGTCCTGGACGCCCGGTGTCGTCGCTCCACAGCTCACCTCCGACGAGACCCTCGACCTCGCCCGCAAGTGGCCTCGGCGGGCCGACATCGTCGACTCCTCGGGCGGCAAGATCATGACCGAGCGCGAGGTCGCCGCCGTCGGCATCGACAAGACGAAGGTGTCGGGCGCCGAGGCGACGGCCTCGGCGAAGAAGCTCGCCGCACTCATCGAGATCGACCCCGCCCGCTTCGCGGCGAAGGTCGCGGCAGCCGGCTCCAAGGCCTTCGTCGAGGGCGTCACCCTGCGCGCCACCGACCCGATCATCGAGGAGCGGGGCGCCGCGATCGAGAAGGTCACGGGCGCGCTCACCGTCCCGGCCCTGCAGGTGCTCGGCCCGAGCCGCACGTGGGCCGCCCCGATCCTCGGCACGGTCGGCGAGGCCACGGCCGAGCAGATCAAGGCCTCGAAGGACGCCCTCGAGGCCGGCGACACCGTCGGCAAGAACGGCCTCGAGTACCGCTACGACGCCCGGCTGCGGGGCACGCCCGGCCTGGCGGTCCACGCCGTCAAGCGCGGCGCCGACGGCAGCGTCCTCGACAAGCGCGAGCTCTTCGCCGAGCAGTCGACCGAGGGTGAGCCGCTGACGATCACCCTCGACCCCAAGGCCCAGTCCGCGGCCGAGGCGGCGCTCGCCAAGCAGACGAAGCACCCGACCGCGCTCGTCGCCGTCCGCGTGTCGACCGGTGAGGTGCTCGCCGCGGCCGTCGGGCCCGCCGCCGCCGGCACGACCCTCGCCCTCGCCGGCAAGGAGGCACCGGGCTCGACGTTCAAGATCGTCAGCTCGCTCGCCAACGTGCGCAAGGGCGCCACGGCCGACACCACGCTGCCGTGCACCGAGACGCTCACCGTCAACGGTCGCCGGTTCAGCAACTACATGACCTACCCCAAGGACAAGCTCGGCGACATCCCGATGCGGACCGCCCTCGCCTTCTCGTGCAACACGGCCTTCATCAGCCAGCACGAGAAGGTGAGCCAGGACGACCTCGTCTCCGCCGCGCAGTCGCTCGGCATGGGCGAGAAGCTCGACCTGCCCTTCACCGGCTTCCTCGGCTCGGTGCCGACGACCGACGACGTCGTCGAGCACGCAGCGTCGTTCATCGGGCAGGGGCGCGTCGAGGCGTCACCGCTGACGATGGCGATCGTCGTCGCGTCGGTCATGAAGGGCCAGACAGTGCGCCCGCAGCTCGTGGCCGGCGCCCCCGCCCTGCCCAAGCCCGCGACGCCCCTCGACCCCACCGAGGCGGGCGTGCTACGTCAGGAGATGCGTGACGTCGTCACCGAGGGGTCCGGCACGGTCCTGGGTCCGCTCGGCGTCGAGTACGCCAAGACCGGCACCGCCGAGTTCGGCACGAAGAGCCCGCCCGACACCCACGTGTGGATGGTCGCCGGCCGCGGGGACATCGCGATCGCGGCCTACAACGAGGTCGGGGACAACGGCGTGACGGGCGCCGCGCCCTTCATCGTCAGCTTCCTCAAGGCGTACGACCTCCGCTGACACCCCACCTCCTGACCGTCGAGAGGCCACTTCGTGCCGGTCACGGGCAGACGAAAGGCCACTTCTCGTGACGAGAAGTGGCCTTTCGACGTCTTGGGTTCAAGGGTCTGTTGCAACGAGGGCTACCCCAAGGATGGCCTCCATGCCTGGTCCTCGTCTGTCGTTGTCCGAACGTGCTCAGATCGAAGTGCTCTTCGGTCAGGGCCTGACCTTCCCAGCGATCGCCGCGGCGATCGGTCGTGACCGCTCCACCGTCTGGCGCGAGGTCACCCGTAACAACTCCTACCGCGGCGCGAACCTGAGGCGCCCCGGCGCCCGGCACCCGCACGCCCGCCGCACCCGCGGGACCGGCGGCCACCTCGGCGGCCCCTACCGGTGGGTCTACGAGCACCACGCAGCCCAGTACAACTACCGGCGCCGAGCCCGGCGCCCGCACCGACCCAAGCTGCGCAGCTCGTACAGCTGGGACCGGCCGAGCCTGTGGAGCGAGCACGTGCTGCCCAAGCTCACCCAGCGGTGGTCCCCGAAACAGATCTCCCGATGGTTGGCTTCGACCTACCCCAACCAGCCGGAGCTGCACGTGTCGCACGAGACGATCTACCAGGCGATCTACCTCCAAGGCCGTGGCGAGCTGCGCCGCGAGATCGCCACCCAACAGGCCCTGCGTTCCGGGCGGGCGCGCCGCCGGCCGCAGTCCCGCACCGCGCACGGTGCCCGCGGCAGCCGGCCTTGGCTGGCCGACTTCCACATCTCCACCCGACCCGCCGAAGCCAGTGACCGGGCCGTGCCCGGGCACTGGGAAGGCGATCTGGTCATCGGCGCCCGCGGCGCCAGCGCGATCATCACCCTCGTCGAACGCGCCACCCGCTACGTCATGCTCGGAGCCCTGCCCCAGTCGCGGGTCAGCCCCGAAGTCATCCGGGTCCTGACCGAGCTGATGGGCCGGGTCCCGGCCGAGCTGGCCAAGACCCTGACCTGGGACCAGGGCATCGAGATGCGCCGCCACACAGAGTTCACGCTGGCCACCGACTGCAAGGTGTTCTTCTGCGACCCGCACTCACCCTGGCAGCGCGGCAGCAACGAGAACACCAACGGCCTGCTACGCCAGTACTTCCCCCGTTCGAGCACCGACTTCCGCACCTACACCCAAGCCGACCTCGACCAGGTCGCCCGCGAGCTCAACGGCCGCCCCCGACAAACCCTGAACTGGCAGACTCCCGCACAAGCCCTCAACACCCACCTCGTTGCAACAGCTCCCTGAAACCGCCCCGACCGAGACCCACAGAACGTGGCCTCTCGACGGTTCAGGTCGGGGAGTGGGGCGCGGTCAGCGCACCAGCGCCTCGGCCTGCTCGGCGACCCTGGCGTTCTGCCGGTCGACGAGGTAGGCGGCGGTGAGGTCGTCACCGACGGCGGCGAGGAGGCGGATGTCGACGGCCTCGTGGCGCTCGGCGACGGTCGGCTCGACCGTCGTCATGACCGTGCGGGCGTCGCGCTCGGCCACGGCCGTGGCGAGCTCGCGCTTGAGCGCCTCGTCGAGGATGCCGCCGGGCACCTTGGCCCGGGCCGCGACCTCGACGGCGAACCGCTCGGTCTCGGCGGCGAGCGTGGCGTCCTCGGTCGTCAGCATCCGCGACGTGCGGTGCAGCAGCGCCGCGCCGGCGTCCAGGTCGCCTTCGCCGAGTCGGCTCACGGCCTGGGTCAGCAGGGGACGGTCGCCGCGCAGCGCCGAGTCGGCGAGCAGGCCGAGGCGAAGTCCGAGCAGCCGCTCGTGCGTACGCGTGTTGCCGGCCTCGCGGCCCAGCGGCACCTTGAGCTCGTCGTCAGGAGCAGACTGCGACATCGTGTCGAGCAGCTCGATGCCGGCCTCGTCGGGCGTGTGCACGGTGTCGCGCAGCGGCACCTCCTTGATGAAGAGCGCGGCGAGCAGGGCGAGCGCGAAAGGCACGAGACCCCAGACGAACACGGTGTGCAGCGAGTCGGCCAGTCCCTGCTGGACCCCGGCGGCGATCTGCGGGGGCAGCTTGGCGAGGGCGGCCGGGTCGAGCACCGAGCCGGCGCTGACCTGCTGACCGGAGGCCTGCATCTGCTCGACGACCGAAGCCGGCAGGTGCGAGGCGATGTTGCCGGCCAGGCCACTCGTCATGATCGTGCCGAAAACGGCTGTGCCAACAGTCGATCCGACGTTGCGGAAGAACTGGGTCGACGCCGTCGCGACACCGAGGTCCTTGCGCTGCGAGGAGTTCTGGATGATGAGGGTGAAGACCTGCAGGGCCATGCCGAGCCCGATGCCGAAGACGATCATCGAGAGCGTGAGGTCGAGCTGGCTCGAGCCGTAGTGCAGCTGGGTCAGCAGCCAGAAGCCGACACCCATGATGAGGATGCCCGCGATCGTCTGCAGCTTGTAGCGACCGGTCTTGGTGATGACGAGGCCGGAGATGATCGACAGGCCGATCATGGCGACCGACATCGGCATGAGGATGAGACCGGAGTTGGTGGCCGACGCGCCGAGCACTCCCTGGGCGTAGACCGGAAGGTAGATCATCGCGCCGAACATCATCACCGACACCATGAAGGCCGCGATGTTGGAGAGGGTGAAGAGCGAGCTCTTGAAGAGGCGCAGCGGCATGACGGGCTCGACGGCCCGGCGCTCGACGGCGATGAACGCGACGAGCGTGACGATGCCGGCGGCGTACATGCCGAGGATGGCGGGGGAGCCCCAGGCCAGGGTCGTGCCACCGAGCGAGGTGGGCACGAGGAGCAGGATGAGAGTCATCGAGAGCAGGCCGATGCCGGCCCGGTCGATGACCGTCTCGCGCGGGGTGTGCTCGAGGTGGAGGAAGCGGCTGATGCCGAAGAAGGCGAAGACCCCGACGGGGAGGGTGATGAAGAAGAGGTAGCGCCAGCCCCAGTTGTCGGTGACGAATCCGCCGACGAGCGGCCCGAGGATCGAGGAGAGGCCGAAGACGCCGCCCATGAGGCCTTGGTACTTGCCGCGCTGCCGCGGCGGGATGATGTCGCCGATGATCGTCTGCGACAGCGGCATCAGCGTGCCCATGCCGATGCCCTGGATGGCGCGGGCGGCAATGAGCCACCAGAAGTTCTGGGCGAAGCCGGCGAGGACCGAGCCGGCCATGAAGACGACGAGACCGCCGAGGTAGAAGCCGCGGCGACCGTAGAGGTCGCTCATCTTGCCGACGATGGGGACGGTGATCGCGCTGACGAGCATGGCGGCCGTGGCGAGCCACGAGTAGTGGTCGATGCCGCCGAGCTCGGCGACGATGCGTGGCATCGCCGGGCCGACGATGGTCTGGCTGATCGACGCCACGAGCATGCCGAGCATGAGCGCGATGAAGATGTTGCGGGTCGGGCGGTCTAGTCCGGGCGCCTTGGTGACAGTCGCCTCGCTGGCTGATGTGGTCGCGGTGTCCGTGGCTACCCCCTGGGTCTTCTGTGGCATGTCCTCCACGGTACGCCGAAAGTGCAGTCACTGCAAAATTGCAGTCCGTGCAGTGGGCGTGTCACGATGGGGGCATGAGCACGGACCTGCTGACCGACGAGTCGTGCGGCCTGCGTGAGCGCAAGAAGCGCGAGACCCGCCGCGCGCTCAACCTCGCCGCCCTCGACCTCGTCGAGGAGAAGGGCTTCGCGGCCGTCACGACCGAGGAGATCGCGGCCAGGGCCAGCGTCAGCGCCCGCACGTTCTTCAACTACTTCCCGTCCAAGGAGGCCGCCGTCATCGGCACGACGGCCGAGGAGCTCGAGTCGTATGCCGCCGCGCTGGAACAGGACGTCGAGGGCGAGACGCCGCTCGAGTCCCTCCGACGGATCCTCGCCGGCATGCTCGCGCCCGCGTCGATCGACCGCGAGCTGCGGGCTCGACGTCGGCGCATCCTGCTCGGCGAGCCGTCACTCGCCCCGGCACTCGTCGGCAACAACATCCGGATCGAGAACGCCCTGACGGCCGCGCTCGAGCGTCGTCTCGGCGTGCAGCCGGGCGCGTCGCTCGAGGCGCGCCTGACGGTGGCCGTGGCCATCGCGGCCGTGCGCGCCTGCATCGAGCACCAGCAGAACGGCGGCTCGGGTCGCCTCGAGCGCAACATCGACCAGGCCTTCGACCGCATCGCGGCCGGCCTGCGCTGAGGAGCRCCGCAGAGCTGCCGAGTCGCTGAGACGGACCGGAGTCGCTGAGACGGACCGTCGTCGCTGGGGCGGACCGGTTCGAGGTCGCTCAGTGCGAGGCGGTCGCCCCGCTGACGAGCGCCTGGGCCGCGGCCTTGGCGGCGCGGGGTGCGTCCGGCAGGGCATCGAGCGAGCCGCTCGCGAGTCCGCCGTCGAGGAGCAGGGTGAGGGTGCGCGCCAGGCCGTCGGGGTCGGGTGCTCCCGCGTCGACCGCGAGCCCACGCACCCAGCCGCGCACCGAGTCCTTGTGGGCGAGCGTCCGGGCGTGGATGGCCGTGCCCGGCTCGTTCTCGGCCGCGGCGTTGATGAAGGCGCACCCGCGGTAGCCGTCGCGACGGCAGGCCGTGTCGAGAGCGTCGAAGAGCCCGACGAGCTGGTCCGCGGGCGCCGGGCCGGCCGCCTCGGCAGCAGCGTGCAGCTGGCCCGACCAGGTCGTGTCGACGACGTCGAGGTAGGCGAGGACGAGGTCGTCCTTGGCCGGGAAGTGGTTGTAGAAGGTCTGTTTGGCGACCCCGGACTCGGCGATGATCCGGTCGACCCCGACCGCGCGGATGCCGTGGGCGTAGAAGAGCGCGAAGGCCGTATCGAGAATGCGCTGCCGAGCCGCGCTCGCTGTCCGTGCCATGGGGCCATCATACCTTGCGAGTAGACAGATCTGTCTGCTAGCGTCCCGACAAGTAGACAGATCTGTCTATTCTGTTCCGACACCCAAGGACCTCCCATGCGTTACGCAGTTCTCGGCACCGGCTCCGTCGGTCGCACCATCGCGTCCCGTCTCGACGAGCTCGGCCACGCGGTCACCATCGGCACGCGTGACCCGGCGAGCACGCTCGCGCGCACCGAGCCCGACCAGATGGGCAACGCCGCCTTCGCGACGTGGGCGACGGCACACCCGGGCATCTCGCTCGCGACCTTCGCGGAGGCCGCAGCCTCGGCCGAGGTCGTCGTCAACGCGACGAGCGGCGACGCCTCGCTCGAGGTGCTCGGCCTCGCCGGTGCCGACGCTCTCGCCGGCAAGGTGCTGCTCGACATCGCCAACCCGCTCGACTTCTCGGCAGGGATGCCGCCCACCCTCTTCGTCAAGGACTCCGACTCGCTCGGCGAGCAGATCCAGCGTGCCTTCCCCGACGCCAGGGTCGTCAAGGCGCTCAACACGCTGACCGCAGAGCTCATGGTGCGCCCGGCCGGCCTGCCTGAGAGCAGCAGCGTCTTCGTGTCCGGCGACGACGCCGAGGCCAAGGCCGCCGTCACGGCCCTGCTCACCGAGTTCGGTCACGAGGACGTCATCGACCTCGGCGACATCACGACGGCCCGCGGCACGGAGATGCTGCTGCCGGTCTGGCTCCGTCTGATGGGCGCCCTCGGCACGCCGATGTTCAACTTCCGGATCGTCCGCTGACCGAGGCGGGCGCCCGCGACGGCGTCACTGGACGTCGCGCTCGCGCTCGCGAACGGGGGTGGGCACGGGCGCGAGGCGTGGTGCGGCGTCGGTCATCCGCAGTCGCGGGCGTCGCCGGGCGAGGTCGATGAAGTCGCCGACGCGCAGTCCCGCCTCCAGGGGGTGTCGGAAGCGCACCTCGCGACGGACCACGTAGTGGTTGCGCCGCCCGTCGCGGTGTCGAGTGATGACGTGTGCCCCCTCGAGGTCGGACACGATCTGCTGAACGGATCGCTCGGTGATCCCGATGTTCACTGCGACGTCCTTGAGGAGCATGTCGGGATTGTCCGCCAGGCAGACCAGGACGTGTCCGTGGTTCGAGAGGAAGGTCCATCTATTCCTGCTCATGTACCGACCGTAGGCCCGGTTCGCTGCAAGCGCTGGAAAAGGCGAAGAGGGCTTCGTCACACCCGTTCGTCGAACGGGGGTTTCATCCCTTTCTGGGTCCGGAACGCGTCCTCTTTCGGCGATTATGAGCACGATTGCGTGAGAATGGAAAGAGCAGAATTCTGTTTCCGGAATCTATTGTGGCGCATAAGGTTTCGCATCTTTATTGGTCACGAACGGCATATTCTCACCTCCATTCCTGTCTAGCCTTTGTGAATTCACTGGTCATGTGATGTGAGTTAACGGGGTAGGTGGGGAAGATGCCAGGAAGCAGTCCACGGAAATGGTTGTCGGCCATCGTGGCCAGCGCCGCGACGGTGCTCGCGTTGGGCCTGCAGGCGGGGGTGGTGCCGGCCACGGTCGCGGCAGCGTCGCCACCGACGGGAGCCACGGACGCGTCGAAGGTTCCCCACTACTTCGGGCCCTGGCCGAACTGGGCCAACAGCCCCCTGACGTTGCCGACGGCGACGGTCAGCATCACGGACGCCGGCACCGGAGCAGGCGCGACCGCCGTGGCGCAGGTGGGACCTGACGGCAGCATCGGTGCGATCAACCTGACCGCTCCGGGGCACGACTACACCTCGCCCACCGTCACCATCAACGCGCCGACCGCCGCTGGCGGGACGCAGGCGACGGCGACCGCGACGGTCAAGGCGACCGGCGCGGTCGTCTCCGCGTCGGTCACGGCCGCGGGTTCCGGCTACTCCGGCTTGGCCGCCACCGTGACGGGCGACGGGGCAGGCGCCGGCGTGACGCCCTCCGGTGGCGTCGACGCCGTGGCACTGACGGACGGCGGCGCGGGCTACACCATGCCCACCGTCCTCATCGACCTCCCGGACGACCCGAACGGCACGCGTGCCACCGGTCACGTCGAGCAGGCCGACCTCGTCGGCGGCGTGGTCCAGAAGGTCACGGTGGAGGACCCCGGCTCGGGCTACACGACCGCACCGGGCGTCAGGATCCTCGACGGGACGCTCGCCGACCCGATCAGTGGGTCGACCCCAGCCGCGGCGACCGCGACGCTCAAGCTCGTCGGACTCGCTGTGGACGTCCCGGGCTCGGGGTACACCGCGGCCACGGTGGATGTCACGGATCCGACCGGAAGCGGAACGGGTGCCACTGGCGCCGTGACGACCGACGTCGGATCGCTCGACTCGGTCACCGTCACGAATGCCGGCAGCGGCTACCTCACGGCGGGCATGAGGAAGTTCCAGGACGTGCTGCCGGTCACGTGCGACCCCAAGGCCGACGGATCCGGCTGTCCCGCCATCGCCCAGGTGCAGGGGACGGACGCAGCCATGGGGCCCGCCAACAAGTTCATCCCGTTGGCGGTCCCCGAGGCGAAGACCTACAACGGCAAGGTCGCCGACGAGTACGTCATCGGTCTCGTGCAGTACCGCACGAAGTTCTCGTCCGACCTACCGGCAACCCTCGTCCGCGGCTACGTCCAGCTCTCGACGACCGCAGTCCCGGGCCGGCAGGTCACCCTCTTCAACGAGCTGCAGAACGGCGACCAGCAAGCCATCTCCGGCTACACCGGGGTGACCGCCCCGCAGTGGCTCGGCCCGATCATCGCGGCGACGAAGGACCGTCCAGTGCGCATCGTCTTCCGCAACCTGCTGCCCAAGGGCGCCGACGGTGATCTCTTCCTGCCCACCGACAGTACGATGATGGGCTCCGGCATGGGCCCGATGGCCATGCCCGCACCCGTCGACAGCGGCGCCGTGACCGACGCCGTGCGCAACCCCGCGTGCACCCAGGAGCCGAAGGCCGTCGACTGCTTCAAGGACAACCGCGCCACCTTGCACCTGCACGGCGGCACGACCCCGTGGATCAGCGACGGGACGCCGCACCAGTGGATCACGCCCGCCGGGGAGAGCACGTCGTGGCCGCAGGGCGTCAGCGTGCAGAACGTCCCCGACATGCTGTCGGACCCGGCCAACCCCAGCTCTCCCGCAGTCTGTGCCGCGAAGGACGATGGCTGCTCGACGTTCTACTACACCAACCAGCAGAGCGCGCGGCTGATGTTCTACCACGACCACTCGTGGGGCATCACGCGTCTCAACGTGTATGCCGGTGAGGCCGCCGGCTACACCATCACCGACAACACCGAGAAGGCGCTCGTGAACGCGGGCCTGATCCCGACCGCCGCCGACACCTTGCCGCTCATCGTCCAGGACCGGACCTTCGTGCCCGGCGACGCCCAGCTCAAGGACACCGTCGACGCCAACGGCAAGGTCACGGCATACGGCCAGGACCCGACGTGGGACGCGAAGCGATGGGGCACCAAGGGCAGCTTCTGGTACCACCACGTCTACATGCCGGCGCAGAACCCTGGTGACCCCGGTGGGCTGAGCGCCTACGGACGGTGGATGTACGGACCGTGGTTCTGGCCACCGGCAACGGGCACGACGTACGGACCGATCGCGAACCCGTACTACGACCCGAGCTGCAACCTCGACGACCCGTCGACGTGGCAGTACCAGACCGACCCGTTCTGCGAGCCGGAGCAGATCCCCGGCACGCCCAACGTGTCGGCCGGCATGGAGCAGTTCAACGACACCCCGATCGTCAACGGAGTCGCCTACCCGACCATGACCCTGCAGCCGAAGACCTACCGGATGCGGCTGCTCAACGCCGCGAACGACCGGTTCTTCAACTTCCAGTGGTACACGGCCGACCCCGACCCGGCGAACGGCAACGGCCAGAGCGAGGTCAAGCTGAACCCGACCGAGCTGGCTGCCGCGCAGACCGACCCGACGGTGTCACCGACACCGGCCGACGCCCACAACGACGCCGCCGGCCCAGACTGGGTGCAGATCGCGAGCGAGGGCGGCTTCCTGCCTGCGCCCGCGGTGATCGACGGCCAGCAGCCGACGACCTGGATCACCGACCCGACCCGCTTCGACTTCGGCAACGTCGACAAGCACTCGATGCTGCTCGCTCCGGCGGAGCGTGCCGACGTCGTCGTCGACTTCTCGAAGTTCGCGGGCAAGACGCTGATCCTCTACAACGACGCACCCGCTGCCTTCCCGGCACGTGTGCCGTCGTACGACTACTACACGGGCGGCCCGGACCTCAGCCCGACCGGGGCTCCGACCGTCATGCCCGGCTACGGGCCCAACACCCGCACCGTCATGCAGGTGAAGATCGCGGCCGCCACCCCGGCGCCGGCCTTCAACGTGACGGCGCTCGCCGCCGCCTTCAAGCACCAGGCGAACGGATCCGGAGTCTTCGAGTCCGGCCAGCACCCGGCGATCGTCGGCCAAGCCGCCTACAACTCGGCCTACGGGACGAGCTTCGCGGCCAGCAGCAACTGCAACGTCAAGACGGGAAACGTCACCAAGTGCGACGGTCTCGTGCGCGTCAACGACACCGGCACCTTCGGCTTCAACACCCTTGCGGCTCCCACCGCGAAGATGACGATGGGGCTCGAACCGAAGGCGATCCACGACGAGATGAACTCCTCGACGTTCGACGACTACGGGCGCATGCAGGCCAACCTCGGCGTGGAGGCGCAACCTCCGGCACCGGGAGCGCAGAACGTCACGTTGTACCCGTACATCAACCCGGCGACCGAGCTCATCGACGGCACCAACCTGCCGGCAGCGGACGTCGCGGTCACCCCCATCACGGACGCCAAGGACGGGACGCAGATCTGGCGCTTCACCCACAACGGCGTGGACACGCACCCGATCCACTTCCACCTCTACGACGTCCAGGTGCTCAACCGGGTCACGTGGGACAACATCGTCATCCCACCGGACGCGAACGAGCTCGGCTGGAAGGACACCGTGCGGATGAGCCCGCTCGAGGACACCATCGTCGCCCTGCGGCCTGTGGTCCCCCAGGTGCCCTTCGAGGTGCCGAACGCGATCCGCGCCCTCAACCCGATGATGCCCCTCGGATCACAGTCCGGGTTCAACAACATCGACCCGCAAGGGAACCCGACGGGTGCCATCGTCAACTCACTCGTCAACATGGGCTGGGAGTACGTCATCCACTGCCACATCCTCAGTCACGAGGAGATGGACATGATGCGTCCCGAGTCCTTGGCCCTGCCACCGAACACGGTGACCTGGCCGGCGACCGGGAGAGCAGTGGTGACCGGTAACGGCAACAACCGCCACATCACCCTGACGTGGGCCGACAACTCGATCACCGAGACGGCGTTCGTGGTCCAGCGGTCCACCGACGGGACGTCGTGGGTGGATGTGGGAACGGTGACCGTGCCGCTCACGGCCACCAACATCCACCAGTCGCGGACGCTCACCGACTCCACGTCGAACCCGAGCACGGCCTACCTCTACCGGGTGGTCGCCCAGAACACGGTCGGCTACGGGAAGGGGTTCCCGACGATGACGGCGAGCTCGACCTCGGCCACCCTGGGTGTCAACGCGCCGGCGGCTCCGACGACCCTCACCGCGACGCTGGCGGCAGGCCCGCAGGTCAGCCTCACGTGGCGTGACAACGCCACGAACGAGTCCGGCTTCCTCGTCGAGCGCTCGGTCAACGGCGGCGCGTTCGCCCGGCTCGCGACCCCGCCGGCGCGTGCCAACACTGGAACGGCGACCTACGTCGACGGCGCCGTCTCGGTCGGCAGCACGTACGCCTACCGGGTCAGCGCGGTCAACGTCGCCGGGCAGTCGACGCCGAGCAACACCGCCACGGCGGCGGTGCTGCTCCCGGGACAGCCCACGATCGCCACGGCGACCGCGGTCCGGTCCGGCAACAACGAGCGGGTGAGCCTGACGTGGGGTGACGTCGCCAACGAGACGAGCTACGTCGTCCAGTGGAGTGCGAACAGCTTCGCGACGGTCTCCGGGCAGTCCGGAGCACTGGCGGCGGGCTCGACGACCTTCACGACGGGCAACATCGCCCGGCAGGCCTGGTCCTTCCGGGTACGCGCAGTGAACGTCGTCGGAGTCGTCGACTCGGCGGTGCGGCCGGTGGCAGCAGCACCGTGACGCGGTTCTAGACGTTCGACCAGCAGTGGGGGCTCGTGGCGACGGGCCCTCACTGTTGTCCGCTGCCGCACGGTCGGTCAGCGCAGGGCGGTCCCCGCGTGGCTCATGCAGGTCCGGGCCGTGGGTCGGGCCCGTAGCCGTTCGTCGGGGATCGCCTCGCCGCAGACCTCGCACCGGCCGTAGCCGCCGTCGGCGATCCGCTGCAGCGCGGCGTCGATCTCGACGAGGTGCCGCTCCGCCTGCTCGATGAGTGCGCCGATCTGGGTCCGCTCGTAGGCGATGGTCGAGCCCTCGGGGTCGTGCTCGTCGTCGGCGATGTTCGCCGCCGACGCCTCGACGACCTCGGTGAACTCCCGGCGCAGCCCGGTGATGCGCTCGACCTCGGTGGCCCGGTCCGCCGTCAGCTTCGCCGCGTGGGCGGCCGTCTTGGTGCTCATGTCCCCATCGTCCTCCCGTTCGGTCGAGCCGGCCTGATCGAGTGGTCCACGGCACCATCCCCGGCGGACGCCCACGACGCCGCGAGCCCGCCTCCCCGATGTCATGGCGTCGCGCCGCGCAGCGGCCACGGCGTCGTCGCGGCATCGTCGGTCGTCACCACGACGCCGTCGAGCGGGCTGGGTATCGAGGGTGGCCCGAACGCTGACGACTGGTATGCCGCCCCGGCTCGCTACCACTGGGTGGCGCAGGACCTCGGCGGCGGGATCGCCTCGTGCCAGAGCGGATCCGTCGTCGCCGTCGACTCGGGAGTGCTTCGTACCGTCTACGGCACGCCCCCGACGTGCTTCGTGCGGGACCGCGCCGGCAACCTGGCCTCGGCCAGCGTGTCCTACCTCGTCGAGGACCGACGACTCCGCCAGGGCTGACCGACCGCGGACGACGGACGGACGGGCGGCCGGGCACGCCGACCGAGCGCCCGCCGACCAGCCGGGCTGGGACGGATCGACCTGCCCACCCGGCAGGATGGACCCATGAGCGACCCCAGAGGAGTGGTCTTCCCACTCGACCCGTCGTCCGGCCGCCGCAGCACGACTGCCACCGGACGTGCCGTGGTCGCCGACGCCCTGCGGGGGGTCGACCCGGTCGGCGCCGCCTCCGCCGAACGCGAGACGAACTGGCGCCAGGGCTACCTCCCGCACTTCCGGCGCCTCGTCGAGGCCGGGGTCGCGGTCCCGGGCGCGGCGCAGGCCATCGCCACGAGTGGGCTCGACTCCCTGCACGCGCGCATGCTCTGGGCGACCGACGACGGCGACCGACCGCTCGAGACGGCCGTCGCCGCCGACGAGAGCGTGCCTGCGCTCGGCTCCGAGACCGTGCGTGGCAAGGGCGCGCCCGACCGCACGCTCTCGGTGCCGTATGCCGGTGAGCGACTCTCGGGGGATGCCCTGCGCCGACGGCTCGAGCTGTGGGTCGAGGCGGGGACCGTCGAGCCCACGTGCGCCGAGGCGGTCGGCCTCGTCATCGACAACCCCGACTGGCTCGACCTCTCCGACCGCACCGTCGTGGTGCTCGGTGCCGCCGCCGAGATGGGCCCACTGCGCTCGCTGCTGCGCTGGGGCGCCGACGTCGCCGCCGTCGATCTACCGCGAAAAGACCTGTGGGACAAGCTGATCGGCGACACTCGCCGACTTGCTGGATCCATCACCGTGCCGGTCCGCTCCGGGGATGAGCCACTGGTCGCACGCGCGGGCGGAGACCTCGTCCACGACCTCGGCGCCGTCACCCGATGGGTCGCCGCCATCGACGGACCGCTCGCCATTGGCAACTACGTCTACGCCGACGGCGAGACCAACGTCCGCGTCTCGATGGCCGTCGACGCCCTGACCCGCGCGGTCGTCGAGGCCAAGGGCCGCGACGACGTCGCCCTCGCCTTCCTCGCGACCCCGACCGACGTCTTCGCCGTCCCCGGGGCCGCGGTCGAGCGCTCCGTCGACAGCTACGCCCACCGGCGCACCTCCAAGGTCCTGCGGGTGCCGCTGCGCACCGTGAGTGGCGGCCGGCTCCTGCGCCGCAACTACGTGCCCGGCCAGGACCCCGGCATCAACGACAGCGTCGTGCTCCAGCAGGGACCCAACTACCTGCTCGCCAAGCGCCTCCAGCGGTGGCGGGCGACGGCATACCGCGCCGACGGCGGTCTCGTGTCGTTCAAGGTGGCCCCGCCCACGCGCACCCGCTCGGTCGTCAAGAACCGGGCGCTCGCCGCCGCCTACGCCGGCGCGCACCGCTTCGGCATCGAGGTGTTCGAGCCCGGCACGGCCAACACGCTCATGGCCGCGCTCCTCGTCCACGACCTGCGCACCGGCTCGCCCACGCAGCCGACGGCTTGGCAGGACGAGGCGTATGCCGCCGCGCACGGAGGCCTGTGGACGGCCGCCTACGACCCGCGCAGCGCCCTCGGGATCGCCGCCCTCCTGGGGGTCGCGTCGGCCCGCTGAGCTCCTGGAGGGGGGCCGGTCGGGGTGAGGCCTTCGTCGCATCGACGCCGGGGGAGTTGGCGCACGCGCCCCGGAGGCTCGATGCTGTGTCCCATGGGTGAGCGAGTGGCGCAGCAGCCACGCGTGGACGACCGGTCGCCCGAGCGTGGGCTCGGCGGCACCATCGGCGCGCCCCGCACCCTCGTCCCGGCGCTGCTGGCCGCCATCGCCTATGTCGACCCCGGCAACTTCGGCGTCAACATCACCTCCGGGGCCGAGCACGGCTACACGCTCGTGTGGGTCGTCGTCTTCGCGAGCTGCTCGGCCATGGTCATCCAGTACCTCGCGGCCAAGCTCGGCATGGCCTCCGGCAAGAGCCTCGCCGAGCACAGCTCCGACCGCTTCCCGGGCGTCGGCCGGCTGCTCCTGTGGGCCCAGGCCGAGCTCGTCGTCATCATGACTGACCTCGCCGAGGTCGTCGGCGGGGCCATCGCGCTCAAGCTCCTCTTCGGCATGCCCCTCATGGCCGGGGCCGTCTGCGTGGCCCTCTTCAGCCTCGTCGTCCTCGCCCTCAAGGTCCGGGGGCGCAGCCACTTCGACTCGGTCGTGCTCGTCCTGCTCGTCGTCATCATCGGCTCGCTGCTGTGGCAGGTGCTCGTCGCCGACGTCGACCGGGTCGCGCTGCTGCGCTCGGTCGTGCCCGGACCGCTCGACTCGTCGGCGGCGCTGCTCGCGGTCGGCATCGTCGGCGCGACGGTGATGCCGCACGCCCTGCACTTCCACTCGGCCGCGTCGCGAGGTCATGACGACGGCAGCGAGGCGAGCCACGCCGAGCGGCTGCGCAGCGGCCGCCGCACCGTGCGCAGCGTCGTCATCGCCATGACGATCGCGGGTGCCGCCAACATCAGCCTCGTCGTGTTCGCAGCAGCCCTGCCCTCCACGGCCGGCGCGAGCATCGAGACGGCGTATGCCGCCCTGTCGGCCAACGCGGGGCAGATCGCCGCGACGATGCTGGCCGTCGCCCTCCTCGCGTCGGGGCTCGCCTCGACCCTCGTCGGCGTCCAGACCGGTGACGTCGTCATGCAGGGCTTCGGCCGCCGGCCCATCGCGCCGCTGCTGCGCCGGATGCTCGCCGTCGTGCCCACGCTCGTCATCCTCGGCCTGGGTGTCGAGCCGACCAACGCGCTCGTGTGGAGCCAGGTCGTCCTGTCGTTCGCCCTGCCCGGCACCCTCGTGCCGCTCCTGCTCTTCACCCGCGACCGCAGGATCATGGGCGTGCTCGTCAACCACCGCCTGACGACGGCCGTCGCCGTGCTCATCACCGCCGTCATCGTCGGTCTCTGCGCCTACCTCGTCGCCACCGCCTTCTGACCCCGCCCCCACCCGTCGAGTGAGCGCCCCGTCACAGTCGAGTGAGCGCCCCGTCACAGTCGAGTCAACGCCCTGCGCGAGACTGTCCGAGTAACGGTGTAACTGGCCCAACGCGCTGACTGGTTCAGCGGGAAGGGTCGGATGATGACCGACACACTGGTGGGCGTGAGCCCGCTTGAGAGAGCAGCGAAGAAGTCGCTCACACCTGCTGAGGTGGAGCGCGCGGCCAGCGAAGAAGTCGCTCACACCTGCTGAGGTGGAGCGCGCGGC
>NZ_JBFRDT010000006.1:0-166378 GCF_052113925.1 Terrabacter sp. RAF57 | reverse complement strand
CCGGTCTGGGAGACCGACGGACACCCCGTCAACGTCGGCCGCGCCCACCGCGTCGTCCCCCACCGCACCCGCGTCCTGGTCCTGGACCGCGACCGCGGCTGCCGCTTCCCCGGCTGCGCCTCCACCCACCACCTCGAGATCCACCACCTCCGGCACTGGCGCGACGGCGGTCCCACCGACACCAGCAACCTCCTGGCCCTGTGCACCTTCCACCACGACGGACACCACCGCGGCGAGTTCACCCTCACCGGCGACCCCACCCACCCCGACGGACTCACCTTCCACACCGACACCGGACTGCTCATCGGCCCACCCCAGAAACCACCCCCACCACCCCCACCACCCACACCGCCCCCGCCGCCGCGGCTCACCCTGGCCCCCGACCCCAACCAACCGGACCGGTCAGACGGGCCGGACGAGTCAGACGGGTCAGACGGGTCAGACGGGTCAGACGGGCCAGACGGGCCAGACGGGCCAGACGGGCCGGAGCGTCGCAGACCACCAGCCCGACTCGGTCGCCGCTACCCCGCACCCTCCGGTGGCACCCTGCACCTGCACCTCGTCGACTTCACACCGACCTGACGCCACTCAGCTGTCGAAGAGCTGCTGCCCCTCCCACGTCGACAGGCAGAACGGGTGGCCGGCCGGGTCGGCATAGACCCGGCAGTGGTCGTTGGGCTGGACCTCGAGGAGTCGGGCCCCGGCCGCGGTCGCGCGCGCTCCGCTCGCCTCGAGGTCGTCGACGAAGAAGTCGAGGTGCATCTGCATCGGCGCGGGCCCGCCCGGCCAGGTCGGGGGTGCGAAGTCCTCGACCTGCTGGAAGGCGATGAGCGCACCACCGGTGCTGACCGCAGCCCAGTGCGCCGAGCCCTTCGCGACTCCCTCGGTGATCTCGGCGTAGAACTGCGCGAGCGCCAGCGCGTCGGGAGCGTTGACCGTGGTTCCGTCGAACCTGATCGTGCCGGACATCAGCGGTCCGACAGGTTCTCGTACGCGGGGGTCAGCTCCATCCAGCGCTCCTTCCAGGCCGGTGCGGGTGCCTCCTGAGACCAGCCACCGGCGTGGACCGAGCCGCCGCTGACCAGTGAACGCCCGAGGTCCTCGAGGTGCACCTGCCAGCCGGCTCCGTAGAAGTGGAGCTGCCCGACCGGCAGGCCGCGCTCCTCGACGACGAGGCGGGTCTGCGTCCCCTCGGTGGTGAGCCAGGCCTCGATCTGGCTCTCGTCGTCGGTGCCGGGCTCGGTCGTCAGCAACAGGTGGTGCGGTGCGTCGCAGACCTCGACCGTCGCCGGTCCGGTCCACGTGCTCGTGAAGACGGCGTGCACCGTCCCGCCCACGCGGAGGTCCCCGGACACCTCGGCGATCCACCGGGCCAGCCGCTCGGGGTTCGTGCACGCCTCCCAGAGGTCGTGGATGTCCGTGTCGTAGACGTCCTCCACGCGGACTGCTCCGCGGGTGTCGTCGAGGGCGCGCATCGTGCCGGTGATCTTCACTTCCGTGCCTTCTTTCCTCGTGCGATCTCCGTGTGCAGGGCATCGAGCCGGTTCTGCCACAGGGCGCGGTAGCCGTCCAGCCACTCGTCGACCTCGACGAGGGCCTCGGGGCGCAGGGTGTAGATCCTGCGCTGCGCCTCCTGGCGCACGTCGACGAGCCCGGCCTCGCGGAGCACCCGCAGGTGACGGGACACGCCCGGTCGGGCGATCGGCAGGGCGTCGGCGAGCTCGCCTGCGGTGGCCGGGTGGTCGCGCAGGATCTCGAGCACCGTGCGTCGGCTCGGGTCGCTCAAGGCCTGCAGTACCGCGTCCATGGAGTGAATGTACCCAATCAGTTATGTACCCGCAAGGGTAATAAACGACCAAGCCCCTCTGCATGGTGGAGCGAAGCGGGTGGAGCCCGCCGACCGAGCCTGCCCGGTGGGGCAGGCTCGGTCGCGCTGGCCCACGTTCCCGCAGTGCCATCTGCTGGCACGTCTTCGACGACTGAGGTGCTTCGGCCTCAGCCGCCGAAGTCCTGCGTCCAGTAGTAGCGGTAGGGGCCGCCGACCGCCGAGCCGACGCCGATGGCCCTGTAGCGGCAGTTGAGGATGTTGGCCTTGTGTCCCGGGCTCTTCATCCACGCGTCCATGACGGCCTTGGGTGTGGGGTAGCCGTCCGCGATGTTCTCGCCGATGAGCGAGCCGGTGTAGCCCTGCGCCCGGATGCGCTGCGCGAAAGTGCGGCCGTCGAGGCTCGTGTGCGAGAAGTAGCGGCGCTTGGCCATGTCGATCGAGTGCGCCTGCGCCGCTCGCGAGAGCCGCGCGTCCAACACGAGGGCGCRGCAACCGACCTTGGTTCGCTGGACGTTGACGAGCTGGATGACCTGGTTCTGGACGCTCACCGTCGCCCCCTCGGCCGGCTGCGACGAGCCGATCGCCGGGGTGGCGGCAAGCGCGGCCGACGCGGCGATGACGAGCCCGAGGCGGGTGCGGCTGGAAGAGCTGTTGAGCTGCATGGGTCCTCCGAGATGACTGCGGGCGTATGCCGTCCAGCCACGGTACGGAGGTCGCGAGCGTCTGTCGACAAAACGGACATGTCTACCGGCCGGCTCGCGCCGTCGACGGCATGCCGTCACCACCGGTGGCTAGCGTTGGCGCCATGACCTTCGAGGTGCGCCCCGCGACGCTCGCGCGGTTCGACGACGTCGCGACGATGCTCGGCCCGAAGAACCCGGCCTCGACCGTGTGCTGGTGCCTGAGCCACCGGCTCGATTCGAGGACCAACAGGGCGCTCGTCGGTCCTGAGCGCGGCGAGTTCGTCCGCGACCTGACGCGCCGCGCCGTCGCGCCGGGAGTGCTGGCCTACGACGGCGCCGAGGTCGTCGGCTGGGCCGCCGTGGCGCCCCGGTCCGAGCTGCCCTTCGCGCGGTCGGCGAAGATCCCGCACGTCGACGACGTCGCCGTGTGGTCGATCTGGTGCATCCGGGTCCGCCCCGGTCACCGCGGCCAGGGCATCGCCCAACCGCTCCTCGAGGGCGCCGTCGACTACGCCCGCGACCAGGGCGCGCCCGCCGTCGAGGGCTACCCCGTCGACAACCGCGGCGAGAAGGTCGACCTCACGATGGCCTACGTCGGCACGCGCRTGCTCTTCGAGCGAGCTGGCTTCGCCAAGGCGGCCGACACCGACTCCGTGTCCGGGGGCTTCCCCCGCGTCGTCATGCGCCGGGCGCTGTCCTAGGGTCGCGGCATGACGGTCGTTGGCGCTGACGGGCTCGCCCGCCCCACGTGGGCGTCGGTCGACCCGCTCCTCATGGACTACTACGACACCGAGTGGGGGGTGCCGATCCGTGACGAGCGAGGCCTCTACGAGCGGATCTGCCTCGAGGGCTTCCAGGCCGGCCTGTCGTGGGCGACGATCCTGCGCAAGCGCCCGAACTTCCGGGCGGCCTTCTCCGACTTCGACCCCGACCTCGTGGCGACGTACACCGATGCCGACGTCGAGCGGCTGCTCAGTGACGCCGGCATCATCCGCCACCGCGGCAAGATCCAGGCGACGATCACCAACGCCCGGGCCACCATCGCGCTGCGCGACGAGGGCGGTCTCGTCGACTTCGTCTGGGGTTTCCAGCCGCCCGACACCCCGCGCCCAGAGGACCACTCTGACGTGCCGACCGTGTCCGACGAGAGCAAGGCGCTCTCAAAAGCCTTGCGCAAGAGGGGTTTCGCGTTCGTCGGACCCACGACCATGTATGCCTTGATGGAAGCCGTCGGCATCGTCGACACCCACCTCATGGGCAGCCACCGGCGCGGCAGCTCGGGCGTCTGGCCCGCCTAGCCCTCAGCCGAGGATCGCCCGCGCCGCGTTGTGGCCGGGGATCGCGCTGACCCCGCCGCCCCGCCGGGCCCCCGCACCGCCGAGCAACACGTTGGCGTATGCCGTCTCGACGCCCCACGTGCCCACCTCGACGTCCCGCTCGGCCCAGGGCCACTGCAGCGAGCGATGGAAGATGTTGCCGCCGGGCAGGCCGACCGACTGCTCGAGGTCGACGGGACTCTTGACCTCGATGCAGGGGTTGCCGTCGGCGTCGCGGGCGAGGACCGACTCGATCGGCTCGCCGAGCACCGAGTCGAGCGAGCGGAGGGTGGCGGCCAGGGCCTCCTTCGTCGCGGTCTCGTTGTCGGCGCGGAAGAGCCGGGCCGGCAGGTGCAGGCCGAAGAGGGTCAGCGTCTGTGCGTCCGTGACGGCGAGGTCCGCTCCGAGGATCGAGCGGTCCGAGAGGGTGTGGCAGTAGATCTCGCACGGGGGAAGGTCGGGGATGCTCCCGTCGCGCGCGACGGCATACGTCTGCTCGAGCTGGCCGTAGCCCTCGTTGATGTGGAAGGTGCCGGCGAACGCGGCGGCGGGATCGACGGCGGCGTCGCGCAGGCGCGGCAGGCGCGTCAGCAGCATGTTGACCTTGAGCTGGGCGCCCTCGACGTCGGGCTCGGTGGCGACCGGTGCCGCACCCGCCTCGGCGAGGAGCCGGTTGAGGACGGTGGGTGCGCAACCGGCCACGAGGGTGCCTCCGACGGCGCTGCCGGTGCCGGCGCTCCCGCCGGACCAGGCGACCTCGCCCGTCGAGGGGTCGACCGACGTGACCTCGGCGCCCGTGACGATCGTCGCGCCGGCCGAGACCGCCGCTGCCGCAAGCGAGTCCGTGAGCGCGCCCATGCCCCCGACGGGGACGTCCCAGTCTCCGGTGCCGCCGCCGATGAGGTGGTAGAGGAAGCAGACGTTCTGGCGCAGGTCGCCTCCGCCGAGCGAGGCGAACGTGCCGATGAGGGCGTCGGTGGCGATGATGCCGCGGAGCGTGTCGTCGTCGGTGACCGACTCGATGAGCTCGCCGATGGGCCGCGTCGTCAGTGCGTCGAAGAGGTCGCCGTCCCCGGAGAGCGTGCGCACGTCGTCCTGGGAGCGCAGCGGTTCGAGGACCGTCGGGAAGACCCGCGCGGCGACGTCGGCCATCCGGGCGTAGAAGTCACTCCACCCGGCGTACGCGTCGTCGCCACCGGTCAGGGCGCGGAAGGCCGCTCGGGTCGCCGCGACGTCACCGTGGTCGACGAGGAGGCCGCGGGCGGGGTCCGACGGGACCGGCGTGTACGACGAGAACCGCCTCCGGATGAGCCGCAGGTCGAGGTCGAGGTCGGTGAGCACCTGACGCGGCAGCAGCGAGACGAGGTAGGAGTAGCGCGACAGTCGTGCGTCGACCCCCTCGAAGGCGCGGGCGGACACGGCAGCGCCGCCCACCCGGTCCGATCGCTCGAGGAGGAGGACAGTCCTTCCCGCGCGGGCCAGGTAGGCGGCGGCCGTGAGGCCGTTGTGACCGGCCCCGATGATGATGTCGTCGTAGCGCACCCGGTCAGACTAGGTGCCGTGCCCGGGCGACGCCCGACGACCTCACCACTTCTTCACCGCGGGCTCACCGCGGAGCCACGGACCTCCTCGCGGCGTCCTGACGGGCCGAGTAGAGCCGGTCGGCGGTGTCGATGCTGGCGCGGCTGCTCAGGTCGACCCCGGCGCGGGCGGCGGCGGCGCGGGCCGCGGGGGTCGTGAGGTCGGGAGCGACGAAACGCTCCGGTGTGATCGTGCGGTCGACGGCGGCATACCTCCTCGCGTCCCGGGCCAGCGCGTCGGCGGACGCGACGGCCTTGGCCTCGGCCTGCGACGCCGAGAGCGTGAGAGCGAGCCCGAAGGCGGGCTTGGTGACGACCGCGTAGCCGTCACGGTGCCCGGCGATGTTGGGGTGGTAGCTCTCGCCGACCGGGTTGGACAGGCCGTTGAGCCACTCGACGTTGTCGCACACGGCGTGGCCGACGAACTTCGAGGTGGGGTTGACGAAGGTGAAGCCGGCGTTCGAGGCGGCCGTGGCCGTCTTCGCGTTGAGCAGGTCGGCGGTCGCGTTGAGGCGCGACTCCTCGGTGGGGGAGAACCACGTGAACGCGTTGCAGTCCTCGCCGTTGAAGATGCGCGGGTATCCGACGACGATGACGCGGGCGTTCGGGGCCTTGGCGCGGATCGAGGAGTAGAGCGTCGCGAGCCGGCCCGGGATCGTGTTGGTGATGGTGCCCTGGGCCGTGTCGATGGCGCCGTTGCAGTTGCTGAGCCAGCTCGGCTGCGCGCACGTCGTCAGGACGCTCGCGAAGCCGGCGTCGTTGCCGCCCACCGAGATCGTGACGTATGCCGTCGTGCTCGACAGCGCGGACAGCTGGGTGTTCGTGACGTCGGCGACCGTCGCGCCGGAGCACGCGCGGAAGCTCAGTGCCAGCCCGAGGGCAGAGGCGTCGAGCGACGGGTAGGCGTAGACGGAGCGCTGGCACGACGTGCCGTCGCTGATGTACGTCCGGGTCCCCGTGCCCGAGGAGTAGGAGTCGCCGAGGGCGACGTAGCCCGTGCCTGCGGCGACGGCCGGGGCGCCGAGGGCGAGGGCGGCTCCGGCTCCGATGAGGGCGCAGAGACCGGCCTCGAGGGCACGCCGGCGGGTGGATGACATGACGGACCTGCTGCTCTTCACGACACACTCCTTTGTGGGTGGAAGGCTTGCTGACGCCGAGCACTGCAACCTGCCGGGGCGCCGCCCGCCGGCCACGCTGTGCCCTGCGTCACACGTCCCACTACCGGACAGTAGGGGCACCGTGCCCGACCCGCGAGCCGAACTGCAGCCAGACGGTCCGGCTCGTCAGGACGGCGCCTCGCGACGGTCCCCGAGGAGGCTGCCGAGCCATTGCGCGTGAGGGTCGGCGTCGACGAGCAGGGCCTTGACGAGCAGCGTCAGCGGGATCGCGAGCACGGCGCCGATGCCGCCGAGCAGCACGGACCAGACGACGAGGGACAGGACGGTCACGACCGCTGAGAGGCCCACCTCGTCGCCGACGATCTTCGGCTGGATGACCGACTGGATGATGAGGTTGATGACGCTGTAGACCACGACGACGAGGGCGAAGAGGCTCCACCCGCCCTCGAGCAGCGCGAGGATCGCCGGTGGCACGAGGCCGATGACGAAGCCGATGTTGGGGATGTAGTTCGTGATGAAGGCGAGCAGGCCCCAGAGGAGCGCGCCCGGCACCCCGACGAGCCACAGGAACATGGTGTCGAAGACGGCGACGATGGCACCGAACACCGTTGCCACCACGAGGTATCGGCGCGTGCCGTGCGTGAAGGACATCATCGCCGACACGAACGCAGGGCGCTCGGTGCGGAGGGTCGTGAGGGTCTCGGAGAAGCCCCGGGCGTCCATCGCGGAGAAGAGCACGAGCGCGAGGACGAAGACGAGGTTCGTCACGAGCGACAGGATGTCCGAGAGGAGCGACGTGATGAGCGCGCTGACACGCCCGAGGTCGAAGGACGAGGCGATCGCCTGCGTCTGCTCGGGCTTGACCCCACGGGCGGCGAGCCAGTCGGTCACGTCGGCGACGAGGGCCGCGAGGTCGTCGGCGTACTGGGGGAGGAGGCCTGCGAGCTCGGCGCCGGACACGACGACGAGCAGGGCGAGCCCCACGATGCCGAGGTAGATCACGAAGACGACCGCGAGCGTGCCCAACCAGTGGGGCAGCCCGCGCCGGACCATGGCGTTGCGCACCGGGAAGGCCGCGACGGTCAGGACGAGGGCGAGGAAGAGCGGCCCGACGATGCCCGACACGAGGTGGATGCCGAAGGCGACGACGAAGCCGGCCGCCAGCGCCACGAGGATGAGCACGCCCCGCGGGATCGCGGGGCGTGCTCGCCTCGCCGGAACGAGCCCGGACGGCGCCCCGGGGACCGGGTCCCCAGGGTCTCCGGCCCTCGGCACGTCCCTTCCGCTCATGCCTGTCATGTCACCACCGGCGCCGACGGCGGGCGTCACCCCGTCGGGGTGATGCCCACGGCGCGGGCGCACCGGAGCATGAAGGCGAGCGGTGCCGGTCACGACTCCGCCACGAACCGGGAGGAGTCCCATGTCGACTGCGACGACAGGGCCGATCGGGCCGGTGGACCTGGCGGTCATCGGCTTCCGCGGAGAGCTGCGGCAGGGCGGCATACGCGATGCGGTGGCGCGAGCGGTCGACCAGGGCGCGGTCCGCGTGCTCGACGTGCTGCTCGTCCGCAAGGACGACGACGGCAGCGTGCTGATGTACGACGCCGAGTCACCCGAGGGTGCCGAGGAGCTGCTCGGCTTCCCGACCGTCATGCCTGACCTCGTCGGCGAGGAGGACGCCCTCGCCATCGCCGCCGAGATGGACCCTGGCACGACGGTGCTCGTCATCGCCTGGGAGAACGTGTGGGCGTCCGAGATCGCTGCCGAGGTGCGCGAGCTGGACGGGCAGCTGCTCGTCATGGAACGCCTGCCGCGTGAGGACATCGAGGTGGCGCTCAGCGCGATCGCATCGAACGAGGAGGGGTCATGAGAGGACGCAGGGGCCGGCCCGGTCTGCTGGGGGTGGCCGCCCGTACGGCCGTCGTCGCCGGCACCGCCACCGCCGTGAGCGGCAAGGTGCACCAGGGCCAGCAGGCCAAGGCGCAGCAGGCCGCGGATGCCGACGCCTACCGGCAGCAGCAGGAGGCCCAGGCCATGGCTGCCCAGGCGCCGCCGCCCCCGCCCCCGCCTCCTGCTGCGCCCGCGGCCGACGACGTGCTGGACTCCCTCGAACGCCTGGCGGCACTGCACGCGCAGGGCATCCTCACCGACGAGGAGCTGGCGCAGCAGAAGGCCCGCATCCTGGGCGGCTGATCCGGATGTGGGGGCCGCCAACGGTGACGTCGACGGCGGCACCGTGACGGGCGGCGCAGGACGAGCTGCCTGGGGGCGGGTGAGGAGCCCGTCGGTCCGCGCCGATCTCAAGGCGGGCGTCGTGCTCGGCATCGAGAGCGTCCCCGACGGTCTGGCGAGCGGCGTCCTCGCGGGCGTCAACCCGCTCGCCGGTCTCTACGGCTACCTCTACGGCATGGTCGGCGCGGCGCTCTTCACGAGCAGCACGCTCATGGCCGTCCAGGCGACCGGCGCCATGTCACTCGTCGTCGCCGACGCCGACCTGGGGTCTCGACCCGACCCGGAGCGGGCGCTCTGGACCTTGGCCGCGCTGACCGGCGTCGTCATGATCGCGGCCGGCTTGCTGCGGGGAGGGGCGCTGCTGCGGTTCGTGCCGAGCTCGGTCATGACCGGCTTCGTCACGGCCGTCGGCGTCAACATCGTGCTGGGCCAGCTCGGCGACTTCACGGGAGCCGAGACCTCCGGCGCCAACCGGGTCATGCGCACCCTCGACCTGGTTCTCCATCCGTGGCGGATCGACCTCATGACCCTCCTCGTCGGGGTGGTGACCCTCGTCCTCATCGTCGGGCTCCAGCGCACCCGCCTGGGCGCGCTCGGCCTCGTGGTCGCGATGGCCGTCGGCTCGCTCCTCGCGGGCGTGCTGGGGTCGCTCTTCGACGCGCACGTCGCGGTCGTGGGCGACATCGCCGCGGTCCCGCACTCCCTGCCGCTGCCGGCGCTGCCGTCGCTCGGCGACGTGCCCTACCTCGCGCTTCCCGCGGTCTCTCTGGCCTTCATCGGACTCGTCCAGGGCGCCGCGGTGTCGGCTGCGGTGCCCAATCCCGACGGGCGCCCGTCCGTCGCCTCGCGCGACTTCATCGGGCAGGGGGTCGGCAACATCGTCTCCGGCCTCTTCAGGGGTATGCCGGTCGGCGGCTCGATGTCGGCGTCCTCGCTCGTCGCGACCGCGGGCGCCCGGACGCGCCTCTCGCTCGGCTTCGCCGGCGGCGTCATGGCGCTCGTCGTGCTCGTCCTCGCCGACGTCGTGGCCCTCGTCGCCCTACCGTCCATCGCGGCGCTGCTCATGGTCGTCGGCGCCGGCGCGGTGAAGCCGGCGAGGGTGCAGTCGGTGATGCGCACGGGGACCGTCCAGACCGTCGTCCTCGCGCTCACCTTCGTGCTGACTCTCCTCATCCCGGTGCAGTACGCCGTGCTCGTCGGGGTCGCCCTCGCGATCGTGCTCCACGTCGTCGAGCAGTCCAACCGGGTGCGGGTCACCCGCCTCGACCTCGACGCAGACGGGAGGGTGCGTCAGTGCGAGCCACCGGTCACCGTGCCGGGCGGCGAGGTGCTCGTGCTCCAGCCGTACGGCTCCCTCTTCTTCGCCAGCGCCCCGACGTTCCGCGCGTTGCTACCACGCGTCGACGAGGGGTCGCAGCACGCCGTCGTCGTGCTCCGCCTCCGCGGCGTCGACCAGATCGGCCTGACCCTCATCGACGTGCTCCGCGGCTACGCGAGGGAGCTTCAGGCCCACGGTGGCGTCCTCAAGCTCGTCGTCGACAACCGGCAGGTGCTGCACCAGATTGAGGCCGAGGGGCTCGTCGGCCTCGTCGGACCCGACCACGTCTACCTCGGCACCGAGTTCCTCGGCGAGACCACGCGCCGGGCCCGGGCCGACGGCCTGCGGCTGCTCGCGGAGTCCGACCCGACCGACGGGGAGGCGTGACCGCCTAGGCTGAGTGGCAACGCGTGGTCCGAGCGGACCTGACGACAGGAGGATGACCGTGGGGTTCCCGGAGAACGTGCTCGCCAAGGGAGAGAAGGTCGAGCGCGACCTGCACCCGCACTGGCTCACCGTCGTCGTGCCCACGATCTTCGGCCTGCTGCTGGCCGCGGCCTGCATCACCGTCGCCCGCGCCACCCCCGACGACGACACCGGGAACCGGATCCAGTGGATCGCCGTGGCGGTCTTCGTCCTCGTCGCCGTCCCGGCGGTCTTCGTGCCCTACCTGCGCTGGCGCACCACCCACTACGTCATCACCTCGCACCGGGTCATGGTGCGCCGAGGCATCCTGACGAAGAACGGCAAGGACATCACGCTCTCGAAGATCACCGACGTGAGCTTCCAGCAGACCGTGGTCGACCGGATCATCGGCGCGGGCTCGCTGCACATCGAGTCGGCCGGCGACAGCCCCGACGAGAACCTCACGAACATCCCGCGCAGCAACGAGGTCCAGCAGCTCATCAACCGCCTCATCGACGAGGACGACCTGCGCCGGCGCGCCCACGGCCGCGGCCTGGCCGACGGCCCCGGCTCGGATCCGGCCTTCGCGGCCGGCGACGACGGCTACAGCGAGGACACGACGGCGATCCCGCGCCAGCGGTCCGAGCGGGCCGACCGTCCCGAGCTCGCGGAGGAGCGCCGCCCGCGCGACCTCGGTGACGGCAGCGACCAGCCGCTCTGAGCCCGTCGCCGTCCCCTGCCGCACGGCAGGCGCGTGTGGCATCGTCGGGTCATGACCTCCACTGTCGACGAAGCCGGTGTGACCGCGACCTACCGGGCGGCCCGTGACGAGCTCCTCGCCCTGCGCGGCGACCACGCCAGAGCCGTCCGCGAGTTCACCTTCCCCGACGTGGGAGACCGCTGGAACTGGGGCGTCGACTGGTTCGACGCCGTCGCCCGGGGCAACGGGGGCGCCTGCCTGACGATCGTCGAGCAGGACGAGTCGTCGGCGTCGTACTCCTGGGACGAGATGGCCCGCCGCTCCGACCAGGTGGCCGCGCACCTCGCCACCCTCGGTGTGCGCCGCGGTGACTCGGTGATCCTCATGCTCGGCAACCAGGTCGAGCTCTGGGAGTCGATGCTCGCCGTCATCAAGCTCGGCGCCGTCGTCATGCCGACCACGACCGCCGTCGGCCCCGGCGACCTCGTCGACCGGATGGAGCGCGGCGCGGCCCGCGCCGTCATCACCAACGCGTCCGAGGTGCACAAGCTCGACGACGTGCCGGGCGACTACCTGCGCGTCGCCGTCGGTGGGGCCGACCCGGCCGGGACCGCCACGGCTGGCTGGCAACGCCACGAGGCGGCATACGACCTCGAGGTCCCGCCCACCGAGCACCCGGGCACGGCGCCCGACGACCGGATGCTCCTCTACTTCACGTCCGGCACGACGAGCCGGCCCAAGCTCGTCGAGCACACCCAGCGCTCCTACCCCGTCGGGCACCTGTCGACGATGTACTGGATCGGGCTGCAGCCCGGCGACGTGCACCTCAACATCAGCAGCCCCGGCTGGGCCAAGCACGCATGGTCGTCGTTCTTCGCGCCGTGGGCGGCCGAGGCGACGGCATTCGTCTACAACTACAGCCGGTTCGACCCCGTCGCCCTGCTGCGGGTCCTGCGCACGCACGAGGTCACCTCGATCTGCGCGCCGCCGACGGTGTGGCGGATGCTCATCAAGAGCGACCTGTCCGGCGGACCGGGGTCGCTGCGCGAGGTCATCGGTGCCGGCGAGCCGCTCAACCCCGAGGTCATCGCGCAGGTCGAGAAGGCGTGGGGCCTGACGATCCGCGACGGCTACGGACAGACCGAGATGACGGCAGCGGTGGGCAACACCCCCGGCTCCACCGTCAAGCCGGGCTCGATGGGCCGGCCGCTTCCTGGCTGTCCGGTCGTCGTCGTCGACCCGATCACGAATGTCCTTGTCACGGAGGCCGACTCGGACGGCAACCGCGAGGGCGAGATCTGCCTCGACCTGTCGCAGCACCCCGTCCCGCTCATGACCGGCTACCAGGGCGACGAGCAGCGCAACGCCGACGCCATGGCCGGCGGTTTCTACCACACGGGCGACGTCGCGTCGGTCGACGTCGACGGCTACATCTCCTTCGTCGGACGCACCGACGACGTCTTCAAGGCGAGCGACTACAAGATCAGCCCGTTCGAGGTCGAGTCGGTGCTCATCGAGCACCCGGCCGTCGCCGAGRCCGCCGTCGTGCCCGCGCCCGACCCCGTGCGCCTGGCCGTGCCCAAGGCCTACATCGCCCTCGCCCCGGGCCACGAGCCCGGTGAGGACGTGGCGCGCTCGATCCTCGCCCACGCCCGCGCGAAGCTCGCGCCGTGGCAGCGGGTCCGGCGGATCGAGTTCTACGAGCTGCCCAAGACGATCTCGGGCAAGATCCGCCGGGTCGAGCTGCGGGGCCGCGAGACCGACCTCGAGGCGACCGGCGCCGACCAGCCCGCGAACGAGTGGCGCGACGACCAGTTCCCCGACCTCAAGGGGTGACCGACAGCCCGGACGGCACGGCAGGGGTCGTGGTGCCTGACGATGTCGGGTCGTCCGGGGCGATCGGCAGCGATCGCACCGACGTCTCGTCGATGCGGCTGCAGATGCGCTTGGCCGGGTCCGGCTGGTCCTGACCCGGCTGCTGGACGGTCGGTGCGGCGGGCCGGTAGGGGTCGATGCGGGCTCCGCTGATGACCTGCACGCTGTCGTAGGCCGGGCGGCCCTCGAGCAGGTTGCGGAAGGAGTAGCGGGTCAGCGAGGTCAGCTCGCACGACGTGCCGAACTGGGCGATGTCGAAGGAGTACGGCTGGCCGTCGAGCTCCTGCCCCGGACCCTCGGAGTAGTGCGAGACGACCCCGCCACCGGTGAAGGTGCCGACCTGGATCCGGTTGCCCTCGATCGCGGGGGTGTGCATGTGCCCGTTGATGAGCAGGCGTCCCCGCTCGACCTGCTCGGCGGCATACGGCTCGTGCGTCACGACGATGTCGGGCTCGGGCTGGCCGGCGACGGCCGCGTTGTAGCGGTCGGCCGCGGGCTTGGCCTTGGCCGTCGGGTCGGCGTTGTCGTCGCCGAAGTAGCGCGGGTCGTTGAAGCCGGTGATGCGCAGCCCGTGGAAGGTCAGCTCGCGCAGTGACCCGGCGGCGTCCTCGAGGAGCACGACGTTCGGGATGCTCGCGAGACGGGCGACGACGGCCCGGTCGCTCGCCGACGACTGGTCGTGGTTGCCGCTCGTGAAGACGTAGGGCACGCCGAGCGACTGGATGGACCGGTAGAGGTCGGCGGCGTCGCCCTCCTGGACGCGCCCGAAGTTGACGAGGTCGCCGCTGTCGATGACGGCGTCGACGTCCTCCTCCTCGATGATCGTGCGCATCAGGGCGTACTGGTTCGCGCCGTGGATGTCGGAGACGAGCAGGAGGCGCGCCGAGACGGGCTCGTTGACGTTGCCGGCGACGTACTTCTGCTGGAGCGCCTGCGTCACCGCGAGGAGGTTGCGGAAGTAGGGCGTCACCTGGGTGGCGCGCGCCTCGACGTCGGCGAGCAGGCCGGCGTTGCGCTGCACGACGCCGAGGACGCCGCTCGTGCGGTACTCCGCGAAGCGGCCCGGCTGGTAGGTCAGGGCGATCCCGCCGAAGGTCACGGTGGTCGCCACGACCATCGCGGACGCGACGAAGAGCACGTGGTGGCGACGGGTGGTGCGCTGCCTGATGTAGTGCGAGGCCAGGGCGAGGAGCACCGCGATCGCCGTCGCGCCGAGGACGAAGCGGATGCCGACGCCGACGGCGGCCTGCGCGATCGCCGACGAGATCTCGTCGGGCGAGGGCTGCAGCGCCTTGATGTCGACGTTGGGACGGGTGAAGAGGTTGGTGATCTCCTCGCGCACCGCGACCTGCACGTCGAGGCCGGGCGCGACGATGGGAGAGGCGAACTGGACGTCGACGTCACCGACGATCGTCGGCGCGTGGAGCACGGGGGAGTGACGCGGCACCGGGTCGAGGCGCAGGACCGCGCGGTACTGGGAGGTCTCGGCGACGGTCGGCGCGAGGTTGGTCGCGGCCACGCCACCGAGGTAGCAGGCCACGAGGACCGCGAGCCACTTGAGCACGTGCGAGGCCCGGCGCAGCCAGGGGCTGTCACCGGTCAGCAGGTCGCCCACCTGTCGCATCGCCTCACCCTAACCGGACCGGGACGTGTCACCCGGACGGCACCGCCCGTTCACGTGCGGGTGGTGCGATGGGGTGGTCAGCGCATCGCAGCGAGGGGGAGTCATGGGGTCGACTCGTCGCAGGGCCGTCGTCGTCACGGCGCTCATGGCGTATGCCGTCCTGCTCGCTGTCGGCCCGCGTGTCCTCGGCGGGTCGGCCGGGGTCGTCATCCTCGTCGCGAGCTTCGTCGTCGGTTTCGCCTGGCTCGTGCTCCTCGTCGCCCCGTGGGCGGCACGGGGTCGCGACCGTAGTCTGAGGCGGTGAACCTCGAGCACCGACCGAACCGGATCATCCTCGTGCGGCACGGCGAGTCCGAGGGCAACCTCGACGACACCGTCTATGAGCGCGTACCCGACCACCGGATCAGCCTGACGCCCAAAGGTTTTCAGCAGGCCCGCGACACGGGTGCCGCGATCCGGGACGTGCTCGACGGGGAGTCGGTCGAGGCCTACGTCTCGCCGTACGTGCGCACCCGGCAGACCCTCGAGGCGCTCGCCCTGCCGGTGGTGGAGCGGGACGTGCGGGTCGAGCCGCGCCTGCGCGAGCAGGACTGGGCCAACTTCCAGGACCCCGTCGACATCGCCCAGCAGAAGGCCGAGCGGGACCGCTACGGCCACTTCTACTACCGGTTCAGCCACGGCGAGTCCGGGTCGGACGTCTACGACCGCGTGTCGACGTTCCTCGAGTCGATGCACCGCAACTTCGAGACGCCGACCGCGCCGCGCAACGTCGTCATCGTGACGCACGGCCTGACGATGCGGCTCTTCTGCATGCGGTGGTTCCACTGGAGCGTCGACTACTTCGAGTCGCTCGACAACCCCGAGAACGCCCAGCCCGTGGTGCTGCTGCGCCAGAAGGACCTCCACTACAAGCTCGAGGCGCCGTTCACGCAGTGGAACCCCGACGTCGTGCCGACCGAGCGCGAGCGCTCGAGCTGGCTCTGACCGCCGGGGTCAGAGGTACTGCCCGGTGGGTCCGGACTCCCCGGGGTGGTGCTCGCCGGGCTGCATGCCGGGGGGCGTGCCGTAGGAGGCGCCCGGGCCGGGCGGCAGGGCGCGCATCTGCTGGAGCTGCTGCTGCGCCGCCATCTGCTGCGCCACCAGCGCCGTCTGGATGCCGTGGAAGAGTCCCTCGAGCCAGCCGACGAGCTGGGCCTGGGCGATCCGCAGCTCGGCGTCGGTCGGGGAGTCGTCGCGGAAGGGCAGGGCGATCCGGTCGAGCTCGGCGACGAGCTCGGGCGCGAGGCCGTCCTTGAGCTCCTCGATGGAGCGGTGGTGGACGTCGGCGAGGCGACGGCGCCCGGCCTCGTCGAGCGGCGCGTTGCGCACCTCCTCGAGCAGCTGCTTGATCATCGACCCGATGCGCATGACCTTGGCCGGCTCCTCGACGAGGTCGGCCGGGTTGGTGCGCTCGCGCTCGCGTCGCTCCTCGCGGCCCTCCGGGTGGGGACCGGCGCCGTCGGGGCGATCCTCGCCCTGGGCGTCCGCGACGCCCATGCCGTCGGGCGTGACGACGACGATGCGCGGCTCGTCACGCTGGGAGTCGGAGTCGGAGTCGGAGTCGGTGTCGGTGCCCTGGCCCTGTCGGCTCGCGTCGTCGCTCATGCGCTCCATCCTGCCTCACCGCGCAGGTCGAGCGGTCGGGGCCCGTGCGTCCCCCGTCAGGTCGCACGGGCCCCTCCTCGTCCTCGCGGCCGACGCGGGTCAGTGCGAGCCGGCCGTGGCGAACCACGGATGGTGCAGGTCGTGGTAGCGGACGTCGCTCATGGCCTGGTCCATGTCGGCCATCTGCTCCTTCATCTCGGGCGGCATGTCCTTCTTCTCGCCCTCACGGGCATCTGCCTCGGTGCGGAACGCCATCGTCTGCGTGAACCAGCCATCGGCGTCGACCGCGATGGTGCCGCCGAGGATGTCGGGCCGCTCCGTGTGGAGGGTGTCCATCGGCATGTCGCGCATCATCCGGAACTTCTCCTGGTCGCTGATGCGCCCCTGGATGACCTGGACGAACTGCGCGTCGTCCGACCCGCCGTCGAGCATCATCGTCACGTCGTCACAGTCGTGGAAGGTGACGCCGCCGTCGAAGCACTTCTCGGTGTCAGCCCACCAGGCGCCCTGCTCGGGGCGTTCGCTGTTGCGCATCGCCGACTCGCGAGAGTCGAAGCGGACGACGCCGATGAACTCGTTGTCGTCGTCGATGCCGTACGTGCCGCCGAGCCAGCCGGCCGCGCCGGGCTCGAGCTCTTCGCGCCAGGCGTCCATGCGGCGGTGGAGCATGTCCGCGTCGTGGGTCTTGCCCTGAATCACTTGGATGAACACTGCAGGTGCCTCCCGGTACTCGTGTGGTGGGAGGGCCGCTTCGTGGCGAAGGGGTCCACCGGTCAACGGTACGCCGGCGGTGGGCAGCGCGTCAGGGGACGAGTCGGACACGGCCGGATCGTCCCGCGACACAAGGCAGCTCAGGTGGTGAGGAGGATCTTGCCGATGTGGCCCGACGCCTCCATCTCGCGGTGCGCCTCGGCGGCGTGCTCGAGGGGGTGGCGCGAGTGGACGACCGGACGCACCGCGCCGGCCTCGATGAGGGGCCAGACGTGCTCACGGACGGCGGCGACGATGGCGGCCTTCTCCGTCGCGGGGCGGGCCCGCAGCGAGGTGGCGATGACGGCGGCGCGCTTGGCCAGCAGCATGCCCATGTCGAGCTCGCCCGTTCGGCCGCCCATGAGGCCGATCGTGACGAGGCGTCCGCTGATGGCGAGGACCTCGACGTTGCGGGAGAGGTACTTCGCGCCCATGTTGTCGAGGATGACGTCGGCGCCGTGACCCCTCGTCAGCTCGCGGACGCGCTCGACGAAGTCCTCCTCGCGGTAGTTGACGAGGAACTCGGCACCGAGGTCGCGGCACACGTCGAGCTTGGCCTGGCTGCCCGCCGTGACGGCGACGTGCGCGCCGACCGCCTTGGCGAGCTGGATGGCCATGGTGCCGATGCCCGAGCTGCCGCCGTGGACGAGGAGCACCTGGCCCGGCTGGATGTTGGCGACGAGGAAGACGTTGGACCAGACGGTGCACGTCACCTCGGGCAGGCCGGCCGCGTCGACGAGCGAGACGCCGCGCGGCACCGGCAGGAGCTGCTCGGCCGGCGCCACGACACGCTCGGCGTAGCCGCCTCCGTCGATGAGGGCGCACACCTCGTCGCCGACCTGCCAGTCCTCGACACCTTCGCCGAGCGCCGCGATGGTGCCGCTCACCTCGAGGCCGGGGTACTCCGACGCGCCGGCAGGCGGCGGGTAGTGACCGAGGCGCTGCATGACGTCGGCGCGGTTGACACCCGCGGCGGCGACGTCGATGAGCACGTGGCCGGCCGTCACCTCGGGGTCGGGCACCTCGTCGAGGACGAGGCTGTCGGCGTCTCCGGGCTCGGGGATCGTGATGGCGCGCATGGGGTCGAGCCTATTGACCTCCGGCCCGAGCCCGCACGAGCGCCCCGCCGGGCGTCGCCGTGTCCGGCGTGACGTGCCACACGCGCCCGGCGCCGGCCATCGCACCGTCCGACCGCAGGAGCGTCCCCTCGTCGATCGCGACACCGCTCGGGGCCAGCCCCGCGGCCACCACGGCGACGAGGCGTGAGACGTTGCCCCACTGGGCGGCGTGCACGTCGACGGCTCCCGGCACGAGGCCGATGCCGCTGACCACGGCCACGTCGTCGAGGTCCTCGTTGCTGTCCTCGGGGCAGACGGGCCGCCCGTCGAGGAGCCAGCCGCCGATGACCGCGTGGGAGCCCGCGATCGCAGCCCCCGCGGAGAACCCGGCATACGGCATACCTGTGGACACGAGCGCGCGGATCCGGTGGTAGGCGCCCGTGAGGGACGCGTGGTACTCCGGCGTGGGGCCGCCGCCGACGAAGAGGCCGTCGATCCCGTCGAGGACGGCAGGCTCCAGCGGCGTGCCCTCGGCCACCCGCTCCACGACGAGGTCGTGGCCACCCACGAGGCCGAGCGTGTGGACGTACTTCTCGTGGTACTCGAGCGACTCGGGGTCAGTGCCCATGACGACGAGCACGATGCGCGGGGTGCCGCCGGCGCGACGCGCGGCGGCTTCGACGAAGGGTCCGTAGAGCGTGGGGGCGAGGTCGTCGTCCCAGCCGCCGCCGATGAGGTGGACGTCCATGTCGGCACCCTAGGAGACCCCGGTGCCGGGTGGGGCTCAGCGGCGACCGGTCGGGCTGGGGCTGAGACGGCGGGCGATGTCCTCGGCGGCGAGACGGGCCCGGGCCACGAGCTCGGCGACGTGCTCCGTGCTCGCGTCGGGTGTCCGCAGCGTCAGGGCGATCGCCGCGAGCGGCCGGCCGGCGCGGTCGAGCACGGGCACGGCGACCGACGACAGGTCGGCCGTCACGGTGCCCTCCTCGCGGGCGTAGCCGTCGGTGCGCGTGCGGGTCAGCACGCTCCGCAGCTCGCCGAGCGACCGCGGCCCCCCACCGCTGCGCTGCACGAACGAGGCCCGGTCGGGGTAGAGCGCCCGCACCTGCGTCGCGGGGAGGGCGGACAGCATCGCGAGCCCGCTGGCCGTCAGGTGGGCGGGCAGGCGCACACCGACGTCGGTGACGAGCATCGGCTGCCCGGGGGCGCGTTCCTCGAGGAGGTAGATGACGTCGCGTCCGTCGAGGGTGGCGAAGTGGGCGTTGCGGCCGCACTGGTCGACGATCCGGCGCATGGCTGCCCGCGCGACACGGGCCAGGGGCGCCTGGCGCTGGTAGGCCGACCCGAGCTCGTACGCCGCCTGGCCGAGACCGAAGCGTCGCTCCTCGACGTAGTGGGTGACGTAGCCGCGGCTGTGCAACACCTTGAGCAGGTGGTAGACCGAGCTGCGGGGCAGGCCGAGGTCGCGGGCGATCGACGCAGCGGGCACCGGCTCGGCGTGGCGGGAGAGGTGCTCGAGGACGTCGAGCGCGTTGGCGGCGGCGGGGGCGTTGGACATGTGGGCCACCTCCGGTCCGCGATCGAGGAAGTCTCGCATCCGAGACAATTGTCCTCCCTCGCGGGCCAACGCGCCAGCCGTTCGGCGGTTCGATGGGTCCATGAACGCAGCACCCGCCACCGCCCACTCGGTGACCGGCGCCGGCACCGTCACGGTCGGCACCGGTCCGCTCTCCCTCGAGGACGTCGTCGCCGTCGCCCGCCACGACGCCCGGGTCGAGCTCTCCTCCGATGCCGAGGCGGAGATCGCCCGCAGCCGCACCGTCATCGAGGACCTCGCGAACGACACCGTCGCCCACTACGGCGTCTCGACCGGCTTCGGCGCGCTCGCGACCCGCCACATCCCGACGGCGCTGCGCGCCCAGCTGCAGCGCTCGCTCGTGCGCTCGCACGCCGCCGGCGCCGGTCCCGAGGTCGAGCGCGAGGTCGTGCGCGCCCTCATGCTGCTCCGTCTGTCGACCCTCGCGACGGGCCGCACCGGCGTCCGCCTCGAGACCGCGCGGACGTATGCCGCCCTGCTGAGTGCCGGTATCACCCCCGTCGTGCACGAGTACGGTTCGCTCGGCTGCTCCGGCGACCTCGCGCCGCTGTCGCACTGCGCGCTCGCCGCGATGGGCGAGGGGCCGGTGCGCCTCGCCGACGGCACGCTCACCGACGCGGCAACCGCCCTGGCGGACCACGGGATCGAGCCCGTCGTCCTCGCCGAGAAGGAGGGCCTCGCCCTCATCAACGGCACCGACGGCATGCTCGGCATGCTCGTGCTGGCCATCCACGACCTGCGTCACCTGCTCAAGGTCGCCGACGTGTCGGCCGCGATGAGCGTCGAGGGCCTGCTCGGCTCCGACAGCGTCTTCGCGCCCGACCTGCACGCGCTGCGCCCCCAGGTGGGTCAGGGGGACTCGGCCGCGAACATCCTTGCCGTCATGGCGGACTCGCCGATCCGCGAGTCGCACCGCACCGAGGAGTGCACCCGCGTGCAGGACGCGTACTCCCTCCGCTGCGCGCCGCAGGTGCACGGCGGCGCCCGTGACACGGTCGAGCACGCCGCCCGCGTCGCCGCTGCCGAGCTGGCCTCGGCCGTCGACAACCCCGTCGTCACCACCGACGGCCGGGTCGAGTCCAACGGCAACTTCCACGGCGCCCCGGTGGCCTACGTCCTCGACTTCCTCGCCATCGTCGCGGCCGACGTCGCGTCGATGTCCGAGCGCCGCTCCGACCGCTTCCTCGACCAGGCCCGCAACCACGGGCTCCCGCCCTTCCTCGCCGACGACCCCGGCGTCGACTCGGGCCTCATGATCGCGCAGTACACCCAGGCCGCCATGGTCTCGGAGATGAAGCGTCTCGCCGTCCCCGCGTCGGTCGACTCGATCCCGAGCTCGGCCATGCAGGAGGACCACGTGTCGATGGGCTGGTCGGGTGCCCGCAAGCTGCGCCGTTCCGTCGACGCGCTCGGCCGCGTCCTCGCCATCGAGGTGCTGACGGCGGCGCGCGGCATCCAGCTGCGGTCCCCGCTCGAGCCGTCGCCCGCCACCGGCGCGGTCATCGCCGCGCTGTCCGCTCGCACCAACGCGGCCCCGGGGCCCGACCGCTTCCTCGCCCCCGACATCGAGGGCGCCCACGGGGCGGTGACCGACGGCGACGTCCTTGCCGCCGCCGAGTCCGTCACCGGCCCGCTCCGCTGAGCGAACCGGCACACCAACGTTTTCCACCTCGAAGGAGAGTGACATGGAAGGTGCACGACCCGTCCGCGCGGCGCGTGGGACGACCCTGACGGCGCAGTCGTGGGCCACCGAGGCCCCCCTGCGGATGCTCATGAACAACCTCGACCCCGAGGTGGCCGAGCGCCCCGACGACCTCGTCGTCTACGGCGGCACCGGTCGCGCGGCCCGCGACTGGAAGTCCTTCGACGCGATGGTCCGCACGCTGACCACGCTCAAGCAGGACGAGACGATGCTCGTCCAGAGCGGTCGTCCCGTCGGCGTCATGCAGACGCACGAGTGGGCGCCGCGCGTCCTCATCGCCAACTCCAACCTCGTCGGCGACTGGGCCACGTGGCCCGAGTTCCGCCGCCTCGAGCACCTCGGCCTGACGATGTACGGCCAGATGACGGCCGGGTCGTGGATCTACATCGGCACCCAGGGAATCGTCCAGGGCACCTACGAGACCTTCGCGGCCGTCGCCGAGAAGCGCTTCAACGGGACCCTCGCCGGAACGCTGACCCTGACCGGCGGCTGCGGCGGCATGGGCGGCGCGCAGCCGCTCGCCGTCACGATGAACGACGGCGCCTGCCTCATCGTCGACGTCGACCCGGCCCGCCTGCACCGGCGCGTCGAGCACCGCTACCTCGACGAGGTCGCGACCGACCTCGACGACGCGATCGAGAAGGCGATGGCCGCCAAGCGCGAGCGCCGCGGCTGGTCGGTCGGTGTCGTCGGCAACGCGGCCGAGGTCTTCCCCGAGCTGCTCCGACGGGGTGTCGAGATCGACATCGTCACCGACCAGACGTCGGCGCACGACCCGCTCAGCTACCTGCCCGAGGGCGTCGACGTCGCCGACTGGGCCGAGTACGCCGAGAAGAAGCCCGAGGACTTCACCGACCGCGCCCGCGCCTCGATGGCCAAGCACGTGAAGGCGATGGTCGAGTTCCAGGACGCCGGCGCCGAGGTCTTCGACTACGGCAACTCGATCCGCGACGAGGCCCGCCAGGGCGGTTACGACCGCGCCTTCGAGTTCCCCGGCTTCGTGCCCGCCTACATCCGCCCGCTCTTCTGCGAGGGCAAGGGCCCGTTCCGCTGGGCCGCGCTCTCGGGCGACCCGCGCGACATCGCCGCGACCGACAAGGCCGTGCTCGAGCTCTTCCCCGACAACGACCGTCTGCACAAGTGGATCCGGGGTGCGCAGGAGCGGATCGCCTTCCAGGGCTTGCCTGCCCGCATCTGCTGGCTCGGCTACGGAGAGCGCGACAAGGCCGGCCTGAAGTTCAACGAGATGGTGCGCACGGGCGAGATCTCGGCGCCCATCGTCATCGGGCGCGACCACCTCGACAGCGGCTCCGTCGCGAGCCCCTACCGCGAGACCGAGTCGATGGCCGACGGCTCCGATGCCATCGCCGACTGGCCGCTGCTCAACGCGCTCGTCAACACGAGCTCGGGCGCGAGCTGGGTCTCGATCCACCACGGCGGCGGCGTGGGCATCGGCCGGAGCCTCCACGCCGGTCAGGTCTCCCTCGCCGACGGCACCGACCTCGCCGCGCAGAAGCTCGCGCGCGTCCTGTCGAACGACCCCGGCATGGGTGTCATCCGCCACGTCGACGCCGGCTACGACATCGCCGACCGCGTCGCGCACGAGCGCGGTGTCCGCGTCCCGATGCAGGAGGGCTGAGAGGGCGTATGCCGTCCGGTGGGGTCGTGCGGACCGCTCAGCGGGGGCGGCGCACCGTGATCGGGCCCTTCGCGTGGTCCGGGTCGATGACCCGGCCACCCTGGATGATCTGGGCGCGCCCGGCGGCGACGAGCCGTCGGGCGGCGTTCCGGGCGGGCTCGACGAGCGCCTCCCAGTCCGCGCCGCCGACCTTTCGAGCCGCCTCCGACGGGTCGACCGTGGCCGAGGCGGCGTGCGCCCTGACGAGCTTGGTGAGGGCGTCCTCGAGCTCGAGGTCGACGGGGGTCAGGCCGTGCTTGCGGCAGTTGTCGGAGCACCAGCGCACCGTGGCCCAGTCGCGCTCCCAGGCCTTGCGCCACGTGATCGTGCGACCGCATCGAGCGCACGGTTTGGTGGGCAGCGGGGTGCGTGACATGTGCACAGTCTGCGCCCTCGGGACGGCGCGGGCGTCAACGGTCCTTGTGGACCTCCTCGTCGGAGATGTCGGCGACCGTCGCGTCGAAGAGGCGGATGACGTCGTCGCCGTTGACGGTGAGGCCGACCCCGTGGCCGCCACCGCCGAGCGAGATGCGGCGCCCGACGAGGTGCGTGTCGGCGATGACGGGAAGGCGCGCGGCCGAGCCGAAGGGCGTGATGGTGCCGCGCTCGTAGCCGGTGACGGCCTTCGCGGCCGCCGCGTCGGGCATCGAGATGCGGTTCGTGCCGAGCAGGGCACGCACCTTGGCCCACGAGAAGGTGCGGTCGCCGGGTACGAGGACGAAGACGTGGTCGTCCTCGGCCCGGCGCACGACGAGGGTCTTGATGAGGTCGCGCGGCTCGATGCCCCGAGCGGCGGCCGCCTCCTCGAGGCTCGAGACGCGCCCGTGCCGGGTCACCGTGTGCTCGATGCCCGCCGCGAGGACCGCGTCGACCGCCGGCGTGCGGATCGGCGTTTCCGGGCCCGAGTCACTACGCTCGGCGGTGTCATCACGGTCAGGATCCATGGGACAGAGCCTAGTTACACAGCCGGACGCAGACGCCGGCGTTGCGAGGAGTGGTGATCGAGGTGACGACGACGAGCTTCGACCGGATCTGGGCTGATCTCGAGCCCGTCGGTCGCGACGCCGGTTCGGGTGGCTACCGCCGCTACGCGTGGACCCGGACCGACCACGACCTGCGGGAGTGGTTCGCCGCCGAGTGCGCGGCCCGCGGCCTCGACCTCGTCGAGGACCGGGCCGGCAACCAGTGGGGATGGTGGGGCGACCCCGACACGACGCCCGGCGTCGTCATCGGCTCACACCTCGACTCGGTGCCCGACGGCGGCGCGTTCGACGGCCCGCTCGGCGTCGTCAGCGCGCTCGCGACCGTCGACGCGCTGCGCGACGCCGGTTTCGAGCCCGACGTGCCGCTCGGTGTCGTCAACTTCGTCGACGAGGAGGGGTCCCGCTTCGGCATCGCGTGCGCGGGCTCCCGCATCATCACCGGGGCCCTCGACGCCGACCGGGCCCGCTCGCTGACCGATGCCGACGGGGTGTCGATGGCCGAGGCCTGGCGCAGCGCGGGCCGGGACCCAGAGACACTCGGCCGCGACGACGACACCGTGCGACGCGTCGGCCGCTTCGTCGAGCTGCACGTCGAGCAGGGCAAGGCGCTCGCGCTCGCCCCCGACGGCAGCGAGGACCTCACCGACCCCGGCCGGGCCGTCGCGATCGGCACCGACATCTGGCCGCACGGCCGCTGGCGGGTCGACATCCCGGGCGAGGCCAACCACGCCGGCACGACGCGCATCGCCGATCGGCAGGACGCGATGATCGGCCTCGCCACGGTCATCCAGGCAGCCCGGTCGTATGCCGTCGGGCTCGGCTGCGTCGCCACGGTGGGCAAGGTCCACGTCGTCCCGGGAGGCGTCAACGCGATCCCGAGCCACGTCACGGCCTGGCTCGACGTCCGTGGCCGCAGCGAGCACGTCGTGCACGCGGCGGTCGATGCCGTGTCGTCGGAGGCCGGCCGTCTGGGCGCCACGACGACCCCCGAGTCGTGGACGCCGACGACCACCTTCGACACCGGACTCGTCGGCAGGCTGCGCGGGATCCTCCCCGACGCGCCCCTGCTCGGGACGGGCGCCGGCCACGACGCGGGCATCCTCGCGACGCACGGCGTGCCGAGCGCGATGCTCTTCGTCCGCAACCCCACAGGAGTTTCACACTCACCCGCCGAGCTCGCGAGCACGGATGACTGTCACCATGGGGTCACGGCCCTGACAGCCGTCGTGACCGAGCTGTGCACAGGGAAGGACCCCGAGTCGATGAGCGACGCCCGATGACTGCGTTCTGGTGCGAGAGTGCTTGGCTCACAAGAGGATTCGCGCGACGGGTCCGCCTCGTGACCCAGGACGGCCTCTTCAAGGAGGTCCTCGTCGACGCTGACCCCGAGCCCGACGACATCCGCCTCGCCGGCGTGACGCTGCCCGGCATGGCCAACGCGCACAGCCACGCCTTCCACCGCGCCCTCCGGGGCCGGGTCAACGGCGGTGGCGGCAACTTCTGGAGCTGGCGCGAGCAGATGTACGCCGCCGCGGAGCAGCTCAACCCCGACACGTACTTCGCGCTCGCGCGGGCCGTGTTCGCCGAGATGGTGCAGGCCGGGATCACGGTCGTGGGGGAGTTCCACTACGTCCACCACCGGCCGGGCGGTCATCCCTACCGCGACCCGAACGCCATGGGGCTCGCGGTGCGTCAGGCCGCCGACGAGGCCGGCATCCGGCTCACGCTGCTCGACACGTGCTACCTCGAGGGCGGCCTCAACGGCGGTGGCCACGTCGAGCTGCACCCGGGCCAGCGCCGGTTCAGCGACGGCACTGTCGAGGCCTGGGCGTCCCGGATGTCCGAGCGACGCCCCGAGACCGACCGCGTGCGGCTCGGTGCGGCGATCCACTCGGTCCGTGCGGTGCGCCGCGAGGACCTCCCGCGCGTCGTCGAGGCGGTCGGCGACCTGCCGCTGCACGTGCACCTGTCGGAGCAGCACGGCGAGAACCTTGCCTGCCAGATGTTCTACGGCGCCAGCCCGACCCAGCTGCTCGACGAGGCCGGCGCCCTCGGTGCCCACTCGACGGCCGTGCACGCCACGCACCTCGAGGACCGCGACATCGACCTGCTCGGCGGCACCGGCACGGGTGCGTGCTTCTGCCCCACGACCGAGCGCGACCTCGCCGACGGCATCGGCCCGGCACGGGCGCTCCACGACGCCGGCAGCCCGCTCTCGCTGGGCTCCGACCAGCACGTCGTCATCGACCCGTTCGAGGAGCTGAGGGGGCTCGAGATGCACGAGCGGCTCGTCACGAACGAGCGCGACCGCTTCTCGGCCAACGACCTGCTCCTCGCGGCCTCCTTCAACGGCTACCGCTCCCTCGGCTGGTCCGACGGCGGCCACCTGAGCAAGGGGGCGCTCGCCGACTTCGTCACGGTGCGCACCGACACGGTCAACACCGCGGGCGCCGCGCACGACCAGATCATCTACGCGTGCGTCGCGTCCGACGTGTCGACCGTCGTCGTCGGTGGCGACGTCGTCGTCAGCGACGGCCACCACCGGATGGGCGACGTCGGCCGGATGCTCGTCGGCGCCATCGACCGCGTCGCGGGAGGGGTCGTCGGAGGGGTGCACGCGTGAGCCTGCTCCTCACGGGCATCGCGGAGCTGACGACGAACGACCCGGCCCGCGGTGACGGCCACTCCGACCGCGGAGACGCCCTCCTCGGCGTCGTCCGTGACGCGGCCATCGTCGTCTCGGCCGACGGCCTGGTCGAGTGGGTCGGACCGGCCGACGAGGCCCCCGACGCCGACACGCGCCGCGACCTCGGCGGCCGCGCGGTCATCCCCGGCTTCGTCGACTCGCACACGCACCTCGTCTTCGCCGGTGACCGCTCGGCGGAGTTCGCGGCGCGCATGACCGGCACGCCCTACGACGGTGGCGGCATCGCCGTCTCGGTCGCCGCCACCCGGGCCGCGAGCGACGACGAGCTGCGAGCCCTCGTCGCGGCCCGGGTCGCCGAGATGCGCGCCCAGGGCACGACGACCGTCGAGATCAAGAGCGGCTACGGCCTGACCCTCGACGACGAGCTGCGCAGCCTCCGCATCGCCCGTGAGGTCACCCCGCACACGACCTTCCTCGGCGCGCACGTCGTGCCGCCCGAGTACGCGTCGGACCGGGCGGCCTACGTCGACCTCGTCACGGGCCCGATGCTCGACGCGGTCACCGCGGACGGGCCGACGAGCCTCGCGGAGAGCATCGACGTCTTCTGCGAGCCGCACTCGGCCCACGCCTTCGACGGCGACGAGGCGCGCACGATCCTCGAGGCGGGCCGCGCGGCCGGACTCGCCCTCCGCGTCCACGGCAACCAGCTCGGCCCCGGCCCGGGCGTCCGCCTGGCCTGCGAGCTCGGCGCGCGCAGCGTCGACCACTGCACGTTCCTCGACGACGCCGACGTCGAGGCGCTGGCCGCCGCCCGGGGCACGACCGTCGCGACCCTGCTGCCGGGCGTCGAGTTCTCGACGCGCTCGCCCTACCCCGAAGGGCGGGCCCTCATCGACGCCGGTGTGGACGTGGCGCTCGCCTCCGACTGCAACCCCGGCACGTGCTACTCGTCGTCGATCCCCTTCGCCATCGCCCTCGCGGTGCGCGAGATGGGGATGACGCCCGCCGAGGCGCTGTACGCCGCGACGGCCGTCTCGGCGCGATCGCTCGGCCTCGACCGTCGGATCGCCCCGGGGCAGCCGGCCGAGGTGGCCGTCATCGACGCGCCGAGCCACCTGCACCTGGCCTACCGGGCCGGGGTGCCGATCGTGCGAGCGCTCGACCTCTAGGAGCCGGCGGCGTCGTCGGCGGGGTGCTCGCAGCGCAGCACCGAACCGGGCCCGGGATGGATGATCCCGGTGTGCCCGTCGGACCACTCGACGACGTAGGGCGGGCCGCCGCCCTCACCCTTCACCTCCAGGATGGTCCCTTCGCGCGTGCTCTGACCGACGTGCTCCGCGGCCATCGTGATGCGGTCACCGACCCGTGCCTCCATGGCACTCCTCCTCGCGCTGGGCTGTCCTCCAAGGACACCACCTCTTCGCCCCGGCGGGAAGGACTTCGCGGGCCGAGTGACCGACGAGACCTCAGTCGAGCAGGACGCGCTCGCCGAGGCGCGGCACCGAGACAGCACAGTCGAACCGCTCGCGTATGCCGTCCGCCAGCGCCCGCGCGGCCGCGGGCTCCCCGTGGACGACGTGGACGCTCTCCGGAGGGTGTGGCATCTCGCCGATCCAGGTGAGCAGCTCGTCGGCGTCCGCGTGCACCGAGAAGTCGTCGAGGGTGACGACCTCGGCTCGGACCGGCACGTAGCGCCCGGCCATCTTCAGCTCGCGCGCCCCCTCTTGCAGGTCGCGGCCTCGGGTGCCGATGGCCTGGTAGCCGGTGAGCAGCACGGTGTTGCGCGACTGGGGCAGCAGGTGGCGCAGGTGGTGCACGACGCGTCCGCCGGTCGCCATGCCGGAGGCCGACACGATGATGCAGGGGGTGCCCGGGGTGTTGAGCCGGATCGACTCCTCGGCGCTGTGCGCGGTCCGCAGACCGGACAGGCGGCGCAGCCGGTCGAGGGCGCCCGGTCGCACCTCCGCTGCGTGGGTCGGGTCGCGGTAGATGTCGAGGGCCGCGAGGGCCATCGGGCTGTCGACCCACACCGGCACGTCGGGAATCGCACCACTCGCGACGAGGTCGGCGATGGCGAGCAGGACGATCTCGGTGCGGTCGACGGCGAAGGCCGGCACGACGACACTGCCGCCTCTCCTGATCGTGCGCCGGATCGCGTCGGCCATGACGTGGTGCTCGGGGTCGACGTCGGGGTGTCCGCGGTCGCCGTACGTCGACTCGACGACGACGGTGCGGGCAGCCGGCGGTCGGGCCCGGGGCAGCAGCACCGGGTGGTCCGGCCGCCCGAGGTCACCGGAGAAGAGGACGCTCGCCCCGTCGACCTCGACGAGCACGCTCGAGCTGCCGAGGATGTGGCCGGCGGGCACGAAGGTCACGGTCGCCCCGTTCGAGCCGCCCACGCGTACTGCTGCGTCGTCGCTGACGGGGCGCAGTGCCGCGACGGCCACGTCGGCGTCGTCGACGGTGTAGAGCGGCAGCGGCGGGTCGTGCCGCGACCAGCCTCCCCGTCGGGCGCCCTCGGCCTCCTCCTCCTGCAGGTGCGCGCTGTCGCGCAGGATGACGGCCGCGAGCGCCGCGGTCCCGGACGTCGCGTGCACCGGCCCATCGAAGCCGCCCCGGACGAGCGCCGGCAGGTAGCCGCAGTGGTCGAGGTGGGCGTGGGTCAGGGCCACGGCGTCGACCGAGGCCGGGTCGACGGGAGGCGGCTCCCAGTTGAGCGACCGCCAGCGCCGCTCGCCCTGGTAGAGGCCGCAGTCGACCATGAGTCTCGCGCCCTGACCCTCGACGAGGAACTTGCTGCCGGTGACGGTCCCGGCCGCGCCGAGGAACGTCAGTGCCGGCGCCGGTCCGTGCCGCTCGGGTCTCCCGTGACTGCCCATGGCCCCTCCTCGGGTCCACCTCCATCGTCCTCCCGGCCCGGAGCCGACGACCCGGGTTCGGGGCGTGACGATGGAGACACCGAGCCGTCCGTGCGCGCGTTTCGGTGCCGGCATCTGCGACCACGGTCTGACGACCCGACCCCGTCGTCCTCGTAGGCTTCGGGACGTGAGCGAGGGGAGCGTCTACGACTGGCTGCAGCGCCGGCCGCTGCTCCTCGACGTCCCGCTCGCGGTCTTCCTCGCGCTCCTCGGGCTCGTCGTGCTCGGCGAGGGTCAGGGCATCGGCTGGGCGGTCGTGGGCCTCGCCGACCTCGCCCTCATCTGGAGGCGTTCGCACCCGGCCACGGCGTTCGCGGTCGTCAGCATCGCGCTCGCGATCCGGGTCGTCCCGACGAGCAGCCTGCTGCCCGGCGACATCGCCTTCCTCGTCGCGCTCTACTCGCTCGCCGCCTACGACCGTCGCCGCGCCGTGCGCCTCGCCGGTCTCGGCGTCGCGGCGCTCGGGTCGGCCATCGCCGGTGCACGGTTCACCGCCGTCAGCGGCCGCGTGCCCGGTCCCGGCGAGTTCATCTTCACCTTCGTCGCGTGCGCCGCGGCCTCCCTCGCGGCGTGGGCGCTCGGCGACCTCAAGCGCGCTCGCCTCCAGCGCCTCGCCGACCTCCAGGACCGCGCCGAGCGGGTCGAGCGCGAGCGCGAGCAGGCCCTCCGGCTGGCCGCCCAGCAGGAGCGCGCGGCCATCGCCCGCGAGATGCACGACGTCGTGGCTCACGCGCTGTCGGTCATCGTCGTCCAGGCCGACGGCGCCGCGTATGCCGCCGAGCGCAGTCCCGAGGGCGCGCTCGCCCGGTCGGTGGGCGCGCTCGAGACCATCGGGTCGACGGCCCGGGACGCCCTCACCGAGACCCGCCGTCTCGTGGGCGTGCTGCGCGACCCGGAGTCGGGCGTCGAGCTCGCACCGACGGGTGGGGTCGCCCAGCTCGACGACCTCGTCGCAGGAGTCCGCGCGGCCGGGGTCCCGGTGACGCTGACGGTCCGCGGCACCGAGCGCGCCCGGCCCGTGGGGCTCGACCTCGCGGCATACCGCGTCGTCCAGGAGGCGCTGACCAACGTCATCAAGCACGCCGGTCCGGCCGCGGGCGCCGTCGTCGACGTCGAGCAGACCGACGAGGTGCTGCGGATCTCGGTGTGCGACGACGGGGTCGGTGCGCGCAGCGTCGACGACGGGCGCGGCCACGGGTTGCCGGGCATGCGCGAGCGGGTCGCCGTGCACGGTGGCACGCTGACGGCCGGGCCGCGTGCAGGAGGCGGCTTCGAGGTGCTCGCGACGATGCCGACGGAGGGGCAGCGATGACCGACCGGCCGACCCGGGTCATGATCGTCGACGACCAGGCCCTCGTGCGGGCCGGCTTCCGCATGGTCCTCGACGCCGAGCCCGACATCGACGTCGTCGCGGAGTGCGCCGACGGGCTGGCCGCCCTCGACGCGCTGCCCGGCCGCGACGTCGACGTCGTGCTCATGGACATCCGGATGCCGCGGCTCGACGGCATCGAGGCGACGCGCCGGGTCGTCGAGCGCGGCGACACCCCCAAGGTGCTCGTCCTGACGACCTTCGACCTCGACGAGTACGTCTACGCGGCGCTGCGGGCGGGGGCGGCCGGCTTCCTGCTCAAGGACGCCGGCCCGTCGGAGCTGCTCTCGGCGATCCGGGCCGTCCACACCGGCGACGCCGTCGTCGCCCCGGGCCCGACCCGGCGGCTGCTCGACCGCTTCCTGCCGGTCCTCGCGAGCCCGGCACAGCCGTCCGGCCTCGAGCGGCTCGACGTGCTGACCGAGCGAGAGCGCGAGGTGCTAGAGGCGGTCGGCAAGGGCCTGAACAACACCGAGATCGCCGCGACGTTCTTCGTCGCCGAGGCGACCGTCAAGACCCACATCGGGCGCATCCTCGCCAAGCTGGGACTGCGCGACCGGGTGCAGATGGTCGTGCTGGCGTACGAGACGGGGCTCGTCCGCGTCGGCGACGCCTGAGGGACGTCGCCTCGGGGGTCAGCGGCCGCCGGTGGCCTTGTCGATGGCCTTCTTCGTGGCGCGCTCGGCCTTGGCCTTGCCCTTGGCGACCTTCTTCGAGGCCTTCTTGTCGGTGGGCGACACCTTCTCGTCCTCGAGAGCCTTGGGCAGGTGACCGGTCGAGCGGCGGTAGTAGCTCGCGGCACCGCGCTCGACGGCGACCCGAGCCGTGGCCACGGCCATCGACGAGAGCGCTGTGAAGAGGATGACGTCGCGGGTGCGCTCGCGCTCGAAGTCACCCTTGACGGGCACGTTGCGGCCGGTCGCGAGCTTCCAGCCCTTCTGCGTCGCGTCCGTCGCGATCTTCGTGGCGAGGATCGTCGAGCCGACGCTGAGGATCTTCCACACCGGCCCGCCGAGCGGCGTGCGGGGTGTGGCGGCGTCCTCGGCCTTGGCCTTCGCCCTGCCGAGCGCCTTGGTGGCCTTCTTCGAGTCCTTGGATCCCATGCCGTGACTGTACCCACGTGCTGCGGAGTAGAGTCACCCCGACAACTGAAGAGCACCACCCACCCATCACGACAGGGGAGCGCGTCACGCGCTGAGAGTGCGGCAGCCCGAAGGGCCGAGCCGCAGACCCTCGAACCTGCTCCGGTTAGCACCGGCGAAGGAAGTCGGTATTTCTCAGGCCACCGCACGGCACACGTCATCGACGCGTGCCGTCCGGCTGGCTTCCCCCAGGTATCCACACGTATCCACTGGAACCCGGGAGACACACCATGTCCACGACCATCACCGCGAGCGGTCCCCTGACCCGCTGGCGCACCATCGACCTGCTCACCTGCGCCTTCCTCGGCGTCGCCTTCGGCGTCGCGTACTGGGCCTGGGGGCTCGTCTACGCCGTCCCGTCGAACGCCGTGTCGGCGGCCTTCCCGCCCCTCGGCGCCCTCTTCAACTGGCCCTGGCTCGTCGCCGGCATCGTCGGCATGCTCATCATCCGGCGCCCCGGCGCGGCCGTCTTCACCGAGCTCCTCGCGGCCGTCGTGTCGGCGCTCATCGGCACGCAGTGGGGCCTGACCACGCTCGTGTCGGGCCTCGTGCAGGGCCTCGGCGTCGAGCTCGGCTTCGCCGTCTTCGCGTATGCCGTCTACAGCTGGGCGCCGCTGCTGCTCGGTGGCTTCCTCGGCGGCGCGTTCGAGGCCGTCTACGAGTGGTACTCCTACTGGACCGACTGGGGCTGGGGCTACAAGCTCTCCTACCTGCTCCTGCTCGGTGCGTCCGTCGCCGTCCTCGGCTCGCTCCTCGCCGTCGGCCTGACGCGCCTCCTCGCGGCCGCGGGTGCGCTCAACCCGTTCCCGCCGGGCCAGGAGGTCCGGGAGCAGCGGGCCGTCTGACCCGTCGGGGATGGAGGCGCCGGTGGCACGAGAAGCCGAACACCTCGACGCGCGGTCGCCGTCGGTGTCCTCGGGCGTCGGCGTGCGCGTGGAGGACCTGACGTGGAGACCCTTCGGGCGCTCCCGACCGGTCCTCGACGGCCTCGACCTCACCCTCGAGCCCGGCGAGCGCGTGCTGCTCGCCGGGCCGAGCGGGTCGGGCAAGTCGACCCTGCTCCGGGGCGTCGCCGGGCTGCTGCTCACCGCGGACGCCGGCGAGCTCTCGGGCACGGTCACCGTGGGCGGCCATGCGCCACAGGAGGTTCCGGGTTCGGTGGGCCTCGTCCTGCAGGACCCGGGTGCGGGCACCGTCGCCTCGAGCATCGGTCGTGACGTCGCCTTCGGCCTCGAGAACGTCGTGCTGCCGCGGGACGGGATGCCGTCCCGCGTCGCGGCGGCACTGCGCGAGGTCGGGCTGACGATGTCGCCCGAGAGTGCGCCGTCGACCCTGAGCGGGGGCGAGTCCCAGCGGCTCGCGCTCGCCGGGGCCCTCGTCATGGAGCCCTCGGTGCTCCTGCTCGACGAGCCGACGGCCATGCTCGACGCCGACACGGCTGCGGACGTGCGGGCCGTCGTGGTCGACGTCGTCGAGCGGCGCGGACTCACCTTCGTCGTCGTCGAGCACCGCCTCGACGGGTGGCTCGACCTCGTCGACCGGCTCGTCGTCCTCGACGCGACCGGCTCGGTCGTGGCCGACGGCAAGCCACACGCGGTCCTGACCGCCCACGGTGAATCGCTTGCGGCGCAGGGCATCTGGGTCCCCGGGGTGCCTGACCCCGAGCCGCTGCCCCTCGACCTCGAGCCGGCGCCGCACCCGGCAGCCGGGCGCGTGCCCCAGGGTCGCGTCGTCGCCGCGGCCTCCGACGTCCGGGTCGAGCACCGGAGCCGGCGACTGGGGGAGCGATCCCGCATGACGCTCGCCGTCGACGGCGCCGACCTCGAGGCTCGGGCCGGTCGGTCCCTGGCCCTCGTCGGCCCGAGCGGCGCCGGCAAGTCCTCGCTCATGGCCGCCCTCGGCGGGCTCGTCGAGCCGTCGCGCGGCTCCGTCGACCTCGCGCTGCCGCTCACCCCGGCCGAGACCGGCCACGGCGCCGCCGCGCGGGACCGGCTCGCGCCCCCGCACGAGTGGTCCTCGCTCGACCTCGCGCGCGTCGTCGCCTGGGTGCCGCAACGCGCGGCGACCTCGATCGTCGGCCGCACGGTGCGCGACGACGTGCTCACCACCCCGCTCGTGCTCGGGCAGGAGCCCGAGGCCGCCGGCCGGCGGGCCGACGCGCTGCTCGCGGCGCTCGGGCTCGCGCACCTCGCGCAGGCCGACCCGCGCCAGCTCTCCGGCGGCGAGCAGCGTCGCCTGGCCATGGCGTCCGCCGTCGCGCACGGTCCGGCCCTCCTCCTCGCCGACGAGCCGACGGTCGGGCAGGACCGGCTCACGTGGGCCGCCGTGTCCGGCGTGCTCGCCGCGGCCCGCGACGAGGGCGCCGCCGTCGTCGTCACGACCCACGACCCCGGCGTCATCGACGACGCCGACGGCGTCGTCCGGCTCGCCGCACCCACCCAGCCACCCCCCGACCCGGAGCCCGAGCGGCACCCGCTGCTCTCCCGGGTCGGGCCCCTGGCCCTGCTCGGGGCGGCGCTGTGCGTCCTGCCCCTGCCCGCGCTGCTCGAGACGTGGCGCCAGGGACTCGCCGTCCTCGCCGTCGAGGTCGTCCTCGGCCTCGTCGGCCTCCTCGCCCCGGGCCGGGGCCGTGCGCCGGAGGGACGCCTCCGAGGCGTCCTCGCGCGCCTCGCCCCTGCCGCGCTCGCCGTCGTCGGGGTCGCCTGGTCGGCGTGGCTCCTCGGCGGCCGGGACCTCGAGGTCGCCGCGGCGGCTGCCCTGCGCGTCCTCTGCCTGCTCGTGCCCTCCGCGTTCGTCGTCGGCTTCATCGACCCGGAGGGTCTCGGCGACCACCTCGCGCAGCGGCTCCGTCTCCCGGCCCGGCCCGTCGTCGCCGCGACGGCGGCGCTCCAGCGGCTCCAGTCCTTCGACACCCTGTGGGGCGAGCTCATGACGACCCGCCGGGTGCGCGGCATCCGGGCCGACCGCGGGGCCCTGGCCCGTGGCCGCGAGGCGGTCGTCGTCACCGGTGGGCTCCTCATCGGCGCGCTCGGGCAGGCCTCGACGCTCGCGCTCGCGATGGACGCCCGGGGCTTCGCCGAGGCCCGCCGGCGCACGTGGGCGGGTCCAGCGCCGTGGCGTCCGGCCGACACGCTGGCCGTCGGCGCCGGTCTGGTCGTGGTCGCCGCGGCCGTCGCGGCCCGGCTGACGCTGCCCTGACGACTCGCGGGGCACAATGGGCCGCGCACACCTGCCGACAGGAAGGGGCCGCACGTGCCCATGCCAGGCCGACCCCGCACAGCCACGCGGGTCATCCGCACACCCCGGGCGCATGCCGTCCCGACCGTCGCGCTGGGCCTGTCCACCTCGCTCGTGCTCGCGCTCGCGGGGTGCGGCCAGCCCGCGCCGTCGTCGCCGGACGACTCCGTGGCCCCGACGGTGAGCGTCCCCGTGCAGCCGACCATCACGGCCGAGACCCCGAGCGACGACGTGCCCGACCCGGTCGACACGACCGACCCCGGCGACGGTGGCCTCTTCGACGCGGCCTCGAGCCTCACGGGCGCGACGTGTGCGCCCTCGGGTGAGTCGTGGAGCTTCACCGGCACCCTCACCAACTCCGACACGCAGGAGCACACGTTCACCGTGGCGGTCTTCATCGTCAAGAGCTCCGACGGCTCCGACGTCGCCAGCAAGGAGGTCGACGTCACGCTCGCCGCCGGGGCGACCGCGCCGGTCTCCATCAAGGACTTCCACACCGGGCCGAGCAAGGGCGTCGAGTGCCTGAGCGGCGTCACCGTGAAGGGCCTCTGACGTGCGGCTCTACCTCGTGCGGCACGGCCAGACCCACGCCAACGTCGCCCGTCAGCTCGACACGGCCGTCCCCGGCCTCGACCTCACCGACGAGGGCCGGGCTCAGGCGCGGGCCCTCGCCGATCGCCTCGGCGGCGAGGACCTCGGCGCGATCTACACCTCGGACCTCGTGCGCACCCAGCAGACCGCGGCGCCGCTCGCCGAGATGCTCGGTCTCGAGATGGTCGTGCTGCCCGGGCTGCGCGAGATCCAGGCCGGCGACTACGAGATGTCGACCGAGTGGCAGCCCTACATCGACGCGGTCATCCGCTGGCGCGACGAGCCCGACCACACGATCCCCGGCGGCGACAGCGGTGCCGGCTTCATGGAGCGCTACGACGCGGCGATCGCGCGCATCGCCGCCGACGGCCACGAGTCCGCCCTCGCCGTGAGCCACGGGGCCGCCATGCGCGTGTGGTGCTCGGCCGCGCTCAGCCTGCCGGCCGACTTCTTCGACGGTCGCAGGCTCGACAACGCGCACGTCGTGACGATGGAGGGTGACCCCGAGGCCGGGTGGCGCCTGCTCGCGTGGGGTGACGAACCGGTCACGCATGGCTGAGGCGCGGCCTGCCCCCGCCCCCGGCCGGTGGCGCTGGGCCGGTGCCGTCGCCGGCGTCGTGCTCGCGGTCGCCTCGTGGGGCTCGGGTGCCCTGCCGCGGCTCAACACCGGGGTGCTCTGGCCGGGCGTCGCCTGGTGGACGCCGAAGGGTGGCTCACCCCTGCTCGCCACCGTCGCGGTCCTCGCGATGGGCCTGCTCGTCCTCGCCTGGTGGCGACTCCGTGACGCCGACGTGTCGGTGCGCTGGTGGTGGGTGACGATCGCCCTGTGGTTCGCGCCGCTCGTCGGCGCGATGCCGCTCTACAGCCGCGACCTCTACTCCTACGCCGCCCAGGGTCTGCTCTGGGACCAGGGCCTCAGCCCCTACGACCACGTCGTCCGTGAGCTCGACTCGCCGTGGCGCGCCTCGACGGCGCCGACCTGGCTCGACAGCCCGACACCGTACGGACCCGTCTGGCTGCTCCTCGCCCGGGCCGTCGCGTCGGTCTCGGGTGAGCTGTGGGTCGCCCTCCTGCTGCTCCGCCTGCTCGCCGTGGCCGGGGTCGTCGTCATGGCCTGGGCCGTGCCCGACGTCGCCCGCCGGATCGGCTGGTCACCGGTCCGGGCGCTCTGGCTCGGCGTCGCGGTGCCGCTCGTCGGCGCGCACTTCGTCGGAGGAGCCCACAACGACGCCCTCATGGTGGCCGCGGCGCTCGGCGGACTCGCCCTGGCGCTGCGCGGGCGGTTCGTCCTCGCCTGCGTCGTCGTCGCGCTCGGGGCCATGGTCAAGGTCACCGCCGTCATCGCGCTGCCGTTCGTCGTCATCCTCTGGGCCCGCCACGTCGCGACCGCACGTGCCCCGGGGACGGACGGCACGGCATACGCCCGCTGGGGTGACATCGTGCGCGCGGGCGCCCTGACGGTGCTGTGCTCGGGTGTCCCCCTGGCGCTCGGCGGCGTCGTGACCGGGCTCGGGTTCTCGTGGCTCAACCCGACGGGGACCCCGGGCAAGAACGAGCAGTGGACCTCCCTGCCGACCTCGATCGGTATCGCCGTCGGTGCCGTGGGGCACCTGCTCGGCCACGACGCGTGGCGCGACACGGGCATCGCGGTCGCGCGGGCCGTGGGACTCGTCGTGCTGGCCCTGCTCCTCGCGCTCGTCTGGCTCGCGGCGCTCAAGCCCGCGGACACCCGCGGCCTGGCTGCGGAGGATGCCGCGGCCGAGCCGCTCCTGCGACCGGTGCGCGGCATCGCCTGGGCCATGCTCGCCGTCGTCGTGCTCGCCCCGGTCTTCCTCGGCTGGTACTACCTCTGGGCACTCCCGTTCTTCGCGGTGTCGCTCGGAGTCCTCTGGCAGGAGCGGCTCGAACGGCCCCTCGCCGTCGTCGCCTCGGTCGTCTGCTTCGCGACGCTCCCCGAGGGCTACAGCCTCGGCCTCACGACGACGGCCGTCGGCGTCCCGGTCGCGCTCGTCGTCCTCGTGCTGCTGCTGCGGCGCGGCCTGCGCACCGCCCGCCGCACCGACTGGCGCCACCTGCTCGACCTCGACCGGCCCCTCGTGCGACGCTGAGGTCGCCGGGTCACGGATCGGCGACAGTTGCCGGGGTCCCTGACGGCACCGGGCCCGGTGCCGGACACTGTCCCGGTGAGTGACTCCGGCTTCGTCGACGAGGCCCCCATCGGCGCCCCTGACGGCGCCCCTGACGGCGCTGACCCGGCGCGGGCCGCACGGGGGCGACGGCGTCCGGGCCCGGCGGCCATCGTCCTCGGCGTGCTCCTCGTCGGCCTCGTCGCCTTCGGTGGCTGGGCCTGGTCGAGCCGCGTCCACGCCGACGACGTCACCGCCTACGAGTCGCTCGCGCGCGAGGTCGACGTGCTCGACCGCTCCATCGTTCCGCTCGGGCACAGCGAGCTGCCGCCGTGCCGCGAGGGCGTCGACGGGCGCATCACCCGCACCTACCCGCCCTCGACCGGGCCGCAGGCCGCCGAGCTCGTCGGCTACCTCGAGCAGTCGGGCTGGACCATCCGGCCGGCCGCCCCGCCGACGTTCGCCCACCTGACGCGCAGCGCGTCGGGGCACACGCTGACCATCGACGTGGTCGCGGCGACCGAGTCCTCGCTCGTCGAGTCGCTCACGGCGACGAGCCCGGCCGGTGGCTTCGGCTGCCTCCTGCGCTGACCGCCAGACCGCCGCCCCACTCGAGTGAGCGCCCCGCCCCACTCGAGTGAGCGCCCAGTCACACTCGAGTGGCCGCGTCGTCACACGCCTCCCACGACGGACCGTGACCGATGCGTGATCCACCGCACGGGTCACATGGTGGGAATGACGCGGCCGACGGCATGCGGCGGTGGGACGCTGGTCCACATGCGCGCGGTGACCCAGAGCAAGAAGCTGCAGAACGTCTGTTACGAGATCCGTGGTCCCGTGCTGGCCGAGGCCAAGCGGCTCGAGGACGAGGGGCACCGCATCCTCAAGCTCAACATCGGCAACCCGGCACCGTTCGGCTTCGAGGCGCCGGAGGACATCCTCGTCGACGTGATCCAGGAGCTGCCGACGGCGCAGGGCTACAGCGACAGCAAGGGCATCCTCTCGGCCCGCCGCGCCGTCAAGCAGCACTACGAGGTCCGCGACTTCCCGCCGGTCGGCGTCGAGGACATCTACCTCGGCAACGGGGTCAGCGAGCTCATCGTCATGGCGATGCAGGGCCTGCTCGACAACGGCGACGAGGTGCTGATCCCGGCCCCCGACTACCCGCTGTGGACCGCGGCCGCGAGCCTCGCCGGCGGCAACGCCGTCCACTACGTCTGCGACGAGCAGGCCGGGTGGGCGCCCGACCTCGACGACATCCGCAGCAAGATCACCGACCGCACGCGCGCGATCGTCGTCATCAACCCCAACAACCCGACGGGCGCCGTCTACCCGCGCGACGTCCTCGAGGCCATCGCGCAGCTCGCCCGCGAGCACGAGCTGATCATCATGGCGGACGAGATCTACGACAAGATCCTCTACGACGGCGCGACGCACACCTCGATCGCGGCCCTCGCGCCCGACCTGCTCTGCCTGACCTTCAACGGCCTCTCCAAGGCCTACCGCGTCGCCGGATTCCGGTCGGGCTGGCTCGTCATCACCGGGCCCAAGGAGCACGCGCGCAACTACCTCGAGGGCCTCGACATCCTCGCCAACATGCGCCTGTGCGCCAACGTCCCGGCGCAGCACGCGATCCAGGTGGCGCTCGGCGGCTACCAGTCGATCAACGAGCTGATCCTGCCCGGCGGCCGCCTGCTCGAGCAGCGCAACGTCGCCTGGGAGATGCTCAACGAGATCCCGGGCGTGTCGGTGACCAAGCCCGAGGGGGCGCTCTACCTCTTCCCGCGGCTCGACCCCAAGGTCCACGACATCCGCGACGACGAGCGTTTCGCCCTCGACCTGCTGCGCGACCAGAAGATGCTCATCGTGCACGGCACCGGCTTCAACTGGGCGACGCCCGACCACTTCCGGCTCGTCTTCCTGCCGCGCGTCGAGGACCTCGAGGACGCCGTCGGACGCCTCGAGAAGTTCCTCTCGACGTACTCCCAGTAGGCGGGTCGGGTCAGCGGGAGGTGGCCCACCACTTGAGGAGCAGGGCGAGCACGATGCCCCACACGACGGTGAGCAGCAGGCTGATGCCGGCGGCCAGCAGCGCGGGTCGGCGTCCGCCCGGCTCGCGGCGCACGAGGCTGATCCCGGCGAGCGCCAGGCCGAGCAGCTGTGGCAGGAAGACGAACCCGAACACGACGGCCGACAGCGACGCGACGACCGCACCCCGGGCGATCGGCGCCTCGGCGGCCAGCCGCGCGGACGCGGCGTCGCGGGGACGATCGGGCTCGCTCACGCGTTCAGGGTAACGATGAACTCGAAGACACCGGCGCACGCTCCGCGGCCGTATGCCGTCCGCTCGGCACTGCGCGGGACGCTCGCTGCCGGGGCCGGCGTCGTGGTCGTCCTGTCCCTCGCCGCCTGTGGCGGGTCGGACCCGACGCTCGGCGACCTGCCGGCGGGGGTCGCAGACGCTCGGCCGAGCATCTCGGCGGAGGAGGCGCAGTTCGTCCTCGCCGCGCAGAAGCTCGGGGCGTCGGTGACGGGCGCCACCGTCGACGACGACATCGAGACCGGGACGACGACGTGCTGGGCCCTGAAGAACGGCGGCGTCGAGCTGGCCCAGATCGCGGTCGACGACGGCGACAAGCCGCTCGGCAACACCGGGGACGCGCTGCGCACGAAGCAGCTGATGGCCGCCGGCGTGCAGGCGTTCTGCCCCGACTACGACGACCAGGTCTCCCAGCTGAAGCTGCCCTGAGAGCGGGCCGCGAGGCCGTCCTCGGGTCGGGCTCAGGTCGGCCCGGATCGTCAGATCCAGCCGGGCGGGGCCGGCACGACGATGCCGACGATGCCGGGCAGGCTCCCGGCCCGACCCAGGTCGACGACCGGCCCCGCCGTGGACCGCGCCGCGATCTCCCGGCACTCGATGCCGATGCACCAGCGTGGCACGCGGCCGTCCTGCTCGAGACGGACCGCCATGAAGAGGGTGCTCGCCATGAGCCGGCCCGAGCGGGTGTCCTTGAGCGCGGGGTCCTGGTAGACGACGACGGTCGGCGGGGCGGTCCCGGTCGGGTGCGCCGTCGCGGCCTCGGCCATCGCGGCATACTGCCGGCGCGTGTCCTGGTGCCTGCCGATGTCGGCGCGCCACGCCAGGACCCCGCACACGGCGAGCACCGCGAGCAGGGCCGTCGCGACGCGTGCGGTCGGCGGTGTCCCGGGCTGCGTCGTGGGCGCTGGTCCGACGTGCGCAACGGCGCGCGCGCCGCGGTCGACGAGGAGCAGCGCGACGGCCAGCACCGCTGCGAACCACGTCCACAGCTGGCCGCGGGCCTCGGTGACGAGGCCGGTCGCGAGGGTCTGCGCGGCGTCGACGCCGCACGCGACGGCGAGGGCGAGAAGGAGACGCTGCAGCCGGGGGCGGACGACCGGGTCCCTCCAGCCGAGGGCGACGGCGACGACGGCGACGAGTGCGACCCACCACTGCGCAGCCCAGAGCGAGCCCGCGGCCGACAGCCACCGACCCGCGTTGACGCCGAGGGCGTCGAGCGAGGTCAACGGGTTGGCCTGACGCCAGGCCGCGACCTCGATGCCGAAGTGCCCGTTGACGACCCAGTTGAGCGCGTAGGCCACCGCGACACCAGCGGCGAACCCGGCGGCCCAGCCGGCGACGACGAGAAGCACCTTGCGCCACGGGGCGTCCCGTAGCGACACGACGGCGAGGACGAGCAGCGCGAGGGCGATCGGCGGATAGGTGAGCACGGAGGCGATGCCGCTCAGGACGAGCCAGGCCGCGAGCCACCGCCCCGAGCGAGCGGCTCGGGGCAGGAGCCAGACCGCCCCGGCGGCCACGAGGGCCGAGGGCGTCAACGCCCCGGGCCAGTAGAGCAGCTGGACCCAGACCGGCGAGGCGAAGAGCGCCACGCCGAGGAGAGCGTCGACGGCGGGTCGCGGGCGCACCCCGGCCCGGTGGAGCAGCCGCCAGATGCCCGCCACGAGCAGCGCGTAGGCGGCGGCATACGTCAGCGCGGCGGTCGTGACGGTGCCGTGCTGCCCGACGAGCCACCACCAGCCGGAGTTGAGCCAGCGCCCCTCGCTCACGKTGTAGTACGACGGGGGGACCGCTCCCGGAGAGCCCTCGGGCAGCAGGAACGCCCAGTCGTCCTGGCGGATGAAGGGAGTGACCGCCTGAGCGACCCCCTCGGTCACGAGGAACGCGGCGGCGATGACGGCGACGACGCGCAGGCGCACGCCGAGCCGCGGCGTGGCGCCCGGCAGGCGCACACCTCGGCCTTCGGAGGCGGGGGCGATGGTCTCGGTCGACATGGTGGTGGCGCTCACGGGGGTCGGGACGACACGGACCTGCCGTCGGTGTCGGTGATCCATAGGTACCCAAAGAGTGCCTCCCCCGCATCCGGTGCCCGCCTCGCAGACGCTCGCAGGGGCGGGCCCGGACCGCGCGTCCCGGAATACGGCGGCCCGGCCGGCCCGTTGGCACCCACGTGAGTCCTGCCCCGAGAGCCCAGCTGAACATCCTCGATCTCGTCCCCGTCCTCGACGGTGGCACGGCCGGTGAGGCCATCGCCTCGACGGTCGACATCGCGAGGCACGCCGAGAAGTGGGGCTACCAGCGCTACTGGATGGCCGAGCACCACAACATGCGCGGGGTCGCGTCGAGCTCGACAGCCGTGCTCATCGGCCACGTCGCCGACCAGACCGAGACGATCCGCGTCGGCGCCGGCGGCATCATGCTGCCGAACCACGCGCCGTACGTCGTCGCCGAGCAGTTCGGCACGCTCGCCACGATCCACCCGGGCCGCATCGACCTCGGGCTCGGCCGCGCCCCGGGCACCGACCCCTTCACGACCCGCGCGCTGCGGCGCAACGAGGCCGCTGCGATGAACTTCGCCGGCGAGGTCGAGGAGCTCATCGGCTACCTCGGCGACCCGGACCCCGACGCCAAGGTCCGCGCCATCCCCGGTGAAGGCACCCGCGTGCCGATCTGGATCCTCGGGTCGAGCCACGGCGGCGCCCAGGTGGCCGCAGCCCTCGGCCTGCCCTACTCCTTCGCCTCGCACTTCGCGCCGGCCGCGCTGATGAGCGCGCTCGAGGTCTACCGCTCCCGCTTCACGCCGTCGACAGAGCCAGGCGGCCTCGATGCCCCCCGCTCGATGGCCGGCGTCAACCTCATGGTCGCTGACACGACGGCTGAGGCCGAGCGGCTCTTCACGAGCGTCCTCCAGCGCTTCCACGGCATCGTCACCGGCCGACGGGCCGGCCTGCCCGAGCCGGAGGGGGACATCGCGAGCCTCATGGCGCAGTGGTCTCCGGCCGAGCGCCAGGCCGTGAGCGAGATGACCCGGGTCTCGCTCGTCGGCACGCCCGACGAGGTGCGCGACGGTCTCGCCGGCTTCGTCGAGGCCACGGGCGTCGACGAGGTCATCGTCACGTGCGGCGCCCACGACCACGAGGCACGGCTGCGCTCCTACGAGCTGCTCGCCGACGCCTGGCTCTGAGCGCCGGACGCGACGAGCCGCCCACCCCCGACCTCTGAGAGGCTTGCACCATGACCGAGAGCACGACCGCGAGAGACCCGAAGGACCTGCGCCGCGTCACCCTGACCCGCGACAGCGTCGGCCGCTACACGGCCCGCAACGACCGCGGCGGCTCGATCACGTTGAGCTCCGGCACCGAGGAGCTCTCGCCGGTCGAGCTGCTCCTCGCCGGCATCGCCGGCTGCACCGCGGTCGACGTCGACACCGTGACGACGCGACGCGCCGAGCCCGAGCAGTTCGAGATCGAGGTGACGGCCGACAAGGTCAAGGACGAGCACGGCAACCACCTCCAGGACATCGAGGTGCGCTTCCGGGTGCGCTTTCCCGAGGGTGACGGCGGCGACGCGGCGCGCGAGATGCTGCCCAAGCTCGTCAAGCGCTCGCACGACGAGTGGTGCACCGTGAGCCGCACCGTCGAGCTCGGGCAGCAGGTCACGACCACCGTCGAGTGACCGAGACCCGCCGTCCCCGAGGGGCGTATGCCGTCAGGCGTGGTGGGCGGCGTCGAGCCACTCGATGGGGTCGCCCCACCCGAGCCGGCTGACCCCGTGCTTGTCGAGCGCGCGCACCGCGAGGGTGCGCCGCGAACGTCAGGACGTGCGCGACCATCGCGCCGTAGGAGCAGACGTAGGGCGGGTCGCACGACGCGTCGACGAAGACGTCGTCGAGCCGACCTTCGTCGATCGCGTCGCGCACGTGGCCGAGGAAGACGGGTGCGGCGTCGGCGAGACGGCGGCGCGCCGACGTCAGCGACTCGTGCTCCTCGACGGAGAAGTCGTAGTCGCGGCTCGCCATCGTCGCGTTCCACATCGCCATCTGGCCGACGAGCCGGCTGATGATGCGACGCAGGGTCGACGGGTCGGGATCGTCGTCGACGTTGATGACGATCGGCTCGTCGAGCTGTTCGTCGGTGAGCTGGCCGGCGCACTCGATGAGCTGGCCGGTCAGCCAGATGTGGTGCTCGACCATCCTCTGCACGAGGTCCATGGCAGTGACCTTTCGCTGGGCCGGGAGGCGTATGCCGCCGGGCGGGTGGAAGTGGATGTCGTTGGCCGCCTCGAGACGGATCGTCCCCGGACGTCCGCGCCACGCGCTCGGCGTCGTGCCGTAGGCGCGACGGAACGCCCGGGTGAACGCCTCGTGCGAGCCGTAGCCCGCCTCGACGGCGACGTCGAGGACGGAGAGGCGGCTCGCCGCGAGGCGGTAGGCGGAACGCTCGAGCAGCACCCTGCGGCGCAGGGAGCTCGGCGCCTCGCCTGCGCCCGCACTGACGATGCGGTCGAGGTGGAACCGTGACAGGTGCAGCCGGCCCGCGATCTGCTCGCCGGTCAGGTCGGGCTCGTCGAGGGTGTCGACGAGCACGTCCAGCCAGGCGCTGAAGGTGTCACGTGAGCCGGTCACGTCACGATCCTGCGCGACCCGGCCCCACGCGTACTTGATCGGGTTTGCTCTGTCGGCAAGGCCGCCCGCTCAGGGGTAGACGACGACCTTGTCACCGATGCGCACCGCGAAGAAGAGCGCCTTGACCTGCGCGTGGTCGGCGATGTTGACGCAGCCGTGGCTCGCGCTGGCGTAGCCGAGCCGCGCGAAGTTCGACGAGTAGTGCACGGCCTGGCCGCCGGAGAAGAACATCGAGTAGGGCATCGGCGTGAAGTAGAGGTTGGAGATGACGTACTCGTACTTCCGGGAGACGCTGAAGGTGCCCTCGCGCGTCTCCTTGCCGGGACGACCGAAGCGGGCCCACATGGCCGTGAGCGGCTTGCCGTTCACGACCCACGTCAGGGTGCGGGTCGACTTGTCGACGCACATGACCCGGCCCGTGCGGCAGCGCTTGTCGAGCGAGGAGAGCGTCGGCACGAGCGGGCGCAGGCCCGCGTAGTAGCGGTGCTGGTCGAAGCTGCCGGGCGTGTAGGTCAGGGCCCGCAGGCGCGCCCACGTGCGGCTGTCGACGACACCCGACTGCGGCACGTCGTAGGCGCGCTGGAAGGCGAGCACCTTCTGGCCGAGCGTCCAGCCGTAGGTGCCGGAGAACGCATACGGCCACAGGCCCTTGGCGCCGAGGCGTCGCTGGAGCTCGCGGACGTTGGCGGCGGCCGTCGTGCGGCCGAGCACGACCGGGGACGTCGACATCGAGACGAGCCGGCTCCACGTGCGCTGGTCGAGCACCCCGGACTGGGGGAGGTTCTGGTCGCGCTGGAAGGTGAGCACCCTCTGGCCGAGGGTCCAGCCGTAGTAGCCGGACACGGCGTAGGACCAGTAGGACGCCTTGACGGCACGCAGGCGCGACTGGAGGTCCTTGACGGCGTAGCCGGACGAGCCCTCCTTGAGACGGGTCGTGGTCGCGGTGAGGGCGACGAGTCGGCTCCAGGTGCGCTGGTCGACGACGCCGGTGCGAGGGAGTGACTGGTCGATCTGGAAGGCGAGGACCTTCTGGCCGAGCGTCCAGCCGTAGTAGCCGGAGACGGCATACGTCCAGTACGACGCCTTGACGAGGCGCAGGCGCACCTGGAGGTCCTTGACCTTCCAGCCGGAGCTGCCGGCAGCGATGACGACGGGGCTCGGTGCGGGCGGCGGCGGGGTCGTCGTCGTGGGGCTCGACGTCGTCGTGGTCGACGTCGTGGTGGACGGCGTCGTCGTGGTCGTCGTCGTGCTGCTGGAGGTCGTGGTCGTCGTGGCGTCGGCGACGGTGCTTCCCCCGGTCAATCCCGTCGAGCCCGTGGACGTCGAGGCGCCGGGCGGTGTCGGCGTGCCGGTCAGGTCGTCGGCGCGGGCGGCCGGAGCCGTCACGGCGAGTGCGAAGACCGCGAGCGTGGCAGCGACGCTGCCCACGGTGCGATTCCTGTCCATGCGGATGGTCCTCATGGTGTCCCCTGGTGTCCTGACCGCGCGACGGCGGGTGTGAGTCGGCGCGATCGCGCCCTTCATTGTGGCAGGCCAACCGGGCTTTGGCGCGGCGTGCCGACACCCCCCCCAGACGCGTCGGCGCGCCGAAAGGTTGTCGCGGTCCGGCGACCGGTCGGGAGGGGAGGGGGTCAGGCTCCCGGGAGGCGGCGGACCGTGAGGATCTGCTCGGCGCGACCGACGGGGCCGCGCTCGTCGTGCAACGTCGTCGAGGTCAGCCCGAGACCTGTCGGGCCCATCGTCACCCGGGTGTCGAAACCGACCCACCCGCGAACCGGCTCGCGGAAGAGGTGCACGCTGAGGTCGACGTTGGGGAACATCCACTCCCGCGGCGAGACGCGCACGGCGATGCCGTTGGCGGTGTCGGCGAGGCGCACGAGATCGGCTGTGGGAGAGCAGGTCTCGCCGTCGACGAGGGGGTTGAGCGCGCGGATCCAGGCCCGGGTCCGGCCCGGGCGACGCTCGGCGTCGACCCGGAACTCGAGCCCCTCGATGTAGCCGCCCTCCCAGGTGTCGGCCCCCTCCCAGGGGCGCATCTCGTCGGGCCGGGGGATCGGCTCGAGCTCCACGCCGGCCACGGGCTCGGAGTCGTGGGCGGCGAGCCTCCACGCGTGGGCGCGCACGACGGGGCGGTCGTCGACGAGCATCGTCGCCTCGACGAGCTCGATGGTGCGACCGGGGCGCGTCGTGCGCACCTCGACCCGGCTCGGTCGCGCCGGGATCATGCCGAGGATGTCGAAGGAGATGCGCGCCAGCTGCATCCCCGCGCGTGGCTCGTGGAGGTCGATCTCGTGGGCGAGGATGCCGCTGACGGGAGCCATGTGCTGCTCGTCGTCGCGCCAGGCGCCCTGCACGTGCACGGTCGGGGCGTAGCGACCATGGTCCAGCCGGCGGTAGAAGGCCGGGGTGTCGCGGTCGAGCTCGAAGCCGGTGCTGTCGCGGGTCTCGCTGGTCACCCGCCCACCCTAGGTGTCGGTGCGTGCCGCTCAGACCGCGCCGTCGGAGAGGCCGAGTCCGAGGTCGACCATGCGGACGAGGCGCGGCGCGAGCTCGTCGACGGCGCCGGGCGGCAGGTCGCGCAGCGGGCCCTCGAGGGCGAGCATCGCCATGCCGTGGACGGCCGACCACGCGAGCAGCTCGGCACCGGGACGCTCGTCGTCGGACATGACGCCGGCGTCGACCATGGCGTCGAGGGAGTCGGCGAGCAGCTGGAAGGGGGTGCGCCCGCCCGTGCCGGCCGCGTCCGGGGAGGCGGCCCGGCTGAGGTCGACCGGCACGGCGAAGGCCGCGCGGAACAGGCCCGGCTCGTCCATGGCGAAGCGCAGGTAGCCGACGCCGACGGCCCGGAAGCGGGCACGCGCCCGCTGGCCCGTCTCGAGGTCGTCGGGCACGGCGTCCATCGTGGCGCCGATGACGTCAGCGGCACGCGCCTGGGCGCGGGAGACGACCTCGCCCAGCAGCGCGTCACGGTCGGCGAAGTGGCGGTATGCCGCATTGGCTGAGACCCCGACGCGGCGCGTCGCCTCGCGCAGGACGACCTTGTCGGGCCCGCCCTCGCGGGCGAGGTCGGTGCCCGCCTCGAGCAGGGCCCGGCGCAGGTCACCGTGGTGGTACGTCGCCCGCGCCGGCGGGGTGCCCGACGGGTCGGGTGCCGTGCCGGGTGCCGGGTCGGCGTCGAAGGCGGCGGACGTGCTCACAGCCCCATCATGCTCCGGGGCGTCCCGGCGGGCCTCACCCGGCTGCGGGATGGGACGGGGGTGTCGCGAGGCCGCGCTGCGTCAGCACGGTGCGGAGCAGGTCGGGGCGGTTGGTGATGAGACCGTCGACGCCGAGGTCGACGAGACGACCCATGTCGTCCTCGTCGTCGACGGTCCACGGCACGACGGCGAGCCCCGCGGCGTGCGCCGAGCGGACGAGCGCGGCATCGACGGGGAGGTCCTCCCGCGGCGACAGGGCGACGACACCGGCGAGGCGGGAGGCGGCGCCCACGACGTCGCCGCCCACGTCGTCGATGTCGATGCCGCCCAGCCACGGGGACGCGCCCTCCTCGCCCCGCTCGAGCCGCTCGGGGGAGACGAGGGCGACGAGCCGGGCGCGGGGCGCGATGCGGTGGACCGCGGTCAGGCTCGCCCAGTCGAACGACTGGATCGTCGCCCGGCCCGCGACGCCGCCCTCGTCGAGCACCGCCCACACCTTCGCCGCGTACTCGGCGCGCGGCACGGTGAGCCCGAGGTCGTCCGCCTGCACCTTGATCTCGACGTTGAGCCCGACGTCGTCGGCACCGCGCTCGCGCAGCAGGTCGACGACCTCGCGGAGCTCGGGCACCGTCGCGCCGGACACGGCGCGCTGGTCCGGGTGGTCGGGGGTCGGTTGGTAGCCGCAGTCGAGCGTGCGCACCAGCGCGAGCGTCAGGAGCCGGAAGGGCTTGCCGGAGTAGGGAAAGAGGTCGTCGGACGGGCCCGCGGGCGACGTGTCGCGACACGTGTCGGGGTTGACCCGGTTGTCGTGGGCGACGACGACGGCACCGTCACGGGTGACCTGCGCGTCGAGCTCGAGGGTCGTGACGCCGATGTCGAGCGCGCGCGAGAAGGCCTCCAGCGTGTTCTCCGACGTCAGGTCCGCGCCGCCGCGGTGCGCCTGGAGGTCGAAGGTGCGGGCCAGTCTGGTCGGGGCGTCCGCGGGAGCCCCTCCGCCGCCCGCGCAGCCGGCCACGCCGAGAACGAGGGCAAGGACGATCCCGCCGCCGAGCGCCGTCACGGCACCCGGACGCGGCACCCCTCGCACGTCCACCACGTCGTCAGAAACCGAAGCGCCGGGCCGTCGCACGCACGGCATCCGCGGACGCCCGCAGGCCCGACAGCTCGGCGGAGGTCATCGGCACCTCGACCCGGTCGCCGACGCCGCCGGCGTGGACGATCGCCGGCACCGACAGGCAGACGTCGCTGATGCCGTAGTAGCTGTCGAGCAGCGACGAGACGGGCAGGATGCGGCGCTCGTCGTAGAGGACCGCCTCGATGATGCGCGTGGCGGCGAGGCCGATCGCGTAGTTCGTCGCGCCCTTGCCCTCGATGACGCGGTAGGCCGACTGCACGACGTCGGTCGCGATGCGGTCGCGGGCCTCCTCGTCGAGCGCGATGCGTCCGTCCGACGTGCGCCACTGCAGGAGCGGCACGGAGCCGATGGTCGCGGACGACCACAGCGGCAGCTCGGAGTCTCCGTGCTCGCCGATGACGTACGCGTGGACGCTCTGGGCTGCGACGCCCGTGTGCCCGGCGAGGAGGAAGCGCAGCCGCGACGAGTCGAGGACCGTGCCCGATCCGAAGAGCCGCTCGGCCGGCAGCCCGGACACCTGGAGCGCGGCATACGTCACGACGTCGACGGGGTTGGTCACCATGACGTGCACGGCGTCGGGAGCGACCTCGACGAGCCGCGGCAGGATCGCCCGCATGATGCCGACCGTCGACTCGGCGAGGTCGAGCCGGGACTGCCCGGGCTTCTGCTTGGCCCCCGCCGTGAAGACGATGACGTCGGAGTCGGCCAGCACCTCGACGTCGTCGGAGCCGTCGACGTGAGCCATCGGGACGAACTGGATGCCGTGGCTGAGGTCGAGCGCCTCGGCGCGCACCTTGGCGCTGTTGACGTCGAAGAGCGCGACGTTCTGGGCGACACCACGCATCAACGCGGCATACGCCAGCGTGGCGCCGACGGCGCCGGCCCCGACGATCCCGAGCTTCGTCGTGCGGCGGCGGGTGCTGCCTGCCGGTGTCTCCACGGTCATCGTCGGTCCTCCGTCGCTCGTGCACGTCGTCGCTGCGAGTGTGTCAGCCTGACGGCATGACTGGTGAGGGACCGCGGCTCGTCCTCGTCGTCGGGCTGCCCGGCGCGGGCAAGACGACGCTGGCGAGGCGTCTCGAGACCGAGCGTCCCGCCGTGCGGATGAGCCCCGACGAGTGGCTGCGAGACCTGCGCATCGACCCGCTCGACGGCACCTTCCGAGACCTGCTCGAGCACCGGCTCTGGGACGACACCCAACGGCTCCTGCGCCTCGGCGTGAGCGTCGTGCTCGAGTACGGGCTCTGGGCCGAGGCGGAGCGTGAGGAGAAGCGCGTCGCGGCCCGGGCCCTCGGCGTCGGGGTCGAGCTGCACGTGCTCGACCTGCCCGTCGAGGAGCTCTGGGCGCGGATCGAGCGTCGCAACCGCGACGGGTCCCCCGGCTCCGTGCCGATCACGCGCGCGCAGCTCGACGCCTACCTGCCGTGGTGGCACGCCCCGTCCGAGGAGGAGCGGTCCCGCTACGACGCCCCTCCGGGCTCCTGACGCGTGTCGAGGGTCGGTGGCCGCCACGCGTGTGACGATGGGGTCGTGGACCTGCCCGTGGATGCCGTCCCGTCGCTGGACGGCTATCCCGTGGCGCCCCCGCCGCTGCGCCCGCCCGTCGTCTTCGACCAGGTCTGGCGTGACCTGACGTTCGTCCACTGGCCCGTCGACCCGGGCTCCGTGCGCCACCTCTTTCCTGCGGGCACGCGCCCGGACGTCTTCGCCGACGGGCGCACGTACGTCGCGCTCGTCCCCTTCGTCATGGACGGCATGCGGCTCGGTCGGGCGCCCTCACCTCGGCTGCCCTGGCTCGGCAGCTTCCTCGAGACGAACATCCGGCTCTACTCCGTCGACGACGCCGGGCGGCACGGGGTGCTCTTCCGCTCGCTCGAGACCGAGCGCGCCCTCGTCGTCCTCGGCGCTCGCGCCGGCCTCGGGATCCCCTACACGTGGGCCCGGATGCGGCTGCGCCGCGACGGTGACGTCTTCACCTACACGAGCCGGCGCCGAGCCCCGGCCCGCGGACTGCGCAGCCACCTCACGGTCCGCGTCGGTGAGCCGGTCGAGCCGACGCCGCTCGAGACCTGGCTCACGGCCCGCTGGGGCGCCCACACCCGCGTCGCCCGGCGCACGCTCTGGGTGCCCAACGAGCACGGGCCGTGGCCGTTGTATGCCGCCGACGTCGTCGAGCTCGCCGACGACCTTCTCGGGGCGAGCGGTGTCACCCCGGCCGGGCCGCGGCTGCGCGCGTTGTGGTCACCCGGAGTGGCCACGCGGTTCGGTCGCCCGGCCCGGGTGGCGTGACGCCCGGGCCGTGACGGCTCAGGCGAAGAGCTCGCGGAGGCACTCGCCGAACATCGTCGTGTGCGCCTCGACGTCGGCGGTGGTCGTGGCCGGGCTCATCAGCGCCATGTTGTGGAAGGGCGTCAGGAGGATCCCGCGGTTGAGGGCGTAGAGGTGGAGGTACTGCTGCAGCTCGAAGTCGTCGGCGTCGTGCGCCTCCTGGCCGTCGTGCGAGGGTCGGCCTGAGAAGTTGTACTCCGCCCGCGCGCCGAGCCGCGTGACGTGCCAGTCGGCGCCGACCGCGTCGATGCCGGCCTGCACCCCGTCGGCCCATGCGTCGGCGAGCGGCACCATGTGCTCGAACGCCTCGGCGGTCATGACCTGCTCGAGCGTGGCCTTCATGGCTGCCATCGACAGCCCGTTGCCGGCGAGCGTGCCGCCGATGCCGCCCACGTCGATGTCCTCGAGCTCGATGGATCGAGCGATGCGGTCGGCGATGTCCCGGGTGAAACCGAAGGTGCCGCAGGGGATGCCGCCACCGATGGACTTGCCGATGACGAGCAGGTCGGGATCGAGACCGTGGGCGCCGGTGTAGCCGCCGGGGCCCGCGCAGATCGTGTGCGTCTCGTCGTTGACGAGCAGTGCGCCGTAGCGGGTGGCGAGCTCGCGCACGCCCTCGTTGTAGCCGGGGTCGGGCAGCACGATGCCGATGTTGGTCAGGGCCGGCTCGACGAGGATCGCCGCGACGTCGCCGTGGGCCAGGGCGCGCTCGAGCGCCTCGAGGTCGTTGAACTCGACGACCCGCGTCGTCTCCGACGTGTCGACCGGGGCGCCGATGTTGCTGCGCCGGTCGACCGTCGAGCCGTCCGGGCCCACCGTCGCGAAGGCCTCGTCGACGGAGCCGTGGTAGCACCAGTTGTGGACGACGACCTTGCTGCGACGGGTGAGGTGGCGGGCGTAGCGGATCGCGTGGCGGTTGGCGTCCGTGGCGGTGAGGGTGAACTGCCAGTAGGGCAGACCGAATCGCTCGGCGAGACCGGCCGAGACCGCGATGGCGTCCTCGGTGGGCAGCATCGTCGTGATCCCGCGGGAGAGCTGACGGGTCACTGCCTCGACCGTCGGCGCGGGGGAGTGCCCCATCATCGCCCCCGTGTCACCGAGGCAGAGGTCGACGTGGTCGATGCCGTCGACGCACGTGAAGTGCGCCCCCTCGGCGTGCTCGACGAAGACCGGGAAGTCGCCCGGCCACTTGACCATCCAGCTCATCGGGACACCGCCGGGCATGTGCGCGGCCGCCTGCTCGGCCAGGGTCCGGGAGCGTGGCCGCGCCCCGGAGAACGCTGTCCGCTCTCGGGCGTGCAGCTCGGCGAGACGGGCGCGGTCCACGGTGCTCATGCCCGCATCATGCCCCGCCGAGCGACGCGGCGGAAGTGATGGCCCAAACCTCGCCGGACCGCGGATTCCGTAGGCGTTGGAAGGGGATTCAAGCGAAAAGGCACAGGTTCCCAGGGCTTGCGGAGGGCCCGGGAGGTGGCATGATCCCGCCCATGCCCCCGAGCGGTTACCGCGGCCTCAGCCTCTGGCACGACACGATCGACGACATCGAGCCGCGCCCCTCGCTCGACACCGACATCGACGTGGACGTCGCCGTCGTCGGGGCCGGCTACACGGGCCTGTGGACGGCCTACCACCTCGTCGCTGCCGACCCGACGATCCGGGTCGCCGTCATCGAGAAGGAGGTGGCCGGCTTCGGCGCCTCGGGCCGCAACGGTGGCTGGTGCTCGGCCCTCTTCCCCGCGTCGCTCAAGAGGATGGCCGCCGAGCGCGGGCGCGACGCGGCGGTGCGGATGCAGCACCTGCTCCACGACACGGTCGCCGACGTCGGCAGGATCGCCGACGCGGAGGGCATCGACTGCCACTTCGAGCAGGGTGGCTACCTCTCCGTCGCGCGCAACCCGGCCCAGCTCGAACGGGTCCGCGAGGAGGTCGCCGACCATCGCGAGTGGGGCTTCGGCGAGGACGACCACCGTCTCCTCGACGCGCACGAGGTCACCGCGGTCGCCGGCGTCAGCGACGCGCTCGGCGGCTCGTTCACCCCACACTGTGCCGCCATCCACCCGGCGCTGCTCGTCCGCGGGCTCGCCGACGCCGTCGAGCGCCGCGGCGTCGTCGTCCACGAGCGCACGACGGCCGTCGACGTGCGCAGCCGACGGGTCGTCACGCCGCACGGCACGGTGCGTGCCGAGCACGTCGTGCTCGCGACCGAGGGCTACACGCCGACCGTCGCGGGCCGCCGCCGCGCCATCGCACCGATCTACTCGCTCATGACCGCGACGGAGCCGCTACCCGACGACACCTGGGCGCAGATCGGCCTCGACAAGCGCACGACCTTCGCCGACAACCGGCACCTGACGATCTACGGCCAGCGCACCCGGGACGGACGGATCGCCTTCGGCGGCAGGGGCGCTCCCTACCACTACGCGTCCAAGGTCTCCCCGCTCTACGACCGCGACGAGCGCGTCCACGCAGCCCTGCGCCGGATCCTCCTCGAGCTCTTCCCCGTCCTCGACGGCGTCACCTTCACGCATGCCTGGGGCGGCAACCTCGGCGTGCCGCGCGACTGGTTCCCATCGGTCCGTCACGACCGCCACACCGGGCTTGCCTTCGCGGGCGGCTACGTCGGGGACGGCGTGGCCACCTCGGCGCTCGCGGGCCGCACGCTGGCCGCGATGATCCGCGGCGACGACCCCGAGGGCCTGGCGACGCTGCCCTGGGCGGGGCGCACATCGCGCGACTGGGAGCCCGAGCCGCTGCGCTGGCTCGGCGTCAACGCCGTCACCGCGCTCATGACCTCGGCCGACTGGTCGGAGCGCCGCACCGGCCGCCCCTCCCGGGCCGCCTCGGCCTTCTGGACGGCGCTCGGCCAGTAGGGCCGGCGGTCCGCTTGCCGAGTGCCGTGCCGCCGCGTTGGTCGGCTCAGGCGCGGTGCGCGGTGTAGGCGCCGTCCGTCAGCACCGGCACGAGCGACGACGCATCGAGCTCGGCCGCGACCGCCACGTCGTCGGGCCAGCCCTGCTCGACGAGCTCGAGCCCGCTCGCGCACGCGTGCAGGGCCTCGTCGACCCGGTGCTCCACGGCGAGCCACGCCGCGCCGGCGGCCTCGGCCTCGGGGCTGAGCAGGAGGGGTCCGCCTCGGTGCTCGAGGAGGCCGGCCAGGGCGGCGACGACCGCTCCCGCACCCCACAGGTCCTCGACGGCCGGGCGCAGGGACCCGTCGGGCCAGCGCTCACCGGCCGGGACGACGAGGACCGCCGGCTGCGACGCCGGACCGTGCGAGCGCCGGGACGCGTCGAGCCAGTCGACGATCCAGCCAGCCACCGCAGCGCGGTTGCGCAGCGAGGCCGCCACGACGTCGGCCCCGGCGCCGGCCAGCACGGCGGTGGTCGTCGAGCCGTTGGGCGAGGGCAGGACGAGGTCGCCCAGCGGTCCGGCCGCACGGATCGAGGCCGGGGACAGGCTGACCCCGCCGTCGACGCGGGCCTCGGACCGACCTCGGGCGAGCGTCGCGCCGATCCCGTCGGCGAAGGCCCGGGCCGACCCGTCCTTCCAGCGGTAGGGGTGCACCCGGACGCCCGCGTCGACGGCGACGGACACGCACGTCGTGAAGCTGAGGACGTCGACGACGACCGCGCACACGGGCGAGCCCGCGGCGACGGCATACGCCGTCTGGGCCTCGGCGGCGCCGGGTCCCCAGTCGAGTCGGACGACGTGCCGGTCCTGCGCGTGCCACGGCTGCATGGCACCAACCTAGGGGTGGCTCAGCCGCCGAACGCCTGGGTCCAGTACGTGCCGTAGGTGCCGCCCGTCGCGTAGCCGACGCCGAGGTCCCGGTAGGCGCAGTCGAGGATGTTCGCCCGGTGCCCGGGACTCGCCATCCAGGCACGCATGACCTCCTTGGCGCTCGTCTGGCCGGCCGCGATGTTCTCGGCGATGGCGCCACCGTCGTAGCCCGCGGCGCGGATCCGCTGGGCGAAGGTCACCCCGTCGGGGCTCGTGTGCGAGAAGTAGTCGCGGCTCGCCATGTCGTCGCTGTGACCCTGCGCGGCGCGTCGGAGGCCGACGTTCGCCGACACCGGGCCGCAGCCCGCGCGGGAGCGCTCGACGTTGACGAGGGCCACGACCTGCCGGGCGACGCCGGCCCGTTCCGGCGGCGCCGGCCTCGTCGAGGGCGCTGGACCGATCGGGCTCGGGCCGGCCGTTCCCGACGGCTGCGGGGAGGAGGTCGGAGCCGGCTGCTGGGCGGTGACGAGAGGAGCCGGGGCGCGGGTGGTGAGCGAGGGCTGGGGTGACGACGTCGACGTCGAGGTCGATGGTGTCGTCGGCGAGGTCGAGGGCGTGCGTCCGGGCTCGGTGGCGTCGGCGACGCGGCTGCTCGGGGTGACCACCGGCACCGAGGGCGTGGAGGGCGTCGTCCGGTGGCCGGGACGCAGCCCAGCGGACTCGTGGAGGATCGCGAAGCCGCCCATGACGAGCAGTGCGGACACCGTCAGGGTCACCACCGCGGCGCGCCGCGACCCCATGGCCGCGGGATCGGTGTGCCGTCCCATGTGCGCCTTTCGTCGTCCAGCGAGCGGTACCTTACGCGCCCCGCGGCTGCGGGTGGACGATGGGCGCGCCCGCGCTCAGCCGGCGTCGAGCTCGCGCACGAGGCGGGCCGGTGCCGTCAGCCGGTAGGAGGCGTCGACGAGCTCGGCGACCTCCTGCCAGTCGACCTCCTCCGGCGGGCCGCACGCACGCAGGTCGAGCCCGACCCAGCCGGACGGACCCACGTAGGCAGGGTCGTAGAAGCGTGCGTCACCGAGCAGGGCCGGCCGCTCGGCGGCGTCGGGGAGCACGAGGACGGACTGGCGGTAGGGCTCCGGGTCGTGGTCGCCCTTGACGGTGCCGCCGTAGGTGACGAAGACCTTCGTCGTGAAGAAGCTCGGCCGCCCGTGCGACACCTTCTCGTCGGCGCCCGGCAGCGCCAGACAGATCTCGCGGACCCGGGCCAGATAGGGGTCCGCGCCGTCGAACATCAGGGGGTGGGCCACCCGACCACGGTAGGGCTCCGGCACCCCTCAGAGGTGCCTCAGGCGCCGCAGACCCCGCCGCAGCCACCCGCGCCGCAGCCGCCCCCGCAGCCGCCGCCGGCAGCGACCGGCTCCGGCACCTCGTGCCGGGTCGACCACGCGGTCTGGAGGGCCTGGATGAAGACCTCGACGGGCTGGGCGCCCGAGACGCCGTACTTCCGGTCGAAGACGAAGAAGGGGACGGACTCGATGCCGAGCATCTTGGCCGTGGCCTCGTCGCTGCGCACGTGGTTGCCGTAGTCGTCCGACTCGAGCATGGCCCGCACGGCGCCCTCGTCGAGACCGATCTCGGTCGCGAGCCGCACGAGCACGTCGCGGTCACCGACCGCGAGTCCGTCGGTGAAGTAGGCACGCATGAGGCGCTCGTGGGCGGCGTCGGCCAGGCCCTGCTCGGCGGCGAGGTGGACGACCCGGTGGGCGTCGAAGGTGTTGCCGTAGCGGGCCTGCTCCCAGTTGAACGCAAGGCCCAGCTCGGCGGCCGCCGCGGCCATCGACCGGTGCTGCGCGACGGCCTGCTCGCGCGTCGTGCCGTACTTGGCGGCGACGAGGTCGACGAGCGCGACGTCCGACGCCGGCTCGGCGTTGCGGTCGAGCTCGAAGCTGTGCCACGTCACCTCGACCTCGTCGGCGTGCTCGAACTGCGCGAGCGCGCCCTCGAGGCGGCGCTTGCCGAGGTAGCAGAACGGGCACACGATGTCGGACCAGATGTCGATCTTCACGGTCGTGCAACCTACCCGCGCGCGCCCGTGTTCCCCGCATCGGGCGAGGCGTCGGTCACCCTCCGGGTGAGCGGGCGTATGCCGTTCAGCCGGCTCGCGCGACGCGGTGCAGGATCGCCGCGGCGGACTCCGCATCCCGGGTCTCGGGCAGCCAGTGCCCCGCGTCGAGCTCGACGAGCTCGTAGTCGCCCGTCACGTGCTCGTGGGTCAGCTCGGCCGCGGTCCGGCCGAGGAACGGGTCGCGCGAGCCCCAGACGTAGGTCGTCGGCACCGCGACGCGGTGCGCCGCGACGCCGGAGTGCCGGGCCGCGCGGTACCAGTTGATCGGCCCGGTGAGCGCCTCGGCGTGACCGAGCCGGACGGCATACCTGCTCCGGTCGGCGGCCGGCAGGCCCGAACGGGCCATGAGGCGGTCGAAGCGGGCGGCGAGGGCCCGCTCGGGCAGCCTCGGCACCTGGAAGGCCGCCATGTACCAGGACTTGCGCTTCTGCTCGGTGCCGGACCGCCAGGCCCGCGACATCGCGGCCGGGTGCGGCGTCGACAGGACGGTCAGCGACGCGATGCGGGTCGGGTGGTTGCCGGCGACGAGCCACGCGAGGGCGCCGCCCCAGTCGTGGCCGACGAGGTGGACCCGCTCCCGCCCGGAGGCCTCGATGAGACCGACGACGTCGGCGACGAGCTCGTCGAGGCGGTAGGCGTCCCGGCCCGGCGGGCAGGCCGTGGGGGAGTAGCCGCGCTGGTCCGGGGCGAGGGTGCGCAGCCCTGCCTCGTGCAGCCGGGCGGCGACCCGGTCCCAGCTCGTGCGGTCGGTCGGGAAGCCGTGGAGCAGCACGACGACGTCACCGCCCAGGGGCCCCGCGTCGGTCACGTCGAAGCGCAGCCCGTCGCGGCTGTAGGTCGTGATCCGGCTCTCGAGGGCTCGCATGTCCCCATCGTGCCCCGGCGGGCCGGCGGGTGCCCGGCAGGGTGCCCGGTGAGGGTGCCCAGTCAGGGTCGTGACCTAGGGGTCAAACCCGAGGCGGCGCGACAGCGGTGCGACCTACTGTGGATCCATGCCCGACGTGTCCGACCAGCGCATCCAGCCCGGCGCGAGCCGGGCCTGGTGGCACGTGTCGCGCACCGGGCTGTTCTTCGGCGCCGCCTACTTCCTCACGTCGATGGCCCCGAGCCTGCTGCCGCGCACGTGGTACTACCAGGGCCTCATCAGCGGCCTGTGCGCCGTGGTCGGCTACGCGCTCGGTGTCTTCGTCGCGTGGGTCGTCCGTCGGGTGGCCCGCCTCATCGACCTGCACGTCACGGTGAGCGGGGAGGCCCGGCACTGGCTGCTCGTCGCAGCGCCGGTCTTCGGAGCGGTGGCGGTCCTCGGGCTGACGGTCGCCAACGTCCGTTCGCAGGCGCGCACGGCGGCGTTCGTCCGGCTGACGCCCCTCGACCCGTTCGACTGGGCCCTGGCGCTCGCGCTCGCGGCCGTCGTCGCCGTCCTCTTCCTCGCGATCGCGCGGGGTCTGCGCGGCGCGACCCACCAGCTCGCCGAGGCCGCCGGTCACGTGCTGCCCAAGACGATCGCGACGCTCACCGCCGTCGTCGTCGTGGCCCTCGCGGCGGCGTGGGTGACCGACAGCGTGCTCTTCCACCGCGGCATGCAGGCCTTCGCCGGCGTCGCGGCCCAGGTCAACACCGCCCCGACCGGTCGGGCCGCGCCGACGTCGCCCCTGCGGTCGGGCGGTCCGGGGTCGCTCGAGTCGTGGGACAGCCTCGGCTTCCAGGGCCAGATGTTCGTCACGAGCGCGCCCACGGCCGCGCAGATCACGGCGGCGACCGACCGTGGCGCGATCGAGCCGATCCGGGTCTATGCCGGCCGGACGCCCGACCGCACGGTCTCCGACGTCGCCAATGCCGTGGTCGCCGAGCTCAAGCGCACCAAAGCCTTCAACCGCCGGGTGCTCGCGGTCTTCACGACGACGGGCACCGGGTGGGTCGACGACTGGTCGGCCCAGTCCGTCGAGTACCTCAGCAACGGCGACAGCGCGATCGCGGCGATGCAGTACTCCTACCTGCCGAGCGCGATGTCGATGATGACCGACCGCGACACTCCTCGCGAGGCGGGCAAGGCGCTCTTCGACAAGGTGTATGCCGTGTGGCGCACGCTGCCGCCCGACGACCGTCCGCAGCTCGTCGTCGGCGGGGAGTCGCTCGGGTCCTACGGCGGGCAGGCGGCGTTCAAGGACGCCGACGACATGCTGGCCCGTGCGCWGGGCGGAGTCTGGGTCGGCACCCCGAGCTTCACCGACATCGCGGAGTCGCTGACCGCCCGACGCAACGAGGGGTCGCCCGAGATCGTCCCGGTCGTCGACGCGGGCCTGCACATCCGTTTCGCGGCGAGCGGCGACCAGCTGACCCACGACTACTACGGTCGCGACTACGGCGCGTGGGACTTCCCGCGCTTCGTCTACGCCCAGCACCCGTCCGACCCCGTCGTCTGGTGGAACCCTGCCCTGCTCGGCGCCGAGCCCGACTGGCTGCGCGAGCCGCGGGGTCACGACGTCAACCCCGACGTCACGTGGATCCCCTTCGTGACCTTCTGGCAGCTGACCACCGACATGGCCGTCGGCCACGACCCGCCTGACGGCTACGGCCACCGCTACGGTCCCGAGCTCGTCCCGGCGTGGGGCTCGGTCCTCGGCGGCTCGCCCACCGACGACTACTCGAAGCTCGTCGCAGGGATCGAGGAGACCGTCTCGCGGGTCGAGTGAGTGCGGCTCCGCGGCTGACCTACGCTCGGACCGTGCCAGCGCAGCGTTTCCACGGGCAGATCGCCGGCGTCGGCTCCACGTCCGGCGTCCGGATCGTCGTCGGGTCGTGGCTGCGCACGCCGCTCGGGTCGTTCGGCGACGCGATGGTCGAGACGGCCGACGGGCACCGGGTGCTCGTCGCCCCGACCCCGGAGGTCGCGACGTTCATCGGGGCGACGTACGCCTTCGACGAGGTGCGGCTCGAGCCGATCACCGTGCGCGCCAGCCGCGACCGCTGGCAGGTCAGCTCGCCCTCCCTGTCCCTCGACCTCACGGTCGGAGGGCGTAGGCCGCTCGGCCGGCTCCTGCGGGCCGTGCCCGCGCGCGTCGCGTCGAGTCCAAGGTGGGCGACGGTCGTCGACCCCGTCGCCCGGGTCGTCCTGCGCGGGGTCCGCACCCGCGGCACGGCGCTCGAGGGCCGTCAGGAGTTCTACGGAGCCACCGACCTGCACGCGGTGACGGCGCTCGACGGCTGCTTCGACGGTGCGGTGCTGGGTGGCCTCGCGCCGGTCGACCCGCCCTGCCGGTTCGGCTTCTCGTCGACGCCTCGCCGCCCGTCGGTGACATCGGTCGTGACGACCGTGGTCACCGGCGACGAGGCGGGCACCCTTCAGGCAGAAACGGATCCGAACCGCGCGACGTAGTGCCAGACCCGCTTGAGGGACTGCTCGTCGTGCCGCCCTGCTCGTGAGGCGTCCCCGATGACCTGCGGGGTGACGACGCCGTCGACGGCGAGCGACTCACCGAGCGCGACGAACTCCGGCYCGCGGTAGCCCGGGTGGGCGCGGAGGGTCCCGACGTCGAGCCGGTAGCCCGGGTGCCACTCGACGGGCACGCCGAGCCGGAGCGCGTCGGCCTCGACGTCGGTGCCCCGATAACCGGGGTCGAGCACGAGCGCCTCGACGTCACGGGCGAGGTCGAGCACCCCGTGGGCGTGGGCCTCGACGTAGTCGTCGAGGAGGTCGTGGTCGGCGGCCTCGGCATGCTCGCCGAGCGCGAAGGCCGTTGCGGTGCCGAAGTGCTCGGGCTCGAAGACGCTGTCGGGGAAGCAGAACGTCGTCCGGTCCAGCGTGTGCGCCGCCAGCCGCACGTGGGCCGACCCGAAGCGTGGCGCGGCGCCGTACGGGCTCCGGTGCAGGTCGAGGGCGCCGTACTTCGGCCGCAGCGCCGGCTCGGCGTCGTCGTAGGCGCCGCCGAAGATCCGGCTCTCCCAGCGCCACCGGTCCCCACCGGGGTGCGCCGTCAGCCCACCGTTGCCCGTGCCCGTCTCGAACTGGGAGCGGTAGACGCCGTCGCGGGCCATGACGGCGAGGACCGGCTCGCCGCGCACGAGCCGGTCCGGGTGGAAGTTGAGGGTGACGCGCAACGTCGGGTCGAGCGGGCGTCCCGTCGAGAGGCCGCGCACGTGCGCGAGCGCCCTCGTGACGGCGGCGGGCTGGGTGGGCACGACGCCATCCTCACACCCGCGACCCGGCACCAGGGGGTAGGAATGGGGCATGGGCACGATGATCGACCTCCCCGAGCACGACCTCACCGCGTACCGCGCCGACCCGACCGGGACGCCGCGCGGCGCCGTGGTCGTCATCCAGGAGATCTGGGGGCTGGCCGACCACATCAAGGACGTCACCGACCGCGTCGCCGCACAGGGCTACGTCGCCGTCGCGCCCGACCTGCTCGGTCACGTCGGGCTGACGCCCGAGGTGGGCGCGCGGATCTTCGAGCTGATGTTCAGCGCGTCGGAGGAGGACCGGCTCGCGGCCCAGCCGCAGATGCGCGCAGCCACCACGCCGGCCCGGCAGCCGGAGTTCGCCACGTGGGCCGTGCCCGCCCTGCGCGCCGTCGTCGACGCGCTCGTCGACGAGCCGGGCGTCGACGGCCGGGTGGGCGTCGTCGGCTTCTGCTTCGGCGGGACGTACGCCTTCGCCCTCGCGGCTGCGGACCCGCGGCTGCGCGCGGCGGTGCCCTTCTACGGCCACTTCCCCGAGAACGCCGACCCTGCGACGATCGGGTGCCCCGTCCTCGCCTTCTACGGCGAGGACGACCACGGCATCACCGACGGAGTGCCCGAGCTCGAGTCACGGATGGAGCAGGCGGGCGTCGACTTCACGGCGCGCGTCTACCACGGCGTCGGGCACGCCTTCTTCAACGACACCTCGCCGTCGAAGTACAACGCCGAGGTGGCGGCCGACGCGTGGGACCGGACGCTCGCCTTCTTCGACGAGAACCTGCCGTCGTGACCGGCCACGAGATCGCGCCGCTCGTCCTCGGCCCGATGCTGCGCTACATCGGTGAGACCGATGCGACGGTGTGGGTCGAGACCTCCGGTCCGGGAGTCGTCGCGGTGCACGCCGACGGTCGCGACTGGACGGCCCCGACCTTCGCCGTCAAGGGCCACCACTACGCGCTCGTCGTCGTCGACGGCCTCGAGCCGGGCGGGTCGTGGGACTACACCGTCAGCATCGACGACACACTGGTCTGGCCCCAGCCCGACAGCGCCTTCCCACCCCCACGCATCCGCACCATCGACCGCGGCCGACCCACGCGGCTGCTCTTCGGCTCCTGCCGCACCACCGTGCCGCACGACCGTGAGGGGCACCGCACCAACGGCGTCGACGCGCTGCGCACGCTCGCGCTCGCCCTGGCCCGGGGCGAGGAGGTGTGGCCCGACCTCGTGGCCTTCCTCGGTGACCAGGTCTACGCCGACGAGACGTCCGAGGCGATGCGCGAGTTCATCGCCTCCCGCCGCGACATCACCGAGCCACCGGGTGAGGAGATCAAGGACTACGAGGAGTACGCCCACCTCTACGGGCTCGCGTGGGGCGACGCGGCGAACCGCTGGCTCCTCTCGACGGTGCCGAGCTGCATGATCTTCGACGACCACGACATCCGCGACGACTGGAACACGTCGTGGACCTGGCACGAGGAGATCAACCGCACCCCGTGGTGGCACGAGCGGCTCATGGGCGGCCTCTCCTCGTACTGGGTCTACCAGCACATCGGCAACCTCTCCCCGTCGCAGCTCGCCGACGACGAGATCTACGCGCAGGTCCTCGCCGGCGCCGACCCCGGCGGTGAGGAGCTCGACCTGACCGAGGCCGTCTTCGACCTCGCCCGCCGTTCCGACCGCCACCCCGAGGTCTACCGCTGGAGCTTCCGGCGCGATCTCGGTGACGTCCGGCTCGTCGTCGTCGACTCGCGCGCCGCCCGGGTCCTCGAGCCGAAGCACCGCTCGATGCTCGACCCCGACGAGATGAGCTGGCTCGACGAGCAGCTGACCGGCGACGTCGAGCACCTGCTCATCGGGACGTCCCTGCCGTTCATGCTCCCTCCCGGGCTGCACGACCTCGAGGCGATCGACGAGGTGCTCGCCATGGGCACGCACGGACGTGTCGTCGCCGACCGGGCCGAGAAGGTCCGGCAGTCCATCGACCTCGAGCACTGGGCCGCCTTCAACGACGGCTTCGTCGAGGTCTTCGACATGGTGATGCAGGTGGCGCGGGGCGAGCGCGGTGCGGCTCCGGCCAGCGTCGTCTTCCTCTCGGGCGACGTCCACAACTCCTACGTCGCCGAGGTCGTCGACGCGAGGACCCGCCACGGTGCGACGTCCCGCGTCATCCAGGCCGTCTGCTCGCCGATCCGCAACCCCATGCCGCGGATGGTGCGCGTCATGATGTCCGCCTTCGCCCGTGGGCTGGTGCGCCCCATGCGGTTCGTCGCCGAGCGCTCGAAGCACGTGCCCGACCCGGCCTACCCGTGGGTCGTCACCGACGGTCCGTGGTTCGACAACTGTCTCGCCGAGCTCACCGTCCAGGGTCGGGACCTCTCGATCGTCTGGCGTGGCGGCGAGATCCGCGACGGCGACGACGCCCACCCGGTGCTGACCACGGTGTCGAGCGTGCGCATCCCTGCAGCAGGCTGACGGGATGTCCGTGGACGCTGTCGAACGACGGATCGCGTTGGCGCGCAAGGCTGTCCGGGCGTATGCCGCGAACCCCAAGGTCGCAGCGGCGCTCATCGGCGGGTCCGTGGCGCGCGGGCTCGCCGACGCGTCGTCCGACATCGAGCTCGACGTCTACTGGTCCTCCCCGCCGACCGTCGCCGACCGCGAGGCGGCGATCGAGGGCGCCGGGCTCACCCGCGTCTATGCGGAGGAGGACGACCACGAGTGGGCCGACGGCCTGCTCGTCGGCGGCGTCAAGACCGACGTCAGCGGCTTCGTCACGTCGACCATCGACACCTATCTCGACCGCGTGCTCGCGGGCGACACCGACGCCGAGCTGCAGGTGCGCGTCACGGCCCTGCGCGACGGCATACCCCTGCACGGCCACGTGGTCATCGAGGCGTGGCGGACGCGGTGCGACGTCTACCCGGAGGCGCTGGCCGTCGCCCAGGTGCTCGAGGCCCTCGACCTGAGGCCCCGCGAGCGGCTCGAGATGCTCGCGGCCCGGGACGACGTCGTGCTGCTCCACCGCGACCTGCTCGACGGCGTGCAGGGGGTGCTCGACGCGCTCTTCGCCGTCAACCGGGTGTGGATGCCCCATCCCTTCCACAAGTGGCTGGACCGCGAGGCCACCCTGCTCGCCCACCGGCCCGACCGTCTCGTCGAGCGCATCCGGTCTCTCCTCGTCGCGTCCCCGCACGACGCGGTCGCGACCCTGGTCGCCCTCGTCGAGGAGACGTACGACCTCGCGCACGAGCGGGTGCCCGAGGCCGACGTCGGCCCGTTGCGGGCGGCGTTCGAGCAGCGACGCGTCGTCGGGAGCTAGCCGGGCTGGGGGCGCCGAGGTCAGGGGTGGCTTGCCTCTCGGGTCGGGGACGTCGCGGGGGTGCTGGGGACGGACGAGCCGGTGGGTCGACGGCGACCGAGGGAGCGGTCGAGGGCCGACATGAGCAGGAGCAGGACGGCGACGACGGTGAGCACGACGGCGAGTCCGTGCAGGCCCGCGGTGTCGGCGCGGTCGGGGAAGGCCGCCGCGTTGGCGGCGGCGGCGAGCATGGCGCCGAGGTACATGAACGTGCGCAGCAGGCCGGCGGACGAGCCCAGGCGGTCGGGGTCGGCCTGACGGTAGAGGGCGGTCTGGTTCGCCAGGCCGATGAGACCCTGCGGCACCCCGACCACGACGACGACGGCGACGACGAGCCAGAGGGGGGAGTCGTCGTGGAGCAGGAGAAGCCCCAGGCAGGCGAGGACCTGGAGCGCCCCGCCGACGAGGAGCTTGCCGCGGACCTGCTCGCGTCGGCCGAAGACCGACGTGACGGTGATGGCGACGACGAACATCGGCAGCAGCGCGAGCCCGGCGCCGGTGGCGGAGAGACCACGACCCTGCTCGAGCCACTGCGTGAAGCCGTAGAGGAAGGCGTAGCTCACGGTGAAGGCGAGCAGCTGCCGGACGTACGTCGCGAGCAGGGGGCCGTTGCCGGCGAGGACGCGCACGTCGATGAAGGGGTCGTCGGCACGCCGCTCGCGCACCACCAGTCCCGCGCCGGCGACGGCGATGACGAGCAGCAGCGGCCAGTGCGTCACCGCGGGCTCCATGAGGAAGAGCAGCAGCGCGGTCAGCGTGACGGCGAACAGGACCATGCCTGCGACGTCCAGCCCGCGGGGTCGGGTCGCATCGGCGTCGCGGTGCAGCTGCTCGTCGCGGGGGAGGCGCAGCGAGCCGAGGACGAGGCAGGTGATCGCGAGCGGCACGTTGACTATGAAGATCGTGCGCCAGCCACCGAGCCCGATGAGCAGTCCGCCGAGCGTGGGGCCGATGACGGCCACCGTCTGGTTGGCGACCGAGAGCGCGGCGAGGACCCCGGCCGGCGAGTCGGTGCCGGTGCGAACCGACTCGCTGCGGATGAGCACCATCGAGGCGGGATAGGCCGCGCAGGTGCCGATGCCGAGGAGCACCCGGGCGAGCACGAGGACCCCGAGTGACGGCGCGAGCGCGCCGAGGATGCCGGCCAGGCCGACGAGCGCGGTGCCCGCGAGGTAGAGGCGTCGGGGGCCGTGGAGGTCGACGAGCCGCCCGACGACCGGCTGCCCGACGGCGGTGGCGAGGTAGAGCGCCGAGACGAGCCAGATGGTCTCCGACGGGGGAGCGTCGAGCGCGAGGCCGATCGGGACGAGCGCGACGGCGAGCATCGAGGAGTTGACCGGGTTGAGGACCGACCCGAGGACCATCGGCGCGACGAGACGCCGGTCGAAGCGGCCGGAGGAGGGTGGACGCGTCATCGGCGCGAGAGGCGGTCGAGCAGCACCATCGCCTCGAGGACGGTGTGTCGCTCGGCCTCGGTGAAGTGGTCGGTGAGGGCTCGGGAGAGCCACTCCTCCCGAGCCGCCCGGCTGACGTCGATGCGGCTGCGACCCTCCCGCGTGAGGGCGACGAGCTGGCGGCGGCCGTCGGTGGGGTCGGGGCGGCGCTCGACGAGTCCACGCTCCTCGAGCACCCCCAGGGTCGCCGCCATCGACTGCGGTCGCACCTGCTCGCCCGCGGCGAGGGCGCTGGCCGTGGCGTCGCCGTCGCCCAGGAGCCGGCTCAGGACGGCGGTCTGGGAGGGGGTGAGGCCGTCGAGCTCGGCGACGTCGCGCAGGCGGCGCCGCAGCCGGCTGAAGGTGACCCGGATGTCGTGGGCCGCGCGCGCGGCCGTCGGCGCGATCGCGTGCGAGCCGGTGCGTGGTGCCATGACCCGACCGTAGAACTCATCAGTCCAGACTGTCCAGTCTCGACTGTCGATCTGAGGAGGCTCAGGTCACCCGGACGAGCAGGATGCGGTCGTCCCCCGCCCCCGGGCTCTGCCGCCCGTCGCGGTTGCTCGTCGTCACGAGCAGGGTGTCCGGTCCGACGGCGAGCACGCTGCGCAGCCGCCCGTAGCGACCGACGAGGAAGTCCTGGGGCGTCGCCGCGGTCGCCGAGCCGTCGAGCGGGATGCGCCACAGCCGCTGCCCGCGCAGGGCCGCCATCCACACCGATCCCTGCGCGATCGCGATGCCGCTCGGCGAGTCCTCCGGTGGGCCCCACTGGGCGACCGGGCCCGTGATGCCCGCCCGGCTCGTGCGCCCCTCCGTCTGCGGCCAGCCGTAGTTGCGGCCGGGGCGGATGAGGTTGAGCTCGTCCTCGCTGTGGTCACCGAACTCGGACGCCCAGAGGCGACCGGCGGCGTCCCAGGCGATGCCCTGGACGTTGCGGTGGCCGTAGGACCACACGAGCGTCCCGAACGGGTTGCCCGGGGCCGGGCGCCCGGCGGTCGTCATCCGCAGGATCTTGCCGCCGAGCGAGCCCTTGTCCTGGGCGAGCGCCGGCTGCTGCGCCTCCCCGGTCGTCGCGTAGAGGTAGCCGTCCGGCCCGAACGCGATCCGGCCGCCGTTGTGGTGCACGTTGTGGGGGATGCCCCTGACGAGCACCCGTGGCGTCCGGAGCTGGCGACCTGCCGGCGCGGACGGGTCCCACGGGATCGCCGCGATGCGGTTGTCGCCCGCCGTGGAGTAGTAGGCGTAGACGAGGTGGTCGCGGGGGAAGGTGGGCGAGACGGCGATGCCGAGCAGGCCTGCCTCACCCTGCTGTGCGACGTTCGAGACGACGCCCGGCACCGTGCCGACCCGGCCCAGCCGGGCCGCGGCGACGTCGAGGCGGTAGACCCGGAAGCTGTCGCGCGCCGAGACGAGGACGGTCCCGTCGGGCAGCCGGGCCAGGCCCCACGGCACGTCGATCCCGGTGGCCAGGGTGCGCACCACCGTCGCCGTCCCGGTCGCCCGCCCCGGCGTCGAGGTGGGTGGCGCACCCGTCGGGGTGGCCGGCCCGCTCGAGGTCGCCGAGGGCGTACGCGTCGTCCCCGTGGTCGGTGAGGTGGTCGGGGAGGTGGTCGCGGCGCCGGTCGTCGCGCTGGTCGTCGCCACCGTCGAGGCGGCCGGAGACGACGTCGAGGACGTGCCCGCGGAGGTGGCGCCGGCAGAGCTCGGCGCGCCGGCGGAGCAGGCGGCCAGCGAGAGCGTGCTCAGGCCGACGGCGATGGTCGATGCGAGCGCGGTGCGAGTCGTGTGCGTCGGCATGAGGCACCTCCGGTCACGACGCTAGCCACCAAGACTGTGTCCCGGACGGGAACAATCCGCGAGAGCCCAGAGTTGAGTCGGGTGAACGCAAGATTTGCGAGTCCGGTTTTGACAATCACGTCGGAGCGGGAGCAGATTGAGCGAGGACCTGTTTCACCCGGACCACCAGCACCACGGTCTCCACCTAGATCATCAAGGAGTCACCCATGGCACGTGCCGTCGGAATCGACCTCGGTACCACCAACTCGGCCGTCTCCGTCCTCGAGGGCGGCGAGCCGAGCATCATCGCGAACGCCGAGGGCGGGCGCACCACCCCCTCCGTCGTCGCGTTCTCCAAGAACGGCGAGGTTCTCGTCGGCGAGGTCGCCAAGCGCCAGGCCGTCACGAACGTCGACCGCACGATCCGCTCGGTCAAGCGCCACATGGGCACCGACTGGAAGTCGCCCGAGATCGACGGCAAGACCTACACCGCCCAGGAGATCAGCGCGCGCATCCTGCAGAAGCTCAAGCGCGACGCCGAGTCCTACCTCGGTGAGACCGTCACGGACGCCGTGATCACCGTCCCCGCGTACTTCGACGACGCCGAGCGCCAGGCCACGAAGGAGGCCGGTGAGATCGCGGGCCTCAACGTCCTGCGCATCGTCAACGAGCCCACCGCGGCCGCGCTCGCCTACGGCCTCGACAAGGGCAAGGAGGACGAGCTCATCCTSGTCTTCGACCTCGGTGGCGGCACGTTCGACGTGTCCCTCCTCGAGGTCGGCAAGGACGCCGAGGACGGCTTCGCCACGATCCAGGTGCGCGCCACCAACGGTGACAACCACCTCGGTGGTGACGACTGGGACGACGTCGTCGTCCAGCACCTCATCACGCAGGTGAAGAACAAGACCGGCCAGGACCTGTCCAAGGACAAGATCGCGATGCAGCGCCTCCGCGACGAGGCCGAGCGCGCCAAGAAGGAGCTCTCCACCGCGACGAGCACCAACATCTCGGCGCAGTACATCTCGATGACGCCCGAGGGCCCGATCCACCTCGACGAGAACCTCACCCGCGCGCAGTTCGAGCAGATGACCAAGTCGCTCCTCGACCGCACCAAGGCGCCGTTCCACAAGGTCATCGAGGATGCCGGCATCAAGGTCGCCGACATCGACCACGTCGTGCTCGTCGGTGGCTCCACCCGCATGCCGGCCGTCACCGCCCTCGTCACCGAGCTGACCGGCGGCAAGGCCCCCAACAAGGGTGTCAACCCCGACGAGGTCGTCGCCATGGGCGCGAGCCTGCAGGCCGGTGTCCTCAAGGGTGAGCGCAAGGACGTCCTGCTCATCGACGTCACGCCGCTCTCGCTCGGCATCGAGACCAAGGGTGGCCTGTTCACCAAGCTCATCGAGCGCAACACCGCGATCCCGACGAAGCGCTCCGAGATCTTCAGCACCGCCGACGACAACCAGCCGTCCGTCCTCATCCAGGTCTTCCAGGGTGAGCGTGAGATCGCGCAGCACAACAAGTCGCTCGGCACCTTCGAGCTGACCGGCATCGCGCCGGCGCCGCGCGGTGTGCCGAAGATCGAGGTCACCTTCGACATCGACGCCAACGGCATCGTCAACGTCTCCGCCAAGGACCAGGGCACCGGCAAGGAGCAGAAGATGACGATCACCGGCGGCTCGGCCCTGTCGAAGGAGGAGATCGACAAGATGGTCAAGGACGCCGAGGCGCACGCCGACGAGGACAAGAAGCGTCGCGAGGAGGCCGAGGTCAGGAACCAGGCCGAGCAGCTCGTCTTCTCGACCGAGTCCTTCCTCAAGGAGTCGGGCGACAAGGTCCCGACCGACGTCAAGACGCCGGTCGAGGAGTCGCTCGCCGACCTCAAGGCCGCCATCGCCGAGGGGTCCGAGGCCAGCGCCGACGACATCAAGGCCAAGGTCGAGGACCTCAACACGAAGTCGCAGGCCATGGGCCAGGCCGTGTACGCCACCGAGCAGGCCTCCGCGAACGCCGCGGGCGCCGCCGGGGCGCAGCACGGCGCCCCCGCCGACGACACCACGCCCGGTGGGTCCGGCACGGACGACGACGACGTCGTCGACGCCGAGGTCGTCGACGACGACGAGGTCAAGGACGCCAAGTGACCGAGTCCCCGAAGCACGGCACGCCCGGCGAACAGCCTGACGTGACCGCGACGGGCGCGACGGGTGCCGGCGGCGACGCCGCCGGCACCCCGCCGCGGGCAGGCTCCGCCCACGGCGAGCGCCATCACACGTACTACGAGGGCGGCGCGGGCGCGTCGTCCGAGCCCGGTGGTGAGGACGAGTTCGACCACACCGCAACCGATTCCAACGAGACCGGCGACGCCGGCGAGTCCTCGGAGACCGAGGGCGTGGCCCTCGCCGAGGAGGACACCATGGCCGCGACGCTGCTCGCCGACCTGCAGCGGCTGCAGGCCGAGTACGTCAACTACAAGAAGCGCGTCGACCGCGACCGTGAGGTCATCCGCCACACCGCGGTCGGCAGCGTCGTCGAGTCGCTGCTCCCGGTCCTCGACGACATCCACATGGCCCGCCAGGCCGGCGACCTCGCCGGTGGCCCCTTCGCCGCGATCGCCGACAAGCTCGAGGCGACCCTCGGTCGCTTCGGCGTCGAACGCGTCGGCGAGGCCGGCCAGGAGTTCGACCCCAACGTGCACGAGGCCCTCATGCACGTCGAGGCCGAGCTGCCCGAGGGGGCGACCGGCACGACCGTCGTCCAGGTGCTCCAGCCGGGCTACCGCATCGGCGACCGGCTCGTCCGCGCCGCCCGGGTCTCGGTTGCCGACCCCGCCTGAGACGTCCGCCGCCGGGCTGCGCACGCAGCCCGGCGGCATACCCGATGATGGGAGCAGCGTGAGAGTCACCGTGAACGAGGAGGTGCGCCATGGCTAGTCAGGACTGGTTCGAGAAGGACTTCTACRCGATCCTCGGCGTGCCCCAGGACGCCGACGCCGCGACGATCAAGAAGACGTACCGCAAGGTCGCGCGCACCATGCACCCCGACCACAACGTCGGCGACCCCAAGGCCGAGGAGCGATTCAAGGAGGTCGGGGAGGCGTATGCCGTCCTGTCCGACCCCGAGAAGCGGCGCGAGTACGACGCGATCCGCGCCATGTCGCACGGCGGTGCCCGCTTCACCGCGGGCGGCGCGGGCGGCCAGGGCGCCGGTTTCGAGGACATCTTCTCCGCCTTCGGCGGGGCGGGTGGTCCCGGTGGGCAGCGCGTGCGCTTCGACACCGGTGGCGCAGGCGGCCAGCCCAACCTCGAGGACATCCTCGGGCAGATGTTCGGCGGTGGTGCACCCGGCGCCGGCTACGGCGGCTACGGCGCGACGGCCGGTCCACGCCCCGGAGCCGACGTCCAGGCCAACACGCGCATCGGCTTCCGCGACGCCGTCGAGGGCTCGACGGTCTCGCTCAGCTCCCCCGATCTCGGTCGCATCAATGCCCGCATCCCTGCGGGCGTCAAGGACGGGCAGCGGATCCGCCTGCGCGGCAAGGGTCGCCAGGGCGACGCCGGCGCACCGGCCGGTGACCTCATCCTCACGGTGGGGGTCGACAAGCACCCGGTCTACGGACGTGACGGCGACAACCTCACCCTCGACCTGCCCGTCACCTTCGCGGAGGCCGCGCTCGGCGCGACCGTCGCGGTCCCGACGCTCGACGGCGGGTCGGTCAAGGTCAAGGTGGCGCCGGGCACCCCGAGCGGCCGCGTGCTGCGGGTCAAGGGGCGCGGCGTCAAACGGGGCGACGCCGCCGGCGACCTGCTGGCCCGCGTGCAGGTGGTCGTGCCGCAACGGCTGACCGACGAGGCCCGCGAGGCCATCGAGCGGATGGCTGCGGCCGAGAACGGCCACGACCCCCGGGCCGACCTCTTCCAGCGCGCCCGAGCCTGACGAGCGAGGTGACGACGATGGCCCGCAAGAGCGCCCGCCCCGGTGGGCACGACGACGACGCACCCGTCTTCGTCATCTCCGTCGCGGCCGAGCTGGCCGGCATGCACGCCCAGACGCTGCGGCAGTACGACCGGCTCGGCCTCGTCTCACCGTCGCGCACGCGCGGGGGCGGACGGCGCTACAGCACGCGCGACGTCGAGCTGCTCCGCGAGGTGCAGCGCCTGTCACAGGAGGGTGTCTCGCTGGCCGGCATCCAGCGCATCCTCGACCTCGAGAACCACGTGACCGCCCTCCGGTCACGGGTCGAGGAGCTCGCCGCCGACCTGGCGGCGGCCCAGGCGGCTCTGTCGGCCGGCGCCCGGGTCTTCGCGGTCGGTCCACGTGGCGAGGTCGTGGCGGTCCGACCCGGCCAGCGCCCGCCCCGCGCCCCGTCGTCGCAGGCGCTCGTCGTGTGGCGGCCCGAGCGCTAGGTTCGCGCCTCACCGAGCCGTCTGTGTGTGTCAGACTGTGCTCGCCTCAAGCAGACGGGGCGCGCCGCTGTGGAATGCCGCCGGAGGCAGTTTCTTGACCCCAGTCCCGGAGGTCGTGTGACCCCGCACCACCCTGAGGGCGGCCTGCCCGGCGCCGCCCCCACGACGAACGCCTCGAGCGGCGGCGTGCCCTCGTCCCCGACGGGGATGCGTGACCTCTTCCTGCGCACCGACTGGTCGGCCACCTCGCTGGGGCCCGTCGAGTCCTGGCCGGCCAACCTGCGCGTCCTCGTCGACGTCTGCCTGTCGTCGCGCTTCCCCATGCTCGTCTGCTGGGGTCCGGAGCTCTCCATGCTCTACAACGACGGCTACCGCGGCCTCCTCGGCGAGAGCAAGCACCCCGGCGCGTGGGGTCGCCCCATCCGTGAGGTGTGGCCCGAGATCTGGGACGTCATCGGACCGATGCTCCATGGCGTCGTCAGTGGCGGTCCCGCGACCTGGGTCGAGGACGAGCTGCTGGTCGTCGACCGGTACGGCTTCCTGGAGGAGGCGTACTTCACGTGGTCCTTCGGCGCGATCCACGATGACGACGGCCAGGTTGTCGGCGTCGTCGACATCGCCACCGAGACCACCGCCAAGGTGCTCGCCGAGCGGCGCGACGAGATGTCGGCCCGGCTCGTGGCGGCGTTGGCCGACGCCGACACGCCCGAGGACGTGCGCATCCGCGCGCTGGAGGTGCTCGGCTCCCAGGTCAACGACCACCTCGCGAGCGACATCCGGTGGCACGTCGAGGGGGACGAGCCGCCGAGCGGAGCCGTCGACGGAGAGGTCGTGCACGTCGTCCCCGTCGTCGAGCCCGGGCTGCTCGAGCCCACCGCGCACCTGCTGCTGACCGAGAACCCCCGCCGCCCGTGGGACGCCCAGCTCCAGGTCTACGCGGAGCTGTGCGCCTCCCACGTCGCGATGGCGCTGAGCGGCATCCGCCGTCTCCAGGAGGAGCGCCACCGTACCGAGGCGCTGGCCGAGCTCGACGTGGCGAAGTCCGACTTCTTCGCCAACGTCAGCCACGAGCTGCGCACCCCGCTGACGCTCATCGCCGGCCCCGTGCAGGACGCCCTCGCCGCCGACGGCCTCGACCCCGAGCAGCGCCAGCGCTTCGAGCTGATCCTCCGCAACACCGACCGACTCGCGGGCCTCGTCGACCGCATCCTCGACCTCACGAGGCTCGAGGCCGGGGCCGTCGAGCCGCACTGGGTCCGGGCCGACGTCGAGGAGCTCGTCACCGGCATCGGAGCGAACTTCCGCCCGGCCATCGAGCGCACGGGACTCGAGTTCGAGGTGGTGTGCGACGACCTCGACCACGAGGCCTACGTCGACGTCGACATGTTCGAGCGCATCGTGCTCAACCTGCTGTCGAACGCCCTGAAGTTCACGACGCGCGGACGCATTTCGCTCCACCTGGGCGGGACCGACACCGGGTTCGCCGTCTCGGTCAGCGACACCGGCATCGGCATCGCCGAGAAGGACCTCGACCTCGTCTTCGACCGCTTCCGGCAGCTCGACCGCGGCGACGACCGACGATCGCGCGAGGGCGCCGGCATCGGCCTGTCGCTCGTGCGCCAGCTCGTCGACCTGCTCGGCGGCCGCGTCGCCGTGCAGTCACGGCAGGGGAGGGGCAGCATCTTCACCGTGTCCTTCCCGTGGGGCCGGCCCGCGGAGCGGGCCGCGCTGCGCCCCTCGATCACGCCGCGCTCGGCCGAGTCCTTCATCCACGAGGCGAGCAGCTGGGTCGTGCGCGACGCGGTCGCGGCCGAGATGCAGGCGTCGTCCGCGGACCCCGAGCCGCTCCGCGGGCCGATGTCGCCGGCCACGCAGCCGGACGGCGTGCGTCCGACCCTGCTCGTCGTCGAGGACAACCACGACATGCGCGACTACATCGCGCGCCACTGCGTCGTGGACTACGACGTCGTGTCGGTGCGCGACGGGGTCGAGGCCCTCGAGCACCTGCGCGCCCGACGTCCGTCGATCGTCCTCGCCGACGTCATGATGCCCCGCATGGACGGCCTGACCCTCGTGCGCGAGATCCGGGCCGACGCGAGCCTGCGCGACCTGCCCGTCGTCCTGCTCTCCGCGCGGGCCGGCGTCGAGGCCAGCACCACGGGGCTGCTCGAGGGTGCCGACGACTACGTCATCAAGCCGTTCCAGCCCCAGGAGCTCCGCGCGCGCCTCGCCGCCAACCTCGTGCGGGCCCGATCGCGGTCGCGCGACGCCGCGTGGCTGCGGGCGATCCTCGGAGCCATCCAGGAGCCGTTCGTCGTCGTCGACGCCGAGGGCCTCGTCGTCCAGGTCAACGACGTGTTCACCCGGACCTTCGGCTGGTCGCTCGCGGACGGCCCGCTCGTGCCGCCGTACCCGTGGTGGATCCGGGAGTCGGAGTCCTCCGACGAGCACCACCAGCACCAGCGACGCATGGAGATGCTCCGGTCCGGCCGACCCGTCGAGGACGACCGCTACCGCATCCTCCGGCGCGGTGGCGGTGAGGCCTGGGTCCACGTCCGGTCGGCGAGCGTGCCGGGCACGGCGGAGCACGACGGCTTCGTCATCGTCGTCGTCCGGGACGAGACGCGCGAGCGCGAGTCCCGTCTGCGGCGCGAGCTCGCCGCCCGGATCGCCGTCGACCTCGCCACCGCGGAGGAGCTCGACCAGGTGCTCGCCACGGCCGTCACCGGCTTCACCGTGCTCTTCGACGGTGCGGTGACCCTGCGCGTCTCACCGACGAAGGGGCAGCCGGTCGTGCTGTCCCCGCGCGGACGGGTGGCCGTCGACGACCTCGAACCGGGCATCCGGCAGGGGCTCGACTCCTCGCCGCACCGCCACGACGTCCTGGTCGACGACAAGCGGGAGGGCCTGCTGCTCCTCCCGACGGCGCACGAGTCGGACTGCCGGACCTGGGTGCAGTTCGACGAGCCGCGTCTCGTCTCGAGCGACGAGCTCATCGTCGGCGACCTGCTCGCGCAGTCGCTCGGCCAGGCCGTCGACCGCGTCGTCGCGCGGCAGGCGCGCGCGCAGAAGGAGCTCCAGCTCGAGCAGGCCATCGAGAGCCACCGGCTCATCGGTCACGCCGTCGGCGTCCTCATCGAGCGCCACCGCATCACGGCGACGCAGGGCTTCGAGATGCTGCGGCAGGCCTCGCTCAACCGCAACGTCAAGCTGCGCGAGATCGCGGCGCGCGTCGTCGAGAGCGGACAGGACCCCGACCAGGCCTGACCATCGACGTCAAGGCCCGAGACTCGACCTCCGAAGCCGCGGGCTCCGGAGGTCGAGCGCGTGCGGCCTTGGGCCCCGGGGGAATCGGTCGAGAACGGCAATTGCCTCGTGTCGTGCTTTGTCCGGCGGCGTCACGGGATGCAACACTGTCCTGCCTCCAAGTTCGCGGGCCTTCCCACGCATACCCTGGAGGGCCCGTGACCGACCTGCGTCCGGCGACCGCAGCGAACGACGACCGCTGGCTCGACGCCGCGGCGCGGATCACCGCCGCAGCGCGGCTGATGGTCCGCTCCGAGGACCTCGAGGAGGCGCTCTCCCTCGCCGCGTCCGCCATCGGTGAGGCGCTCGTCGGCGAGGCCGTGATCCGGGTGACCGCGACCCAGCACGACCTGCTCGCCGGCGCCTCCGGTGTCGTGCCGCCGTCCGCGCTGCCCCCGGCCGTCCGCGAGGTGCTCGCCGGACCCGTCGACCTCGACGGGGTGACGATGGACCCGGCTGACGCCGGGACCCGCGGCATCCTCATGGAGTCGTCGGGGATCCACGCCACGTGCCGGGTGTGGGCCGGCGTCGGCCGGACGCCGTCTGCCGAGGGGGTCGAGCGGACCGTCGCGGAGCTGCTCCTGCACTCGTTGGCGCAGGCGGTGGACCGGATCGTCACGGTCGACCGTTTCCGGCAGAACGAGGCCAACCTCGAGCGCGCCGTCGAGAGCCACCGGCTCGTGGGCCAGGCCATGGGCATCCTCATCGAGAGGCACCGGATCGTGTCGGAGGAGGCCTTCGACGTGCTCCGCCGCGCCTCCCAGGACCACAACGTCAAGCTGCGCGAGGTCGCCCAGCGCGTCATCGAGACCGGCGCCGAGCCGGACGAGGTCGTCGGTCGGTCCTAGGCTGGGCGCGTGAGCCCGACCGACGACGCCCAGCACCTCATCGTGCTGCCGGAGCGTGACACCGCCGAGGAGCTCGCCGAGGAGCTCGAGGCCGAGGGGCTGGCCGACGTCCGCGTCGTGCGAGAGGCGCTCGCGGGCGAGGACGACTCCGAGGCCCACGAGTGGGCCGTCTACGTGCGCACCCCGCCGGACCGGGCGTATGCCGTCCGCTTCCAGGCGCTCGCCGCGGCCCACGACGGCTGGTACGACCCCGATCCGCACGACTGAGGAGTCACGATGTCCCGCGCGTTCCAGGTGACCATCGACAGCAGCGACCCCCGCGCCCTCGGCGGCTTCTGGGCCGAGGTGCTCGGCTACGTCGAGGACGCCCCGCCGCCGGGGTTCGCGACGTGGACCGAAGCGCTCACCGCGTGGGGGCTGCCTCCGGAGCGCCAGAACGACGCGTATGCCGTCGTGGACCCGGACGGAGCCGGGCCGCGGGTCTTCCTCCAGAAGGTGCCGGAGGGCAAGACGGCGAAGAACCGCCTGCACCTCGACGTCCGGCTCAGCGGGGTGCCCGGTCCTGCCGAGGGCAAGGGCGAACAGCTGCAGGCAGAGGCTGACCGACTCGTCGCCCTCGGCGCCACGGTGGTGCGCGAGACGCTCACGGAGGTGGACCACTACCTCGTCATGCAGGACCCCGAGGGCAACGAGTTCTGCCTGACCTGAAGGCCGGCCACCGTCAGGTCAGGCACGAAGTTGAGTGGAATAGACTCAAGTCAGCGCCAGTTGACCCCAGTGAACCGATCCCCTCACCAGGAGTACGTATGGACCTACAGCTGACCAACAAGGCTCAGGAGGCCTTCGCCCAGGCCGCGACGACCGCGACGGGCAAGCACCACCCGAACATCGAGCCGGCACACCTGTTGCTCGCGTTGGCAGCCCAGAGCGGCACGACCACCCCGGCCCTGCTCACCGCTGGTGGCTCGAGCGTCGCCGCCGCGACCGCCGTCGCCGAGCGGACCATGGCCGTGATGCCGCAGGTCACCGGCGGCGCCCAGCAGCCGCAGCTCTCGGCCACGGCGGGACGCGTCGTCCAGCAGGCCCAGCAGTACATGACGGCGATGGGCGACTCCTACGTCTCCACCGACCACCTGCTGCTCGCGCTCGCGCGCACGGGGCAGTTCGGCCTCGACGCCGACGCCATCGAGGCGGCCGTCCCCGAGCTGCGCGGGGGGCGTCCCGTGACGTCCGACAACCCCGAGGGCACCTTCGAGGCGCTGTCGAAGTACGGCACCGACCTCACCGCCCGCGCGCGAGAGGGCAAGCTCGACCCCGTCATCGGCCGGGACGCCGAGATCCGCCGCGTCGTCCAGGTCCTCTCGCGCCGGACGAAGAACAACCCCGTCCTCATCGGCGAGCCGGGCGTCGGCAAGACCGCCGTYGTCGAGGGCCTCGCCCAGCGCATCGTCGAGGGCGACGTGCCCGAGAGCCTGCGCGACAAGACTCTCTACAGCCTCGACCTCGGCTCGATGATCGCCGGGGCGAAGTACCGCGGCGAGTTCGAGGAGCGGCTCAAGGCCGTCCTCGAGGAGATCAAGGGCAGTGACGGCCAGATCGTCACCTTCATCGACGAGATCCACACCGTCGTCGGCGCGGGCGCCGGAGGCGAGGGCGCGATGGACGCCGGCAACATGCTCAAGCCGATGCTCGCCCGCGGCGAGCTGCGTCTCGTCGGCGCGACGACCCTCGACGAGTACCGCAAGCACATCGAGAAGGACGCCGCCCTCGAGCGCCGCTTCCAGCAGGTCTTCGTCGGCGAGCCCTCCGTCGAGGACACCATCGCCATCCTCCGTGGGCTCAAGGAGCGCTACGAGGGCCACCACAAGGTGACGATCGCCGACTCGGCGCTCGTCGCCGCGGCCAGCCTGTCCGACCGCTACATCAGCGGTCGCCAGCTGCCTGACAAGGCCATCGACCTCATCGACGAGGCCGCCTCCCGGTTGCGCATGGAGATCGACTCGAGCCCCGTCGAGATCGACGAGCTCCGGCGTGCCGTCGACCGGCTCAAGATGGAGGAGTTCGCCCTCGAGCAGGAGAGCGACGCGGCGAGCAAGGACCGCCTCGAGCGTCTGCGCAAGGACCTCGCCGACCGCTCCGAGGAGCTCGCCGCCCTCAATGCCCGGTGGGAGGCCGAGAAGTCCGGTCTCAACGCCGTCGGTGACCTCAAGGCCCGCGTCGACGACCTGCGCACCCAGGCCGACCGGCTCCAGCGCGAGGGCGACCTCGGCGCCGCCTCCAAGATCCTCTACGGCGACATCCCGACCCTCGAGAAGGAGCTCGCGACCGCCCAGGAGCGCGAGGCCGCGGCCACGACCGGCGACGAGGAGCCGATGGTCAAGGAGGAGGTCGGCGCCGACGACATCGCCGACGTCATCTCCGCCTGGACCGGCATCCCCGCCGGCCGGCTCATGGAGGGCGAGTCCGAGAAGCTGCTGCACATGGAGCAGCACATCGGCGCCCGGCTCATCGGCCAGGCCGAGGCGGTGCGTGCGGTCTCCGACGCGGTGCGCCGCACGCGCGCCGGGGTCTCCGACCCCGACCGGCCGACGGGCAGCTTCCTCTTCCTCGGACCCACCGGTGTCGGCAAGACCGAGCTGGCCAAGAGCCTTGCCGACTTCCTCTTCGACGACGAGCGGGCCATGGTCCGCATCGACATGTCGGAGTACTCCGAACGGCACTCCGTCGCGCGCCTCATCGGGGCGCCCCCCGGCTACGTCGGCTACGAGGAGGGTGGCCAGCTCACCGAGGCCGTCCGCCGTCGTCCCTACTCCGTGATCCTCCTCGACGAGGTCGAGAAGGCCCACCCCGAGACGTTCGACATCCTGCTCCAGGTCCTCGACGACGGGCGCCTCACCGACGGCCAGGGCCGCACCGTCGACTTCCGCAACGTCATCCTCGTGCTGACCTCCAACCTCGGCTCGCAGTTCCTCACCGACCCGACGCTGAGCCCCGACGCGCGCCGGGAGTCGGTCATGGGTGTGGTGCGCTCGTCGTTCAAGCCCGAGTTCCTCAACCGCCTCGACGAGGTCGTCGTCTTCGACGCCCTGAGCCGCGACGACCTCGCCCACATCGTCGACCTGCAGGTGCGGGCGTTCGCCGAGCGGCTCTCCGACCGGCGCATCACCCTCGAGGTCACCGACGACGCACGCCAGTGGCTGGCGGCCCGCGGCTACGACCCGGCCTACGGCGCCCGGCCGCTGCGCCGGCTCGTGCAGCGGGAGATCGGCGACCGACTGGCCCGGGGCCTGCTCTCGGGCGACGTGCGCGACGGGTCGACGGTCACCGTGGGTGTCGACGCCGACGGCGAGGCGCTCGACCTGGTCTGACACACGGCACTCAGCGCGTGAAGAGCTCTGCGTCCCAACCGAACTCACGGGCGGCCGCGACGTTGTCCTCGCGGTCGTCGGTGAACCAGACCTCGGCTCGGGCCACCACGCGCCCGAGGTCGGCCTCGATGGCGCGGTGGGCGGCGGCATACGCCATCGGGTCGGGCTTGGCCACGCCGAAGTCGGCGGTGTTGAGCAGGCCGTCGAAGAGCCGGGTGATCCCGAGCAGCTCCATCTCCTGCGGCACCTGGTCGGTGCCGTTGGTGAAGACGTACGTGCGGTGGCCGCCCGCACGCAGCTGCTCGAGGCGCTCGACGGTCTCGTCGATGACCGTGCCGCGGTTCGCGTGCCACTGCGCCATGTGCTCGCGCACCCGCGCCGGCTCGGGGACGACCTCCTCGAGGGCGGCGCAGATGGCGGCATACCACTCGTCGAAGGTGCGCCGACCTGTGATGGTCGGCAGGAGCAGCTCGCTGCGGAACGCCGTCGCCGAGACGTGCCCCGCGGGCAGCCCGAGCGCTGCCTCGATCGCGGGGTCGGCGTCGCCCGGGGCGAAGTCCCGGACGACGCCGTCAAGGTCGAAGACGTAGGCGGTGTGGTCCCTCACACCGTCGAGTCGCGCTGCTCGCGCTCGTCGGAGGAGCCGGTGTCAGCCGTGTCAGCCGGGTCGAGCGCGTCGGTGCGGTCGGCGCGACGGCTGCCCCGCGTCTCGGCGGGGCGCTCGACGCTGCCGGCCGAACGCGGCTCGTCCGCCCACGACGCGGTGCCCTCGTTGACGCTCCCGTCGGCGCGGCCGGTCACGACGTCGGCGACCGACGGGCCCTCGCGCTCGCGCCACTCCGCCTCGCGGCGCGACAGCTCGGCCTCACGGGTGTCGAGGCCCTCGTGCCGGGCCGACAGCTCGCTCTCGCGGCGGCGCAGGTCCTCGTCCCGCAGGCCGGCCTCCTGGAAGCGGCGCTCGTGGTCGAGGCGCGCGGCCTCGGCGTTCTCCTCGAGCTCGGTGACGCGGGTCGCCTCCTTGTCCTCGCGGCGCAGGCGGGCACGGCGACGGGCGGCGGCCGAGACCATGGCCCAGCCGAGCGCGAAGAGCAGGACCGCGGCGGCGCCGTAGACGACGAGCTCGAGCGGCGTCGCGTTGCGCGTGAAGCCGAAGGCCGTGACGGYGACCGTCCCGGCAGCGGCGTGGGTCGCCAGGTAGGAGACGACGCCGACTCCGGCGCCGCCGAGCAGCAGGATCACTCCGAGCAGGGCCATGGGTTCGTGCTCCTTCGTCTGGTGGCAGGGTTGTCCCGCCGTGATCGTCCCCGACCCTAGCCATACCCACATTGCCGTGGCGGACCGAGGGGAGGGGCGCCCTCGGTTAGCCTGACCCCCATGCGCATCACGGGAACGCTCGCCGCCGCTGCCCTCTCGGCGCTCTGCGTCGTCGGGGTGGCCTCCTGCTCGAGCAGCCCGGACGGGTCGACGCCCAGCGCGTCGCAGCTCTCGCCGGCCCAGGAGCTCTCGGCCGCCAAGGCGAAGGTCGACGCCGCACCGTCCGTGCACCTCACGCTCGCGAGCAGCAACGTCCCGCAGGGTGCGAGCGGTGTCGTGTCGGCCGACGGCTGGGGCAAGCACCCACCGGCCTTCAAGGGCACCTTCAAGGTGACGCTCAAGGGCATCCAGGCCGATGCCGAGATCACCTCGCTCGACGGCGACGTCTACGCCAAGCTGCCGCTCGTCCCGGGCACCAACAAGATCGACCCCAAGACCTTCGGCCTTCCCGACCCGGCCGTCCTCTTCTTACCCGACAAGGGGCTGACGACGCTCCTCACCGCGACGACCTCCCCGGTCGCGGGCGAGAAGGTGCGCCAGGGCTCCGAGGTGCTGACGACGATCAAGGGCACCGTGCCCGGCAAGGCCGTCACCGACCTCTTCCTCATCGGCGACCCCAACGGCACGTTCCAGGTGACCTACGGCCTCACGGACTCGCAGGAGCTGCGCCAGGTCGTCATCACGGGCCCGTTCTTCGGCGCCGGCACGACGTCGACCTACACCCTGACGCTCGACCAGTACGGCCAGCCCGTCACCATCACCAAGCCCTGACGCGCCGGTGACGACACCACCCCCGTCCGGGGCCGCTGCCGGCACGCATCGCCTCGCGCTGCTCTCGGCCGCGTCCGCCGCGGTCGCGCTGGCCGCCGCCGACACGTACGTCGTCGTCCTGGCGCTCACCGACATGATGGCCGGCGTCGGCATCGGCATCGACGCCCTCCAGCGGGCGACACCGATCATCTCCGGCTTCCTCCTCGGCTACATCGCGGTGCTGCCGCTCATCGGCCGGCTCTCCGACCTGCTCGACCGTCGGCGCATCCTGCTCGGGTGCCTCCTCGTCTTCGTCGTCGGCTCGGCCGTCACGGCGCTCGCCGTCGAGATGCCGGTGCTCGTGACCGGTCGGGTGCTCCAGGGCATCGGTGGCGGCGGTCTCGTCCCGGCCACCCTCGCCCTCGTCGCGGACCTCTGGCCGCCGCACCGTCGTGGGACGCCGCTCGGGGTCGTGGGCGCCGTGCAGGAGCTCGGCTCGGTGCTCGGGCCGGTCCTCGGCGCGGTCGTGCTGGCGTGGTCCGGATGGCGAGCGATCTTCTGGCTCAACGTCGCTGCCGCCCTCGTGCTGTATGCCGTCATCCACCTCCTCGGTCCCCGCGCGGGCACCCAGGGGTCGGCTGACGTGCCGCGCCCCAGGTCCACCGGTAGCCGCCGCGTCCTGTCGGCGATCACGGCCGTGCTGCTCGTCGTCGGTCTCGCCGTGACCGGGCTCGCGCTCGCTGCTCCTGAGACGCTCGTCACCGACGTGACCCTCGGCGCGCCCTTCGTGCCCTTCGCCGGCAGCTCGCGCGTGCTGACCCCGGTCGGTGTCGTCGGTCTCGCGCTGCTCGTCGTCGTCGCGGTGCTGACGGCCCCCCGGTGGTGGGCCGTCCTGCGGCGGGCCGACCTCGTGGGCGCGCTGCTCGTGGCCGTCGCGCTCGGCAGCCTGGTGCTGACCTTCGCGTCCTCCGACCCGGAGAAGGAGGTCGTCGGCCCGCTCGGTTACAGCCTGCTGCCCGTCGGCGCCGTCGCCCTCGTCGCCCTCGTGTGGTGGCACCGTCACGCGGCCGACCCGCTCATCCCTCGTGGCGTCGTCGGGGCGCGTGGCGGCCGCTCGCTCGTCGTCAGCCTCCTCGTCGGGGCGGCCCTCGTCTCGGTCGTCGTCGACGTGCCGCTCCTCGCGCGGCTCACCGACACCTACGACGAGACCGGTGCGGCGCTCGTCCTCGTCCGTTTCCTCCTCGCCGTGCCCGTCGGGGCCCTCGTCGGCGGCTGGTCGCTGCGCCGCCTCGGGGACGGTGCCGTCGCCGGCGCCGGCCTGCTCCTCGCCGGGGTCGGCCTCGTCGTCATGTCGCGCTGGACGCTCGCGTCGGTCGGCGACACCGTCCCGGCGACCGTCGTCCTCGTCGTCGTCGGCCTGGGCATGGGCCTCGCGCTCGCACCGGTCAACAACGCGGCGCTCGCCGACTCACCGGCCGACGCGCACGGGGTCGCGAGCTCGCTCGTCGTCGTGGCCCGGATGGTCGGCATGGTCGTCGGGCTCGCGCTGCTCACGTCGATCGGGCTCAACCGCTACTTCGACGCGGTGCGCCGGCTGCCCGACCAGCTCGACACGGACGCGCTCATCGGGGCCGGCGTCGTGCAGGTGCAGACGGTCTTCCTCGGAGGCGCGATCGCCGCCCTGCTCGGGGCGGGCGTGGCGTTCACCCTCGGGGTGGGCGGCCGGACGAGCGCCGCCGAGCCTGCAGACGCCGACGCACCCCGCTTCGTCGCCCTCTGAGGCGACGCCGCTCGGGCGTCCTGCCCGGGACTCAGACGGTGGCGGGCCGGGCGCGCAGCTCGGCGAGCAGGCTGCGTACCTCGTCGGCGACGACGTCGGTCGCCTCCCACGGCAGCATGTGGCCGGCGCGGGCGATGTCGACGAACGTCGCGTGCGGCAGGGCGACGCGCAGTGCGCGAGCCCGCGTCACCGGCATGAGCGGGTCCAGGCGACCGGCGACGATGGCGACACGCACGCGTTCGAGGGCGGGGAAGCCGGCCCGCTGGTCGACGGTGAGCAGCGCGCCGTAGAAGGCGGCGAACGTCGTCAGCTTCGTGGCGGCCACCTGCTCGCAGGCGGTCTCCACGTCCGCCGGGTCGGCGTCCTCGCCGAAGAGGCCGCGCACGAGGGCGCGGATCCTGGCGTTGCCGCCGGGGGGAAGCGGCAGGCCGCGGGCGGCCAGCCGCATGACGGCCGCCTCACCGGTGCGTTCGCCGAGGGCGACGTGGGAGGCCGCGGTCGCGACGAGGAGTGCCGCCCGTACCCGTGTGCCGAAGAGGTCGGGCCGCTGCTCGGCGAGCGCCATGACGGTCATGCCGCCCATCGAGTGTCCGGCGAGCAGCACCGGGGAGGCGGGCGGCACGACACTGCGCAGCACGACGTCGAGGTCGCGTCCCGTGTGCCCGACCGACGTCGACGCGATCTCGGCCCGACGCAGCCCGAGCGTCGAGCGTCCGTGCCCCCGCTGGTCCCACAGCACGACCCGGATCGGCTCGTCGGCGAGCTGCTCGACGACCGGCATCCAGCTCTCGTGGTCGACGGCCCAGCCGTGTGCGAGCACGAGGGTCGGCGCGTCCGCCGGCAGCTCCGGGTCGACGTGGGTGTGCACCGACAGGATGGCGCCGTCGGGCGTGACGATGCCGCGGCGGTCGTGGCGCCTCACGCCTCGGACCCCGTCGTCCCGACGGGCTCGGCGTCGGCGACCTGGAAGACGACGGGCGCGTGGTCGGAGGCACCCTTGCCCTTGCGCTCCTCGCGGTCGATGGCGGCCCCGACGACGCGGTCGGCGAGGGCGGGGGAGCACAGCGCGAAGTCGATGCGCATGCCCTGCCGCTTCTGGAAGCGCAGCTGCGTGTAGTCCCAGTAGGTGAAGGTGCCGGGCTCGCTCGTGTGCGGCCGCACGACGTCGCTGAAGCCGGCGTCGACGACGCCCTGGAAGGCGGCGCGCTCACCGGGCGAGGTGTGGGTCTTGTCCTCGTAGTACGGGACGCTCCACACGTCGGCGTCGGTCGGCGCGATGTTCCAGTCGCCGAGCAGGGCGATCTGCGCCCCGGGGTCGTCGGCCAGCCATCCGCGACCGGCGGCCGCCAGCGCCTCGAGCCAGCCCAGCTTGTACGCGAGGTGCGGGTCGTCGAGCGAGCGGCCGTTCGGGACGTAGAGGGACCACACGCGTACGCTGTCGCACAGCGCGCTGATGGCGCGCGCCTCGGGCGCGACCGGCTCGCCCCAGCCCGGCATCCCGTCGAACCCGACCTGCACGTCCTCGAGACCGACGCGCGAGACGACGGCGACGCCGTTCCACTGGCTCAGCCCGTGGTGGGCGACCTCGTAGCCGAGAGCCTCGAACCGCTCGAGCGGGAACTGGTCGGCGCGCGCCTTGGTCTCCTGGATCGCGAGCACGTCGACCTCGCTGCGCTCGAGCCAGGCGGCGACGCGGTCGACGCGGGATCGGATGGAGTTGACGTTCCAGGTGGCGATGCGCACAGTCGGCCACCCTAGACCGCCGCGCCGACGGCCGATCCCTAGGGTGAGTCACATGACTGCACCGCGCACGACGCGACCCACGGCCCTCGTCACCGGCGCGAGCGCCGGCATCGGACACGAGTTCGCGCGGCAGCTCGCCGCCCGCCAGCACGACCTGGTCCTCGTCGCGCGCGACCGTGAGCGCCTCGACGCCGTCGCCGCCGAGCTGACGAGCAGGTATGCCGTCACGGCCGAGGTGCTCGTCGCCGACCTCTCGGACCGGTCGGCCCTGCAGACGGTCGCCGACCGCGTCGCCGACCCCGAGCGTCCCGTCGACGTGCTCGTCAACAATGCCGGCTACGGCCAGCGCCGCAGCTTCCTGCGCAACGACGTCGCCGTCGAGGAGGCCGCCTTCGACGTGCTGACGCGGGCGGTGCTCGTCCTCTCGCACGCGGCCGGTGTCGCGATGCGCGAGCGCGGCCGGGGCCGCATCGTCAACGTCTCGTCGGTGGCCGGCTTCATCGCCTCCGGGTCCTACTCCGCCGCCAAGGCGTGGGTCACGACCTTCAGCGAGGGGCTCGCGAGCGAGCTCGCCGGGTCGGGGGTCACGGTGACTGCCCTGTGCCCCGGCTTCACCAACACCGAGTTCCAGCAGCGCGCGGGGATCAGCAAGCCGGGCCCCGACTTCATGTGGCTCGACCCGTCGCGCCTCGTCTCCGACTGCCTCGACGACGTCGACAAGGGCCGGGTCGTCTCGGTCCCGGGCCTGCAGTACAAGACGATCGTCGGGCTGCTCCGTGTGGTGCCACGATCGGTCGTGCGCCGCCGGGCGCGCCTCGTCCGCCGCTGAGTCGAGGCGCCCCGGCGTCGGTGTTCAGCGCCCCGCCAAGGGAGAGTTGTCTCGGATGTCCAGTTCGTACAAGGGAACTCGGCGATCCTCGCTCTATCCCGCTCAGTCGCCCTAACCCGGTGTTACCGTGAAACGGCAGGAGGTCGCCGACTCCTCACCACTAGGTCCACGACCGCCGGAGGGTCGGGGGTGGACCTCAGCTCCTACAGTTCTGGACCTGAGTGATGACAGTGAGACGGCAGCCTTCCGACCTGGGGGGTCGGATGTGCGTCGGGTGCTGGGGTGCCCGGCGGTTGCCGCCGCGTCGGTCAGATCCCGTCACGTCACCCGTTGGGATGGGTGATGATCCGTCGCCGGACGCGACGGTGCTCTGCCGTGTCACCGCCTGACCCGGGCCGAGCGGGGTTCTCGGCCTGAGTACAGAAGACAAGTCCGGGGGGACCACATGTCGAACCGAAAGTCGGACTACATCCGTCGTGGCGCGCAGCGTCGTCGCGACGTACGCATCGAGGGTGGGCACCAGGCGCCACGGCGTCCGGGTGGCGATGACGCGATGCGCGCGCTGTGCCACGACCTCATCCAGCCCTTGGCCACGATCAGCCTCCTCGCCGACCCGCAGGTCCTCGACAGCAAGGAGCGCCTGAGCCGCATCCAGCACGAGGTCGCCTGGCTCACCGAGCTCGTGGGATCCGTCCTGGGGGACGCGCCCGGAGACGACCCGGGACTGCTCGACCTGAGGGACGTCGCGACGTACGCGGTGTCGTGCTGTGCCCTCGTCACGTCGTCCACCGTCACGATCGAGGCGGAGGAGCCCGTGCCCGTGCTCGCGTCGCGCGTCTCGCTCGTCCGTGCCTTGATCTGCTTGCTGGACAACGCTGCTCGGGCCGCAGGAACGGACGGGCACGTGGCGGTCGTCGTCCGTACGGACGCACCGTGGGCCGTGCTGAGGGTCGTCGACGACGGGCCGGGGCTGGGGCGTCTCGTGCCCCAGCACTCCATCGGTCTCGTGACGGTGGCAGCGGTCCTCGAGGAGTGTCGTGGACGGCTCCGGCTCGAGAACGGTGTCCACGGGGGCGCTGTCGCGACGGTCGAGCTGCCACTCCTGCCGTGGGCCGAGGCGCGATGAGGATCGTGGTCTGCGACGACCATCGCCTTCTGCTGGAGGCTCTCGGCGCCTCCCTCGAGGCCCGTGGCCACGACGTCGTGGCGCTGACCCTGGCCCCCGACGCCGCCGTCGCCGCGGTCGCCGAGCACGCTCCTGACGTGTGCCTCATCGACCTGCACTTCCCGGGCGGGACGAGCCTCGAGGCGGTGCGCGCCCTGACGGCACGCCATCCGGGCACCAAGGTCGTCGTCCTCTCGGCGACGGCCGACCCGCAGGCGGTCGTCGGGGCCCTCTCCGTCGGTGCCGCCGGCTTCCTCTGCAAGGCGATGTCCCTCGATGCGATCTGCCTCATGCTCGACCGGGCCGTCGAGGGGCAGGTCGCCGTGGAGGCGACGCTGCTGCAGCGTGCCTTCCTGCCTCCGTCCGCCCACGACCCGCTCTGGGCCCTCCGCTTCCTGACCGACCGGGAGTGGGACGTGCTGTGGTGCATCACGAGGGGACTGGCGACGCAGCAGATCGCTCAACGGCTCGGCGTACAGAACAGCACGGCGCGCACGCACGTGCAGAACCTGCTCACCAAGCTCGGTGTCCACTCCCGGCTCGAGGCGGCAGCGCTGCTCGCCGACCACGGGAGTGCGGCGATCTGGCCGGCGCGACTGCGCGCCTGAGGACGACACGGTCGGCCATGTGACGTAGCCGGAGGTCGTCCAGACGGCGGGTGCGGGAGGCGCCGTCCCGAACGATGCTGTGTCGATGGCGCCCCAACCTGTTCGGGTTGTGGTCTTCGCCCGACAGCAGCTGGTTCTGGAGGCGTTGGCGGAGGCCCTCGAGACGCGACCCGGCATGCGGGTGGTGGGCCGCACGAGCACGTCGGCGGGTCTGCCCCAGCTCCTCGGCTCGGGCCGGGTGGACGTGCTCGTCCTGCACGCGGTCACGCGCCAGGAGCTGTCGTCCGACCTCGTGCGCACTGCACTCGCACGCGATCACGACCTGGGCATCGTGCTCCTGACCGAGGCGGGCGCGTCCGACCTCGTGCGTGATGCCCTCGAGTCCGGCATCCGTGGATGGGTGTGCAGCGACGAGTCGCTCGACCGACTCGTGGCCGCCGTTCGCGAGGTCGGGGCGCACGAGGTGTTCATGCCGGTGTCCCGGATGACCGCCGTGCTGGCCCCACAGAGCGCCCCGACGACGTCGGACGCGTCGAAGCGCCTTCCCCTGCGCCTGACTCCGCGTCAGCAGGACGTCCTGCGCTGCCTCATGGACGGGTGCTCGCGGGACGAGACGGGACGGCTGCTCGACATGTCGCCCAACACCGTCCGCACGCACGTGGGAGCCATCCTGCGGCGGCTCCAGGTCCACTCGACGCTCGCGGCCGTGGCGGAGGCCCGCCGCGGCGGCCTCCTCGGCCGGAGTGCCGAGGGAGCGTCTACCGCGAATGGCGTAGGTGGACTCGGGCGCTGAGCGGGTGTGGGGCTGCCGCCCTGTTCCTACCGTCGAGGGAGCGGGCACCACCCGCGCCCACGTTCGCAGTCTCTTCACGTCCAGGGGTAGCCATGAYGGTCCACACATCCGCACCACGAGTGGCCGCGGCTCGCTCGATTCCCTTCGCGCGCACGGTGATCGGTCCCGATGCCCGCTCCGCCGTCGCCCAGGTCCTCGAGTCGGGGTGGGTGACGACAGGGCAGCAGGTCGCCGACTTCGAGCGAGAGTTCGCCGACCACGTCGGTGCCGCCCGGGGCGTCGCGGTCAGCTCCTGCACGGCGGGACTGGAGCTCGCTCTGCGGGGCCTGTGTCTGGCCCGTGGGTCGCGCGTGCTGATGTCGACGAACACGTTCTGCGGCGCGGCCGGAGCCATCACTCATGCCGGCCTCGTGCCGGTCCTCGCCGACGTCGACCCCTGGACGGCCGTCCCGACCGAGGAGCACATTCGCGCTGCCGTGCGCGACGTCGGTGGTGTGTCGGCCATGGTCGTCATGCACCTCGGCGGCAACCCGGTCGACGTGGAGGCCGCCGCCGCGGCAGCCGGGATCGGACTCGACCACGTCATCGAGGACGCCGCGCACGCGCTCGGCACGTGGGTCGGGACGCGACCGGTCGGGTCGATCTCCCGCGCGACCTGCTTCAGCTTCTACGCCACGAAGAACCTGGCGATCGGGGAGGGCGGCATGGTGACGACCCTCGACGAGGACTTCGCCGAGGTCATGGCCCGCACCCGGTTGCACGGGATGTCCCGCGACGCCTGGCGCCGCTACTCGCCCGGGGCGAGCTGGCGCTACGACGTGGCCGACGACGGCCTCAAGGCGAACCTCACGGACGTCCAGGCAGCGATCGGCCGTGCGCAGCTGCGCCGGTTCGACACCGACCAGGCACGCCGTCGCGAGGTGGCGGCGCGCTACGACGCGCAGCTCAGCAGCCTCCCCTGGGTCAGCCTGCCGCCGCGCCCGGTCGAGGGTCGACACGCCTGGCACCTCTACGCGGTGCGGGTCCACCCAGGCTTCCCGGTCGCCCGCGACGAGCTCATCGACCGGCTCAACGACCTGGGCATCGGGACCTCGGTGCACTTCATCCCCCTGCACCGGCTGACGTGGCACGTCGAGCACTGCGTCGTGCCTGCCGGCGGCCTTCCCGGCGCCGACGCCGTCTTCGCCACCACCCTGTCGCTGCCCTTCGACCAGAACCTCAGCGATGACGACGTCGACGAGGTCTGTGCGGCGCTCTGGCGGATCGGGGGCACGCGATGACGTCACAGCTGGTCAGTCTGCCCGGGATCGGCAGCGCCGGGCCCGGACTCAGCCTCCGGACCCTCATCGTCGGAGCCGGGGCAGCAGGCAAGGCTCTCGCGCGGGACCTGCAGCGAGTCGACGACTTCGGGCTGTGTCCCGTGGGCTTCCTCGACGACGACCCCAGCAAGCGCCGGGTTCGCCACCTCCCCGTGCTCGGCCGGCTGGCCGACGTCCTGCAGGTCGCGACGGCCGAGCGGATCGACGTCGTCGTCCTCGCGATCCCGGGGCTTCCCGAGGCCGAGGTGACCAGGCTGGCCACAGCCGCGGCCCGCGTCGGGGCGAGTGTCCGCAGGCTGCCGTCCTTCGTGGCCCTGCTGCGACGAGACGTCGTGGGCACGGACATGTGCTCGCTCGACGTCGCCAACCTGATCGGCCGCTGCGAGCTCCACGTCGCGTCACCGGAGGTTGCCGAGATCATCACGGGCAGAACGGTGCTCGTGACCGGGGCCGGTGGCTCGATCGGCAGCGAGCTGTGCCGTCAGGTCAACGGCTTCGTGCCCCACCGCCTCGTCATGCTCGACCACGACGAGTCCAACCTCCACCGCCTCCAGCTCGAGCTGCGCGGAGAGGCGTTCCTCGAGTCGCACGACACCGTCGTGGCCGACATCCGCGACGCCGAACGCATGCGGCAGGTCATGGGGCAGTACAAGCCGCAGGTCGTCTTCCACGCGGCAGCCCTCAAGCACCTGCCGATGCTGGAGGAGCATCCCTGCGAGGGCGTGAAGTCGAACGTCCAGGGCACCGAGAACGTGCTGGTCGCCGCGGTCGAGGCGGGAGTCGAGCGCTTCGTCGCCATCTCCACCGACAAGGCCGCTGACCCGACCTCCGTCCTGGGAGCGACCAAGGCCCTGGCCGAGCAGGTGGTCAAGAAGCACGCGGGAGGCCGCACCGTGGTCTCGGCCGTGCGCTTCGGCAACGTGCTCGGCAGCCGGGGCTCGCTCCTCCCCGTGCTCGTGGCCCAGATGGCGGCGGGACGGGATGTGACCGTGACGCATCCGGACGTCACGAGGTACTTCATGACGATCGAGGAGGCGGTCGGCCTCGTGCTCGAGGCGGCGCACCTGACCACCGGCTCGGAGACGTTCGTGCTCGACATGGGCTCACCCGTCCGGATCGTCGACCTCGTGGCCAACTTCGCACGGCAGCTCGGCGTCCGCGACGTCCACATCCGGTTCACCGGGCTCCGTCCCGGGGAGAAGCTCCACGAGTCGCTGTTCAGCGACGACGAGGAATGCCTCCCCACGAGTCATCCACGCATCTTCGGCGCGCAGGCCGTCCCGGTGCACGAGCACTTCGACGCCCTGATGCTCGCGCTCTACGACGCCGCCCGGCGGAACGCAGCGGACGACGTGCGCCGCGCCCTCGGTGCGGTGCTGCCGGTCTACCGCCCCGAACCCGGCGACGTGTTCGCCCTCCAGACGTCCGCCCCGTACCCGGACGACTACTGATGCAGCCCGCACCCCACGAGGACAGGTTCGCCCCATGAAGATCACCGTCATCGCCGGTCGCGCCGCGGAGCCGACGTCGGACCGGCCGGCAGGCCATCACGAGGCACGCGTGTTCGACAGCGACCGCGTCCCGGCGGACCGAGACCTCGTCGCGTCGCTGAACTCCGCCACGCTCGGGATGGACCTCGTGGCCCCACCGGTCGTGCTTCCCGACTTCCACCACAAGTCGGCCATGGAGATGCCCTCGAGCATCGCCGTGGCGACGGCAGGGACGATCCGACCGACGCTCACGAGCTCGTCGGTCAACTGCGGCATGGCGCTCATCGCCCTGGGCTGCGACCGACCGAGCGATGCCGCCGTCAGCGACTTCTACCGCCGGGTGCGCGAGCGCTACCCCTATCCCACGACCAACCGGCGCGACCTGTCGTATGGGGACGTGGTCGCCGCCGCCACCGAGGGCGCCGGCTTCGCCGTCGAGCGGAACGGGGTCGACCCCGCCGAGCTCGAGCGGGTGGAGGAGAGCGGCCGGATCGACCTCGCGGCGTGGGGCGGCAGCGAGCGTCTCGTCGCCGAGGTCCCCGCGCTCACGTGGCAGCTGGCCCGGCTCCGCTTCGGCACTGTGGGTCCGACGAACCACTTCGTCGAACTGCAGGTGGTCGAGGAGATCCTCGACCCGGTCGCCGCCCGGCAGCTCGGCGTCCACGAGGGCCAGGTGACGCTGCAGTACCACGCCGGCGGCGGCGTGCTGACGGGCGAGATCGGTCACCTGTTCGCCCGCCGGCGTGACACCGCCCGCGTCATGAGGGCGGCGATGGCGGTCCAGAAGCCGTTGTTCCACCTCGCCACGGCGCGATCCACCCAGCAGGTCCGCGAGCGGATGCGCCTCTTCTTCAGCTCGGCGTGCCCACCGGTCGGTCTCGACTCGGACGAGGGGAAGCGGCTCATGCTCGCCAACGCGGCGGCGATGAACTACGGCTTCGCCTTCCGCATGGCGACCTACCAGGCACTCCGGCAGCTGGCGGCGGACGCCTTCGGCGGCGCCCCGGGCAGGCTCGTCGTCGACTCGCCCCACAACTCGATCTACGAGGAGGACGTCGCCGGGGAACGTGCCGTCGTGCACCGCCACAACTCGTGCCGCGCCTACCCGGCGCACCTCATGGTGCCCGGGACCACCTTCGCGCAGACGGGTCAGGCGGTCCTGCTGCCCGGGACGCACCGGACGTCGTCGTACCTCGCGGTCGCCGGCCCGTCCAGCGGCCAGAGCCTCCACTCCGCCTGCCACGGGGCGGGCACCGTCATCGACCAGTTCGCGACGAGCGGGGCCTCCCAGCCCGATCCCGCGGGGCGCTCCACGCTCCGGTTCCGCTACGACGACACCGCCCCGAGCGAGACGGCGCACCTCGACGACGCCGGCGTCAACGCGGCGATGTCGGTCCTGTCCTCGCACCAGATCATCCGCCCGGTGGCGCGGATGCGGCCGTTCGCCGTCCTGCACTGATTCCCGGACGTCTTGAGAGAGAGAAGACATGCGCATCGATGAAGCGTTCCGCCGCATGATCGGTGGTTACTGGTGGCTGATCGGGTTGCTGGTCCTGGTGGCGTCATTGGCGGCGGGCGTCTACGCCACCAACCAGGACCTGCAGTACCAGGCCTCGGCGCGGGTCCAGATGTCCGGTGGTCTCGCCAGCACCAATGTCCAGGCGGACGCTGCGACACAGTGGCTCCAGGGTGTGATCACGACCCCCAACATGGTGCGTCACGCCATGGCCGCAGCTGGGCTCAAGGGCGACCCGACTCCCTTCGCCACCCACTCGATCGTCGTGAACCGAGTGGGCGTCTCCACGGTCAACGACGTCCTCGTCACCACGGGCAACGCGGACCGTTCGGTCATCGTCGCGAACTCGCTCGTCCAGCAGGCTCTCAAGTACGCCAACACCGCTCACCAGAGCGACGCCGTGAAGATGACCGCCCTCGACCACCAGATCAGCCGCTTCACGAAGGAGCGAGACGGCCTGATCCACCAGCTGGCGACGGCTGCCCCGGGCGCGGTACTCGAGCTGCAGGCGCGGATCGCGGCGGAGGCACCGAGCCTCACGGACCTGCTGCGGCAGCGCTCCGACCTCGTCCTGGCGGCGTCGGAGCGATCGAGCATCGGCTTGCTCGATCCCGCGACGGCGTCCTCTGATCCGGTCGGCCCAAAGGTCGGCCAGCTCGTGGCTCTGGCGGGTCTGGCCGCGCTGATCCTCGCTCTGGGCCTCGTGGCGATCCTCGAGGCGCTCCACCCCCGGGTCCGGGGCCGTCGGTGGGTGGCGGCCGAGCTGCGCGCCCCGCTCCTCGGGCACCTGCCCACGCTCGACCTCGGGGGGCCACGGGGTGCCCGCGCCCTGCGTGAGTTCGGAGGTGCAGCAGCCGTGCTCGGCGCCCGGTTCACCGGGCGGCCGTTGCTGCTGCTCCCGGTCGAGCGGAAGCACGACCGGTGGGCTGCGCGCATCTGCACCGAGCTCGAGGCGCTCACCGGCCTGCACGTCGACCACGCCCCCGACGCGACGGTCGCGCGGCCGGCGGAGGACGTCGGTCGCCCCGCCGACCCCGTCGTGATCGTGCTCAGCCCGACCGTCGAGTCGCAGCGCCACCTCGAGGAGCTGGCGCGCACCGCTGCGGTGATGGACTGGCCCGTCGTCGGCGTGCTCACCTTCCGGCGCCGGTGGCTCATCGACCGGCAGACGCTCGCGGAGGGTGGCCGGGTCCACCGTCCCCCCATCACCCCCCTCACCGACGTCACCCCCGAGATCCCGGTGGATCCGGCTGACGGCGTCCCCGACCCGCGTCGCGTCGACCACGGGGCCCTGAGCAGCCACAAGATGTGGAGGATGCCGTGAGCCGGCGCGCCGAGTCCTGCGGCCTGACGCTGGAGGTCGGGTCGGTGCCACGCGGCTGGTCGCAGGTCATCGACCGCGCCCTCGGCGAACCTCCTCGAGCGGAGGCGCCGCACCGGGCCGAGGTGCCGCAGCCGGGCCGGGACGCCGATGTCGTCGTGCGGCTGGAGTCCTCCCGCGAGCCGTTCGAGGTGCACGGCCTGACGCCGCTCACCCGCGGTGCCTTCGCAGACGACCGTCGCGTCGTGCTCACCGACGCCTGCGCGAGCGGCCTGGACCTGCTCGTCGAGCCGTCGTCGAGGGCACTCTCGGTGACGGCACGCTCCCGCCCGGGGCCCTCCCACCGCGCCCTGCGCCTCGTGGCTCCCGGGCGCACCGAGCTGCTCTGGCGTGCCGCGCTCCTGCAGTACCCGACCCTGTGGTGGGCCGGTGTCGGGGGAGCCGTGCCGCTGCACGTCTCGGCGGCGCAGGTCGCAGGCCTGGGTGTGCTCCTCGCCGGGCCGGGGGGCGTGGGCAAGTCGACGCTCGTCGCCGGCCTCGGGCCGGACCAGGGCGCGTCGGTCAGCGACAACCTCTGCACCTACGACGGGGCGATGATCCACGGGCTGCGTGAGCCCCGACGCGTCGACGCGGGCCCGGTCCGGGTCGGCCGTCGGTCGATGCCCCACGGCCGGGTGGAGCAGCCGTGGGACGGCACGCTGCCCGCCATGACGCCATCCCTGCTGCTCGTGCTCCGACGTGGCTCCGGTGCGCGACCCACCGTGAGGCCGGTCCCGCCGGCAGTCGCCGCGAGAGCCCTCGCCACCGGCACGTATGCCGCGGGTGAGCTGCGCCGGTACTGGGCCTTCGCCGCGACGCTGGCACTGGGCACCGGCCTCGGCCCGGCGCATCCGTCGATCGTGGGCGAGTCGGAGCGCCTCGCCCGGTCCCTCCACTGCGTCGAGGTCGTCCTCCCGGCACGTCCCGGGACCTCCCTCGTCGAGCTCGTCGACCGCGCCGAGCACACCGCGCGAGCCGAGCGAGCGACGAACCCCGGGATGACAGGGGCGCGGGCATGACGCAGCGTGTGGCGCACATCATCACCCGGTGCGTCGCCGGGGCCGGCGGGGTCGCCGTGCGCGGGGCGGTGAGCCTGCCCCGAGAGCTGTACGCGAGCACTCTCGTCGTCGGCTCGGGTGACGCTCTCCTCGACGTCGCCCGCTCGAGCGGCGTCGACGTGGTCGTCGTGCCGGAACTCGTCTCACCGATCAACCCGGCCCAGGATGCCAGGGCCTTCCGGTCGATCTCGCGGCTGCTCAGGGCTGAGGACTTCGACGTCGTGCACACCCACAGCGCCAAGGCGGGCGTCCTGGGACGCGTCGCGGCCTCGAGAGCAGGCGTGCCCCGCATCGTGCACACGTTGCACGGATTCCCTTGGCACGACTTCCAGTCCGCTGCCGTGCGGCGGGCCTACATCCGCACCGAGCGCGAGCTCTCGCACGTCACGGACGCCTATCTCGCCATCGGCACGGGCGTCGCGGTCGAGGCGCTCCGGCGCAAGGTGGTCCGCCCCGAGCAGCTCGTCACGATCGGTCCGGCCGTCGAGCCCGCGTCGGTCACCGCGTCGCCGGCGTCACGCTCGCGCGCGCGGGCCCTGCTCGGGCTGCCCGCGGACGCGACGGTCGTCGGCACGGTCGGACGGATGGACTTCCAGAAGGCGCCGGAGGTCATGCTCGAGGCGTTGGCCCGGATGGCGACGCCGGCCGTGCTCGTCTGGGTCGGTGGCGGTCCCCTCCTGGAGGACACGGCCCGTCGAGCGCGGGCGTCGGGCCTCGAGCGTCGCGTGCTGCTGCTCGGTCACCGCACGGACGTGGCCGAGCTGCTGCCGGCGTTCGACGTCTTCGCCATGTCGAGCCGCTACGAGGGCTTGCCGTGCGCCATCGTCGAGGCCCAGGCGTGCGGCATACCCGTGGTCGCGACGTCGGTGAACGCCGTCTCCGACGTCGTGGTCCCCGGAGTGACCGGTCTGCTCGTGGCGCCCCAGGACCCGGACCAGCTGGCCCGGGCGCTCGACCACGCCCTCACCCATCCGAGACAGGCCGCGGCCTGGGCGGAGCGGGCCACGGCCCAGCTCGGCACCCGCTACGACGCGAGCACCCTGGGCGCGACCCTGCAGGAGGTCTACACCGGCGACCCCGAGGTCCGCCGGCCGCTGCTGGCGCCGGTGCCCGGGTGGGGGAGGGCCTCGTGAGCGCCATCGAGGCCGCGCTGGCCCTGCTCGTGCCGGGTGGCACGCCGGTGGTCGAGGTCCGCGGCTCCCGACGGGGCTCGGCGGCGGCGATCGCGGGAGTGTCGTCGGCGAAGCGGCTCGTCCTCCTCGACGGGCGTCGGCTCAGCGCCAGGCGCCTGACACGTCTCGCCCGGGAGGCCGGCCTCGTCGTCGACCGTGAGCTCGTCGTGCTGCCGGGTCTGAGGACGGCAGCCTTCGTCGTCGAGGACTCGGTCGAGAGCCTGACGTGGTTCTGGAACGCCTTCGCGACCGTCCCCCCGGGGAGGTCGCGCGGATCCCTGCTCATCACGGCCACGACGTGCCTCGGCCGGAACCGCCACCTCGTCCGGTGGGTCGGTCCGCTCGTGGCCGGGCGCATGGTCATCGTCCACCGACCATGACCACGTCGACGAGGCAGACGGCGTTCCCCGACCTCGGGGCCGTCGAGGACGTCCTGCGGCGGCACCTGGGCGACGGGACGGTCCGGCTCGCGGTCGTGGCCATGTCGCGGGACGACCATCCCAAGGCGGTCGTCATGGCGACGCCCTCCGGTGCGACGACGCCGGTCCTCGCGGTCAAGGTGGCCCTGACCGGTGGGGCCGCCCGGTCGGTCCGTGCCGAGGCCGCCGCACTCGAGCAGCTGGGGCAGCTCGACCCCGGTCTCGTCGGCGGGACGGTCCCCCGCCTGCTCGCCCTGCACGAGACCGCGGCGGGCACGTTCCTCGTCACGACGGTCTCGTCGGGTCGGCCGTTCTCGGTCGACTACCACCGCTGGCACCACACGGGTCGTCGCCGTGACGTGCGGGCCGACTTCGACGCGGCAGCCGGGTGGCTCTCCCGGCTGCACGGCCTAACGGTCCCGCCGCAGCCGGAGGCCGACGGCGCCGCTGCGCTCGAGAGCCGCTGGCCGGACGAGGTCGGGATGGCGGCGGCGCAGGTGTGCCGGAGCGCCAGGGCGCGGGTGGGTGACCTCGACACGGGTCACGTCACCCACGGCGACTTCTGGTGCGGCAACCTCCTGCGGACGGGTCGTCGGGTCACCGGCGTCGTCGACTGGGAGCACGCTCGCTTCGGTGCGTCCCCGCTGTGGGACCGCGTGCGTTTCGCCCTCGCCTACACGCTCTACCTCGACCGGCACACCCCGAGCGGTGCCCGGGTCCACGGGCACGCGGGCCTCCGCGCGGGGGCGTGGGGTGACCCCGTGCGGCATCTGCTGAGGGGCGAGGGGTGGTATGCCGCCGGAGTGGCCGACTTCATCGCGCCCGCGCTCGGGCGCGACCCGAGCACCATGGCCTGGCGGGACGCCGTGCTCGTGGGTCTCAGCGAGGTGGCGACGACGAGCGACTCACCGCCGTTCGCCCGCGCGCACGCGTCCCTCCTCGCGGAGGTGGGGTCGTGACCACGACGGCGGCGGCCGCGCCCACGACGACAGGACGGGCCGCTGCGTCCGCACCGCTGCCGGGGCGCCGGGCCGTGGTCCCGGCGTCACGGTCCGTGCGCCTCCTCATCGCGGCAGCCATCGCGTGCATGCCGGTCCTCACGCCCACCGGTCCTGGCAACACCTCACCTGCGGACCTGCCCATCCTCCTGGCGATGGGTGGGGTGCTCCTCTGGCTGTCGAGCAACGGCGTACGCCTCCACGTGCCGTACGCCGCCGGCATGTGGCTCCTGGTCCTGGCCGGTGCCGTCGCCGCGCTCGCCAGCCGGGACGTGCGCTCGACCACGGTCCTCGGACAGGACCTGTTCCTCCTGCTCTGGGCCGCCACCATCGCCAACGCCGTGCGTGCCGACCACTCCCTCGTCCGACTCGTGTGCGTCACGTGGTGCTGGAGCGGGATCGTCAGCGCCGGCCTGCTCGTGGCCGGTCGCCTCGCCGGGATCCCGTGGCTCGCCGGCCAGACCACCCGGGACGGCTCGCGGTCCGCCCTGACCTTCGGCGACCCCAACCTCGCCGGCAACTACTTCGTCGCCTGCCTGTTCGTCGTCCTCGCCTCGCGATACCCGCGCCGCCGCCTCGCGCGCGCCGCGACCGTCCTCCTCCTCGTCGTCGCGACCGTCCTCACCGGATCGAACGGCGCCATGCTCGGCATGGTGGTCGGCCTCGGCGTCGGGGTCGTCGTCGGGTCATGGCGGTCGCGTGGTGCCATCGCCGCGACCGGGCTCGCGTGCGTCCTGGCGGCGGCCGCCGGGGCGGTCGTCACCTCGGTCGACTGGGGGTCGGTGCAGGCGAGCGCCGCCGCCGGTGGTCCGGTCCTGCACGACTCGTTCGGTCGGGGGGACTCGTCGAGCCAGGACCGGCAGGTCCTCTTCTCCGAAGGCGTCCGGCTCTTCTGGGACGGGACTCTCGTCGGTGTCGGCCCCGGGCGGACGAAGGAGGCCCTGGCGTCGATCCCTGCCCCCTACGTCAAGGAGGCGCACAACGACTACGTGGCGACGCTCGTCGAGCTCGGCCTCATCGGAGGCGTCGGCCTCGTCGTCCTGCTCGCGTCCGTGGCGGCACGGCTGGCGCGCGTCGCGGGACGCCGCGGACGTGGCATGGCCGAGGGGGTCCCGGGACGCAGCGGCGACCCGGGGCCGGTGACGGTGCTCGTCCCGTCGCCGCACTTCCTCGCCGCCCTCGGCGCGGCGTTCCTCATGGCGGGCCTCTTCTACGAGGTGCTGCACTTCCGGCACCTGTGGGCGGTCCTGGGCCTCGTCGCCGGTCTCGACCTGATCCTCGCGGACGTGGCCGAGTCGCGGCGACCGGCTCGGGAGGTCCTGGCCGCCCCCGCTCCAGGGAGGCGATGACGTGTCGGTGCGTCTCAACCCGAGCCACGCCTCCCGTCGCCTCCGCATCCCGGGGCGGGCCGTCCTCGACAACCTCGGCGCCCGGCTCGTCGCCGTGGTCGCGCTCGGGATCGGCACGATCCTCGTCGCGCGGGTCGGAGGCGCCGAGGACGTCGGGGTCCTCGCCCTGCTGCGCGTCCTGCCGGGTCTGGTCGGCGTCCTCGCCGCATGTGGTCTGCCGGGTGCGATGGGCTACTTCCTCGCCGGCCCGCACGCGGGGCACCCGCGGCTGTGGCCCACGATCCTCGTGCTGCTCGGCGCCGGCATGGGGATCGGCACCGCGGTGTGGCTGCTGCTCGTTCCCGTCATCCACGCGGTCCTGCTCCCGACGGCGAGCACGCTGGTCATGCTCCTCGCCGGCGTCAGTGTCGCGACCCAGCTGCCGCTCGCCGTCGCCAAGTCGAGCCTCCAGGGGCTCGACGACCGGAAGGGGTCCAACGCGGTCACTGCCGGCGAGGAGGCAGCCTTCCTCCCCGCCTTCGGCGTCGCCTGGCTGCTCGGACTACGCGGGTCCCTGCTGCTCGTCGTCGTGCTCATCGTCGCCGACGTCGTCGTCGCCGGGGCGGGGTGGGCTCGTCTCGTGCGCCAGGTGCACGGCCGGGGGATGCGGATGACCGGGCGTCCCGACCGCCCGCTCGCCCGCAGCATCGTGTCGTTCGGCCTGCTCGGTCAGGTCGGCGGCCTGGTCAACCTGCTCAACCTGCGCCTGGACTTCCTCGTCCTGGGCTCCATCGCCGGTCCGGCACCGCTGGGCGTGTATGCCGTGGCCTCGAAGTTCGCCGAGCTCGTCAGGCTGCCGTCGCTCGCGGTGACCTGGGTCAGCTATCCGCGGATCGCCCGCCTCGGGCCGGAGGCCTCCGCGACGGTCGTGCGTCGACAGCTGCCGTGGCTCGGTGGCGTGGGCATCGTCGGTGCCGTCGTGCTGGCGCTCGCCGCGGGACCCCTGCTGCCGGCCCTCTACGGTCAGGAGTTCGTCGCGTCCGTCGTGCCGGCCGCCATCATCGCCGTCGGCCTCTGCGCCTCACCCGCGGGAGGCCTGGCCGGCGGCTACCTGCTGGGGACCCGGCGCCCCGGCACCGGTTCGGTGCTGCAGGCCGTCGGCCTGCTCGCGACACTCGGACTCGACCTCGCCCTCATCCCGTCGTTCGGGGTGACCGGGGCAGCCGTGGCCAGCGCCGTCGCCTACCTCCTCACCGATGTCAGCACCGTGCTCGTCGTGCGACGGCTCACGGCAGGCACCCCGCGATGACCAGGCGCGTGCTGGCATCGGTCGTCGCGGCGTCGGCCCTTCTCGCCGGCGGCTGCGGTGCGCCGGCCCCGAGCGCGACCCCACGGGCGGCGAGCGTCCTCGGCACCCAGACGCCCACGGACGGACGGTACGCCGAGCTCGTCGACGACCTCAGGGCGACGGGGACCGGCGTCTGGGTCGAGTCCGACGTCGTCAAGGCCTACCTCGCAGGGCCGACCCGTTACCGCCAGGTTCTCCGCACCGCCCTCGCTCTCGCGCGCCGCCGAGGGGTGGCCGGCATCAAGGTCGCCGACGAGCTCGGCTACCACGACGGCACGACCCCGGAACAGGCGGCGGACATGCTGAGGCGCACCGTCGCCGACATCCACGCCTCCTCGCCGGGCACGAAGGTGCTCATCGACGTGGTCGTCCCCGAGCTGGGCTGCCTGTCGTGGACCGCCTCGTCCACGGCGGTCATGCGCATGTGCGGTGCCGGCTCCACGAGCACGAGCCCCGGAGCGAGCCTCGCCGCGGTCGACGGCTACGCCGCCTCCGGGGTGGACGTCATCGACCTCAGCCCGGGTCTGCAGGACGATGCCTGGTACGCCTCCCAGGGCAGCTCCCGCGACGACGCGATGCAGCAGAGCTGGCGCGAGGCCGTACGCCGGTGGGGCACCCGGGTGACCCTCCAGGCGCGCAAGGCACTGGCTCACCCCGGGGCGTACCCCGGCGATGTCGCGAGCGCCGAGGCCGACGTGCACACCTACGTGGACATCCCCCTCGCCGAGGGGGCGAGAGCGGTCGACATCTGGACCTGGGCGCAGCACTACCGCGGCCAGCTCGTCACCCTCGTCGACCCGGGGGACGTCCCGAACGCGCTGACCAGAGCGCTGGAGCAGAGGCGGAAGAAGGGAGCGCGGCTGTGGACACACATGACGCCGTCGGCCTACGTGGTGGACCGGGGACACGACGTCCGCGCGGTGACGAGCCAGTTCGACGTCGTCTTCGTCGCGGCCGGGACCGGCTGAGCACGACGGAACCCACTCGGGTCAGCCGCGCTCGTCGGGTACTTGACGTCGTGGTCGCCGCGGTGGCCCTCGTGCTGAGCGCGCCGGTCGTCGTGGCGGCGGCGGTCGCGATCCGCACGACGAGCCCGGGGCCCGTGCTGTTCCGCCAGGAGCGGGTCGGCGCGGGCGGACGCCCCTTCACCATCCTCAAGCTGCGCACCATGACCTCGGGTGGCGAGGGTCTCGACATCACGATGGGGCGCGACCCTCGCGTCACGAGGGTCGGGGCCCTGCTCCGGCGCACGTCGCTCGACGAGCTGCCGCAGCTGCTCAACGTCCTTCGCGGCGAGATGACCCTCGTCGGCCCCAGGCCCGAGACGGTCGCGTTGGCGCGCCGCTACCCGTCCGGGTGCCGCTGGGTGCTCGAGGCCACCCCGGGACTGACCGGACCCGCGCAGATCAGGATGCGCGACTCACGGGTGCTCGAGCTCCCGCTCGCCGCGGTCTCCTCCGAGCCCGCCCCGGACCCCGAGACGTGGTACCTGGAGCACGTCGTCCCGCGCCGGGTGGACCTCGATGCCGGCTATCTCTGCGCTCCGTCGCTGTCGCGCACCGTGGCCGTGCTGCTCGAGACCGCGGTCTACCTGCTCCACCCCCAGTGAACCGCCGCCGACGACGCGACGACCCGCCCTCCGGTCCCTGCCTCAGCGACCGGACGGCAGCGGCGCCGGCGCCCGGGTCACCTGGAGCGGGTCGCACCTGGCGTTGAGACAGGTCCCGGTCTCGAGGTCGAACTCGAAGTTGTGCCCTAGGCACCGGAGTCTCCCGTCGTGGACGACGGCGCCGTACTGGAGGTCCTCCCCGGCGTGCGGGCAGTAGCGGCTCACGACGTAGTCGCTCTCGCCGTCGGACAGCATGACGGTCTCCGTCGGGTCCCGGTGCGTCTCGTAGCCCTCGATGGCCTCGAGGGCGTCCCGGTCCGCGTGCTTGAGCAGGCCGACGAGGTAGTCGTTGTAGACGTCGGGATCCCGGCTGGCGCGGATGCGCAGCGAGAGGAAGAGGTCCTCCCACCGGATGCGACCCGTGAGCACCGCATCGAGCCAGCGGGCCTCGACCGTCAGGTGGTAGCCGGGCGTCCCACCGACGGGGGCCAGGTCGACCTCCGTCGTCTCGGGCCCCAACCGGACGTCCCACGTGCCGCCCGCCCGGCCGACGACCTCGAAGCGCACCGTCATGCCGATCCTCTGCAGGAAGTAGCCGGACAGGGCTCCGAGCGCGAGGAAGTGGTCGCGGAAGCGCTCGCCCAGCCGGCTCTCCGGCGGGGGGTCCGGCAGCTCTGCGTACACCGCGGCGATCTCGTCGGCGCGCCGGGCGGCATACGCCCTGAGGTACTCGGAGGTGTCGTCGAAGGAGAAGCCGGCCCACGTCGGATCGCGCTCGACGTCACCGGAATCGACGTGGAGACGGTCGCCGGGCAGCAGGTAGAGCGAGGTCTGGCCCGGGAGCCGGTCGCGCAGGAACGCGAGCGCCTGGGCCTGGTCGGGGAAGATGCCGGGAGCCCCGACCGCGGCGTTGTGGTGCGCGACCGCTGGGTCGAGGAAGGCGGGGGGCCCGGCATACGGCATGACGATCTTCGGGGGCGCCGACCGCAGCAGGCGGGTCACCGCGCGGAACTTGCCCAAGCGCTTCTCGGAGCTGATCCGCTCGACGACCTCAGGCGGGTAGTCGTAGCAGATGGGGTGCCACGAAGCCCCGGACATCTGCACCCCCATGACGTCCAGGGGACGCCCGCACTCCTCGGCGGCCCGGCGGAGCTGGCTGACGCTGAGCCGCGCGTCGTTGGTGTGCAGCACGGCGTGCCCGTCCACGTGGACGAGGATGGCGGCGTCGTGGCACATGGGGCTGAGCTCGGGGATGACCGTCACCCAGTCACCGCGGTCGTTCAGGGCCAGCCGCTCCCACGCGTCCAGCTCGATGACGACGTTGCGCAGGCCCGCGCCGGCGATGCGGTTGCGCATCTCCCTCGAGGGGTAGCGCGGGATGACGAGGCGTGTCGATGGCGAGAGCCCTTGCAGCAGTGGCAGGTCCAGGTGGTCCAGGTGCTCGTGTGAGATGGCGACCCAGTCCGCGTCGAGCATCGCAGGCGTCCGCACGTGGGCGTTGTCGGGGAAGGGGAACCACGACCCGAGGAAGGCGCCCCGTGGTGACATCCACGGGTCGCACAGCATCCGCAGGCCGGGCGCGTCGATGCGCAGTCCGGCGTGGCCGAGGGAGGTGACGAGTGGTCCGTTCATGACTCGACGATCCTCCGCCGCGCCTCCGCCGGACACCCGCGTGGGCCGGACCTGCGTCTACGTCGTTTGACGGAGCCTCAGTGTCCGCAGAGCCGACGCAGGGCGGTCAGGTCGGCGCGGACGGTCGCGGCGATGTCGGCGTGGCGGTCGGTGGCCGGTCGGGTCACACTGAGCCGGTAGGCAGCCAGGTCGTCGGCGAGGTTCTGCACGGACTCGCGGGCGTCGTCGGAGGCCGTCGTCCTCGCGAGGCCCCTGGCCCGGGAGAGAACGGTGTCGAGCCCGGCACGGAGGGCCGCCGCGGACGCGCCGTGCGTCGTCGCGGTCGTCGACGCGGTCGTCGACGCGGTCGTCGTCGAGGCGGCCGCGACGAGTGACCCGATATCGGGGCAGTCACCGCCGAGCGGCTGGGACGCGGCGCTCTGCACGGCCGAGGCGCCCCCGCGTGCCGCGCCGGTGAGGACGAAGGCTGATCCGAGCGCGACGACCATCGTCAGAGCGACGCCGAGCAGGAGCTGCCAGCGGTGGGTGGAGGTCGTCGACGCGCTCATGATGTCGCCCCTCTCGTTGTCGGAGGTTGGTACTCGAAGGCGCCGCGGTCGTCGTAGGAGCGCACGCCGACCCCGCTGTTCGTGGTGCTCGGGTCGTCGACCCGAGGACGGCCGGCGGCATCGAGCGCCGGCTGGCCGGGCGCGCCCGAGTCGGCCGAGTCGATCGCCGGCGACCCGGCGCGGAGGCTGAAGTCAGCCTGCGCGGGGCCGTTCCAGCGAGGGTCGGCCTGCTGTGCGTGCGACTCCTGTCCGCTCGCCGCCTGGAACGCCGCCAGGGACGTGTAGGACGTCGATCCCCACACCATCATCGTGCCGCTGACACTGAGGTTCACGAGGTCGTAGTCGAGTCTCGTGCCGAGCTGCGACGTCGCGTCGACGCGGATGTCACCTCTCGTCCGGGGACACTTCACCGTGCCGCCCGCGCCGTTGGGGCACGAGGCCGCGTTGTCGACCGAGATGTTGTCGGCGAAGGTGAACCCGCTCGGGGTGCCCGACGCCACGCCTTCGAGGTTGATGCCGGCCGCCACGTTGTCGTAGACGGTGTTGCCGACGACGGAGCTGCCGGTGACGCCGAAGTCGTCGATGCCGTGGTCGCCGGTGATGCACCCGGCCGTGTTACCGGTCGGCGGGGGGCTGCAGTTGGTCAGGGCAGCGGTCGTGAACCCCTTGTTGTGGTAGCTGACGTTGTCGACGATCGTGTTGCGGTCGCCGCCCGGGTAGGACTGGATGCCGGAGTCCTCGTTGTCGTGGACGCGGTTCCCGCTCACGAGGTTGCCGGGCGCCCGCAGGTCGATCCCGACCGCGTTGCGCACGTAGCCGTACGCGTTCCACGAGCTCTCGTTGCCCGTGATCTGGTTGCCGGTCGAGCCGTTCGTCAGGTAGATGCCGGACGCCGAGTTGTCGGTGACGAGGTTGCCGGTGACGACCGAGCCGGTCATCGAGTTGAGGTACATGCCGTATGCCGTGGCGCCCGACACCGGGCTGCCCGACCCCCGCGCCGTGTTGTTCGACAGCCGGACGCCGGTCGCGTTGAAGACGTAGAACGCGTTGCTCGTGGTGTCCCGGACGGTGAAGCCCGACACGGTGATCCAGCTCTGGTTGGAGATGGTGAAACCGTGCTTGGCGCCCGCGATGGTGACGACGGCGCCCGCGGCCGGCTGGAAGGTGATGGGGGAGCCGGCGGTGCCGGAGTGCCAGGGGAACACCTCGTCGGTGTACGTCCCCGAGGAGACGAGCACCGTCTGCCCCGCGACGGCGACCTTCGCGGCCTTGGCGATGGTGCAGAACGGCACCGCGGCCGTGCCTGCACCGGTGTCCGAGCAGCCGCCGCCGCCCACGTAGAGGTAGGCGGCGGCGCCTGCCGCGGCCCCGACGGAGCTGACCGCGAGGCTCAGGCCGGCCACGAGGGTGCTGAGGGCGAGGACGGCTCGTCGAGCGGGGGTGTGCGGGGGGGCCATGACTCGTCCTTCCCATCCTGCGGCTGCCTGATCCTCCAGTTTGTCCACCGGCCCGCACGATCACCCCCACCGAAAGTGGGAGGACGGCATACGCCCATTGCACGAGGGCGCGCGCGGTCGGGCTACTCGGGCTCCCAGGCGATGAGCCGGTCGATGACCTCTCGGTCGCCCTCGATCGTCAGTGCCTCCAGCGGACGGCGGCCGTAGAACGCGGCGAGGACGATCTCGCTCGCCGTGCCGGTGACGCGGGCATCGACCGGCCCGGCGGTCTCGGGCAAGGGGGCGGTGCGTGCGCCGTCGGCGGAGACCCAGAGCCGCCACGAGCGTCCTTCGGTCGCCGCGTAGTCGACGACGGCGGGCTCGTGCGGCCACGGGCTCGTCGTCGCGCAGCACGTGGAGAGGAACTCCTCGACACCGTCGAGGGCCACGGCGTCGGGGAGCGGCTGAGGCGTACCGACCGTGAGCTGGGCGTCGTACGTGTGCACCGCGATCTCCTGGAGCTGGTGCCGCGCGACCGCGCCGCACGTCCCGGGCGACTGCGAGTCGCCCCACCACGTCCAGCAGCCGCGCTCCGGCCCGGCCTCGCGCAGCGCGTCGAGGAGCTGCCGGGTGGACGCCGCCAGCCAGCCGTCCAGCGCGTCGGGCTCGCTCGTCACGCCGGATGTCTACCACCCGGGCGCGCCCGCCCGACAGCGCTTTTCCGGTCCGACTGACGTGGGGCCCTACGATGGAGCCTCGTGACCGTCACTGACACCGCCGCTGCCCGTGCCCGCCTGCTCGAGATCATCCGAGAGAAGGCGATCGTCCACGGTCGCGTGACCCTCAGCTCCGGCAAGGAGGCCGACTACTACGTCGACCTGCGCCGCATCTCCCTCGACGGGGAGGCCGCGCCCCTCGTCGGGATCGTCATGCGCGAGCTGACCAAGGACCTCACGTATGCCGCCGTCGGTGGCCTGACGCTCGGCGCCGACCCCGTCGCGACCTCGATGCTGCACGCGGCCGCGGCCGCCGGTGAGCGCCTCGACGCCTTCGTCGTCCGCAAGGCCGGCAAGGCGCACGGCCTCCAGCAGCGCATCGAGGGGCCGTCGATCACGGGCCGACAGGTGCTCGTCGTCGAGGACACGACGACGACCGGTGCGTCGCCGCTCGCCGCCGTCGAGGCAGCCCGGGAGGACGGCGCCGAGGTCGTCGCCGTCGCCACCATCGCCGACCGCGCCACCGGCGCCGGCGACCGGATCACCGCCGAGGCCGGCGTGGAGTACCGCTACGCCTTCTCGCTGAAGGAGCTCGGGCTCGCCTGAGGGCCGCCCGGGCGCCGCCCGACGCGCACCTCGAAACCCGCCTGCAGCGCCTCGACCGACGACGGAGGCGTGATCACCGTCGCGATGCCGCCGCGGGGTCGCTCGACGGGCGTGGCGGCATACGTGTTGTCGGGCAGCCACGGCAGCAGGCCGCCGTTGGTGACGACGGCAGGACCCGAACCCAGCAGCACGTAGGTGCCGTCGGGCACGTCACCCCAGGCGTACGCGTGCAGCCGGCGGGTGCGTCGCCGCGGGTCCCAGCGCTCGTCGTGGAGCAGCCGGTCGAGACCGGGCGCCGGCAGGTGGGTCGTGCGATGGCTCGCCGCGACGAGGTCACGGAACCGGCCGAAGTCGGCGCGACGGCACTCGGCGCACGGACGATGCCCGGCCGCGAGGGCGAGCGCCTCGTCGAGGAAGAAGAGCGGCGTGTAGTGGCTGGGGTCCCACTGCCGCACGCGGCGGTCGCGGAACTCGAGCAGGCACGTGATCCACGCGCGTCCGACGTGGTGCCGGCGGACGCCGCGCGTGCCGGCGCCGTCGTGGAGGCGGCCCCGGTTGCCCATGAGGTCGCCCCGCCCGGGGGCCGCGACGACGTCGCCGAGGGGATCGACCCGGTTGCGGGCCGGTGGGTCGAGGCCGCTCACTCGAGGACCTCGAGGACGACGTCGGCGGGGTCGCCCTCGCCGAGACCCTCGGCGTGGCGGACCGCCTTCTTGACCGGCAGAACGTAGGCGCCCCGGCTCGCGTCCGGGAAGACGGACGTCGTCCACGACGTGGCTCCCACGGTCGCCCGGACGCGCACCGAGCCGAAACCCCGCGGCGGCCGCGGGACCTCGCGGATGCGCGCCGACGCGTCGTCGCCGACCGTCACGAAGAACCATCCCGTCTGCGCCTCCCAGCGCCACAGGTCGGCCGTGAACCGGAGCGTCGTCATGCGTCCACGCTAGGGCCCGGCACCGACAGGAACCGGGCGGGCAGCGCCTGCGTCGCACCCGCGACCCGGTCCGCACGCGTGCGCCCAGCACTAGGATCGGCTCGATCGGCACACCGACTCGCCGCCCTCTATCGGGAGAACCCATGATCATCGTCTGGATCCTGCTCGGCCTCGTCGTGCTCCTCGCCGTCGTCGGCGTCGTCATGTACAACGGCCTCATCGGCCTGCGCAACAAGGTCGAGGAGGGCTGGCGCCAGATCGACGTCGAGCTGAAGCGTCGCCACGACCTCATCCCCAACCTCGTCGAGACGGTCAAGGGCTACGCGTCGCACGAGCGCGGCACGCTCGAGGAGGTCATGCAGGCCCGGTCCGCCGCGATGTCGGGCGCGTCGACCCCCGCCGCGGCGGCGCAGGCCGAGGGCCAGCTGAGCCAGGCGCTCGGTCGCCTCATGGCCGTCGCCGAGGCCTACCCCGACCTCAAGGCCAACCAGAACTTCCTCGCCCTCCAGCAGGAGCTGACGAGCACCGAGGACCGCATCGCGAGCTCGCGCCGCTACTACAACGCCCTCGTGCGGGACCTCAACACCAAGGTCGAGAGCGTGCCCTCGAACATCGTCGCCAACATGGCGGGCGTCAAGCGCGCCGAGTACTTCGAGACCCCCGCGACCGAGGCCGTCGCCCCGAGCGTCTCCTTCGGGGGCGACAGCGCCGTCGGGGGCTCCGGCACCCCGGCCGTCTCGGCGTCCACCCAGCCCGGTGCCGTCGGCGGCTCGTCGACCCAGCCGGGGGGCGCGCCCGGCGCGCTGCCGCAGGCCCAGGCCCCCGGTGCCACCCAGCCCGACCCGACGTCCGACTCGGCCGGCCCGGGCACGTCCGGCGCCTGACCGGAGGGTGTTCGGGGCTCAGCCCTTGACGTACGAGAGCTTCTCGCAGACCTTGCCGTCGCGCAGGCGTACGACGTCGATGCCGCGCACGTGGCCGGGCGAGCCGTCCGGGGCGACCCAGGAGAAGCGCCAGCGCAGCACCCCGCGGTCGCCGGCGACGAAGGACTCCTCGGCCGTGAAGAGCGGGCTGCCCGTCTCGGTGAAGAGCGACTCCCACACCGAGCGCACGTCGGTCGCGCCCTCATGGCGTAGGCCGTCCGGCGCCGGTCCGGTGGCCTCGAAGACGCAGTCGTCGGTCATGAGCGACATGATCGCGTCGACGTCGCCCCGTCCGAACGCCGCGACGAAGGCGGTGAAACCCGCATGGTTCGGGCCCCACGTGGCATCCCGTCCGAAGCGCGCTAGGAGGTCGGTCTGCGCGTCGCCGCTGGACGGCATACGCGGTCCGACGGCCCCGCCGGAGCGGTAGGCCTCCTCCATGCGGGCGAACCACGTCGCCACGTCGGCCACGAGCCCCGGATCGAGCGCGCGGCCCTGCCCGATCGCCGCGGCGAGGTCCCAGCCGTGCACGAGGTGGTCGGCCACGAGCTGGCGGACGTACTCGTCCATCGACTCCTCGCCGTAGGACAGCTGCACGGTGCCGTGCGAGGGGAGCGTCTCGGCGACGGTGCCGAGGGCCTCGGTCGCGGCCGACGCCGCGGCGTCCCGGGCGTCCTCACCGAGGAGGTCGCCGTCGAGCCGGCTGCCGACGTCGGCGATGGTGCGGCCGCGCATCAGCGGCGAGGTCCAGAGGTCCTCGCCCGTCACGTGGTTGACGAGGTCCCGCACCGTCCACTCGCTGCACGGCGTCGGCAGGCCCCACTGGTCGTCGGCCACCGAGGCGACCTGCTGCGACCACCACTGCACGCTGCGGTGGTAGGCGCCGCCGAGGTCGGACCCGGTGTGCGGGGTCTCGGTCGTTGCCTCCATGACGTCCTCCTATCGCCCCTGCAGCACCAGTGTGCCCCGGGCTCGGGAGGCGCGTCAGGACATCACGTCAAGACGCGGTCAGGAGGCGGGGTCAGGAGGCGCGGTCGCTGCCCGTCGCGTGGTCCGCGATGTCGCCCGCCGCGTCGGCGGTCTCGGCAGCGAGCGCCTTGGCCCTGCGGCGGTGCTTGACGAACTCGTAGACCATCGGCAGCAGCGACACGGCGACGACGAGCAGGATCGCGACCTCGATGTTGTCGGTGAGCCGCGGGAAGGCCTGCCCGAGGAAGTAACCGAGGAGGGTGAGGCCGGCCGCCCACAGGACGGCGCCGACGGCGCTCCACGTGAAGAAGCGGCGGCGCTCCATCCGGCTGACGCCGGCCACGACGGTGATGTAGGTGCGAACGATCGGGACGAACCGCCCGATGACGAGGGCCTTGTTGCCGTGCCGGTCGAAGAAGTCGGTCGTCTGGTCGAAGTACTTCTTCTTGAGCACCTTGCCGTCGCGCGCATAGAGCGGTGTGCCGAGGGCCCGACCGATCTCGTAGCCGACGACGTTGCCGAGGAAGGCCGACGCGCACAGGATCACGATCGCCACGCCGAGGTTGACGTGCACCTGGCCGGTGGCGATGAACAGGCCCACCGCGAAGAGGAGGGAGTCGCCGGGCAGGATCGGGAAGAGGAGGCCGCACTCGATGAAGACGATGGCGACGGCGATCCAGAAGAAGGCCTCGCCGTACTGCTGGAGCAGGTAGGTGGGGTCCATCCACTTGGGGCCGAGGGCCGGCGCGATGGCCGGCAGGACGGAGGCGAGTGCGTGCATGGGTGACAGGGTATGCCGTGTGCCCGGGAGCGCCTGAATCCGCGCTGTCAGCGCGCTGTGGGGTCTCGAGCGGGTCTCGAAGGGATATCGATGGGACGACGTCCCTTCCGTCGGCGCGCGGACCCGGTTCACGATGGACGCGGGAGCGAAGGAGGAGTGACGGCACCTGCCGGACACTCGGGGTCGTGGACGCTGCGGCGCCCACGACGGCGCGCGTGCCGTCCTCCTCCTGATCCCGTTGCGCGCGCGGCCGCGCCGTCAGGCGATGGGCAGGTCCGCGAGGTTCACGGCGGCCACGGCCACGGTCGCGATGGCGGCCACGACGAGCAGCAGGCGCGCCGGCCGGTAGCGGAAGCTCGACAGGACGCCGGAGAAGAAGAGCGCGACGGCGAGCAGGATCGTGTTGATGACGTAGTCGTGCGCCGTTTCCCCGGCCTGGAGCGCCTGCTTGCCCGAGGCGTCCGCCTTCGCGGTGGCCGCCTCGTAGGGCCCGAGCTGGGCGCTCATGTAGCTCGTGTCGTCGATGAGCCTCGTGGGGGTGCCTCCCGCCTTGATCTCGGCCTCCCAGCGGTCGATGACGGGGAGCAGCTCCTCGCGGATCAGGGTCGCGCGGTAGAAGGCGACGAGCTGGGTGTTCTTCGCCTGCACCGCCTGCGCGTACTGCGCGATCATGCTGCTGTCGTAGCTGACCTTCTGGGTCGCGACGCCGAACAGCCGGCTGGCCTCGACGCGCTGGTCGGTCGACGTGCTCGTCGCGGTGCTCTGCGCCCCGCTCCACTGGGACGCCTGGTAGCCGCACCAGGCCGTCCCGACCGTGGCGAGCCCGAGGACGAGCACCGTGACCATCTCGATGAGACGGTCGACGAAGGAGCCCTCGCGGTTCATTGCTGCTCAGTGCCCGGAGGCTGGTCGGCGGCCGCGGCGGCGCCCTGGGCAGCGGCAGGGTCCTCGCGGACCGTGAGCCCCATCCGGCCGGGACCGTAGCCAGGACGGCGACGGCCCACCTGGACGCCGTCCGAACGCTGCACGAGGTCGCGCCACAGGTCGGTCTCGCGGTAGCGCCAGGCGTCCTCGCGTGCGGTCGTGATCTCCTGCTCGAGCCTGCCGTCGTTCTGGGCCTGGGCGATCCGGGTGGCGGCCTCGGCCTCCTCGAGAGCGAGCTCGAACGTGGCGCGCACCGTGGCCTGGATGACCTCCCCCGTCCGGCCGAGGTCGACGGGCCCGAGCACGAAGCCGGTGACACGGAGGCCGTGCTCCTCCAGCGCGGCGGTGACGGCCTCGGCGAGCCGGGTCTCGGTGTCGGACCGGGCGCGCCCGAAGAGGGTCTCGACCGTGACGGCGGGGTCGCTCAGGGCCCGGCTGATCGCCCGGCCGCTCTCGTCCCGGACCAGTCCGTGGACGCCCTCGGGCCCGAACCGCTCGTGCACCGTGCGCAGCCGCTCGGGGATGATCGCGTAGCGCACCGTGTACGCGACGCCGGCCAGGGCCCGGTCACCGAGGGCGCAGCTGAGGCTGGGGCCGGTGCGGTCGAGCTGCGACACCGCCGACGACGCGTCCTCGCCGGCGCGATAGGCCATCTCCACCGACGGGTACTCGACGACCATCGTCTTGCGCAGGAGCGGCACCCAGTGCCGGCCGGGCGTCAGGGAGTGGTCGGTCGCCCGGCCGTTCTTGAGCACGAGGCCGAGGGCGCCGGCCGGCACCTTGATCATCGAGGCCGTGACGACCATCCACGCGAAGATCGCGAGGATCGGCACGAGGAGCACGACGAGGATCACGGTGGCGGCGGTGCTCATGACCGGCTCCGGCCGGTCGCGGCGAGCGTGGTGACCGAGCCGGTCGCCGGGGTCGTGGTACGCATGGCAGGTCTCCTGTCGCCACCGGACCGCCCCGGTGGGTCGTCCGGCCGTTCGCCCGGTCGTTAGTCTTCCGGGCATCCGATGTGACACCAGACTGAACCGGAAGGGGGACCCGTGGCATCGCCTGAAGGGGGTGAGACCCCGGACGGGCCGGACGCACCGAACGGCCCGACCGTCGCGGTCGGGGTCGGCCCGTGGCAGGGCCCGCGCCCGTCCGGCGACCACTGGGACCCCGAGCTGCTCGAGCACGGCGACCGGCGCAACGTCGTCGACGCCTACCGGTACTGGCGCCACGACGCGATCGTCGCCGACCTCGACGCCCGACGCCACGACTTCCACGTGGCCGTCGAGAACTGGGGCCACGACTTCAACATCGGGTCGGTCATCCGCACGGCGAATGCCATGGGCGCCCGCGCGTTCCACATCGTCGGCAAGCGGAGGTGGAACCGACGCGGGGCCATGGTCACCGACCGCTACCAGCACGAGCACCACCACCCGGACGCTGCCGCGCTCGCCGCGTGGGCCCGGGGCGAGGGGCTCGCCCTCGTCGGTGTCGACAACCTGCCCGGCTCGGTGCCCATCGAGACGTTCGACCTGCCGCGCCGGTGCGTCCTCGTCTTCGGCCAGGAAGGCCCCGGGCTGTCCGAGCCGATGCGGGCCGAGTGCACGGCCGTGCTCCACATCGAGCAGTTCGGCTCGACCCGCTCGATCAACGCCGGCGCGGCTGCTGCCATCGCGATGCACGCCTGGGTGCGCCGGCACGTCTTCGACCAGCGGGTGTAGCTCAGCCCTGCGGGTCGCGACCGCGCCAGCGCAAGGGCTCCTCGGCATACTCCTCGACGACGTGGGCGGCGACGCCGACCGACCTCGCGACCTGGAAGACCACCTCGACCGACTCGGCTGGCAGGCCGAGGGCGTGGAGCACGGCGGCGCTCGCGAGGTCGATGTTGGGCAGCGATCCCGTGCGCTCGGCGACGAGCGCCGCGAGCGCGTCGACGCGCCGCCGCAGCCGGGTGGTGCCGCGCCGACGCCACAGGGCCTCGAGCACGACGTCGGCCCGCGGGTCGCCTTCGGGGTAGAGGAAGTGTCCGAAGCCGGCCACCACGCCCCGCTCGCGCAGCGACCGCGCCACGAGCACGGCCGGGTCGACGCCCTCGGTGAGCAGCGCGTGGGCGGCCACGGGGGCCGCGCCGTGGAGCGGGCCGGCCATCGCGGCGTACGCGGCCGACAGGCAGTCGTGGAGGCCGGCGCGTGTCGAGGCCGCGACGCGCGCGGCGACGGTCGAGGCGGTGAGGCCGTGGTCGAGGAGGGCCACGAGCAGCACCCGGAGCACGGCGACGTCGCCGTCGGCCGTCGGGTCGCCGCCGAGGGCGGTCAGCGTCAGGGCCGTGAGGTCGCCGGACCGGGCGCGGTCCGCCGGACCGGACGACGAGGCCCCCGCCAGGGCGACCGCGGCCCGGACCGCGGGCAGCGCTGCCTGCCTGACCCGCTCGGGGTCCGTGTCCGAGGAGAAGGGGTCGGCCGCCGCGAGCAGCTGCACGGCCACGGGCATCCGCCGCTCGAGCGGCAGGCTCGTCAGGTCGATGGCGGCCGTCTCCGGCAACCCCGAGAAGCCTTGCGGCACCGTCGTCCCCAGCACGACCCCCGCTGCCTCCTCGAGCGACCGCAGGGCGACGACGTCGCTCAGGGCGCGGCCGCGGTAGAAGAGCTCTCCTTCTGCCTGTCGGCTCACGGCGGTGGCGATGCTCCGGAAGCGCAGGACCGGCTGCGGGCCGCCGGGGGGACGGGTCGCCGAGGCGATGGCGTCGATCTGCGCCCGGTCGAAGAGGCTCTCCTGCTGGCCGGGCCGGCGCTCGCTCCGCAGCAGCCCGCGGCTGACGTACGCGTAGAGCGTCGCCCGTTTGACGCCGAGTCGCTGGGCGGCCTCCGTCGTCGTGATCCACGTGCCTCGTGCGGTCGTCACGTCGCCTCCGGGCGGGTCTGGTCGATGGGGTTGATCGGGTCAACTGTTGACGAGATCAACATTGACGATGTTGATCAACATCGCTGAGAGTGAAAAGTGAACCTGAAAGGAGGACCCCATGTCCACCACTCCCACCGGATTCATCACCGTCCCGAAAGGTCTCGCCAAGGTCGTCGTCACCGACACCGAGCTCGGCGACGTCCGCGGCGACGAGGGCTTCTTCCACTACCGGCAGTACTCCGCCGTCGAGCTCGCCGAGCAGGTCGGCTTCGAGCAGGCCTGGCACCTGCTCGAGCGAGGCCACCTGCCCGACGACGCAGAGCTGGCGGCCTTCACCGCAGAGGTGGGGCGACTACGCGTCCTGCCGCCCGGCCTCGCCGACCTGCTCCCCGCCATCTGTGCGACGACCACCGACTCGCTCCAGGTGCTGCGCACGACGCTGTCGGCGTGGGGCGGCATCGCCGGCCTGCGTCCGCTCTACGACTGCGACGAGGACGAGAAGTCCGCGGCCTCCCTGGCGGCCGTCGCCGTCACGCCGACGATCCTCGCGGCTGCGCACCGTCTCCACCACGGGCTCGAGCCGGTGCCGGCCGACCCGACCCTCGGCCACGCCGAGGACTACCTGCGGATGGTGACGGGGCGGCTGCCCTCGGCGCGAGACGCCCGCGCCGTCGAGCAGTACCTCGTCGCCACGATGGACCACGGCTTCAACGCCTCGACCTTCACCGCGCGGGTCATCGCGAGCACCGGCGCCGACCTCGCGGCCTGCCTCGTCGGGGCCATCGGCTCGTTCTCGGGCCCCAAGCACGGCGGCGCGCCGAGCCGGGCGCTCGAGGCCCTCGACGAGATCGGCACCCTGGACCGGGCCGACGGCTGGGTGCGCGACCGCATCGGGTCCGGCGACCGGATCATGGGTTTCGGCCACGCCGTCTACCGCACGCGCGACCCGCGCTCGGAGATGCTCAAACAGATCGCCCGCGGCTGGGACGACCCGCTCGTCGACCTCGCGGTCGGGGTCGAGGACGCCATCGAGCGCGCGCTGGCCGAGCTGAAGCCGGGGCGCGAGCTGCACGCCAACGTCGAGTTCTACGCCGGCGTCGTCATGAAGCTCGCGGGGCTCGACCCGTCGATGTTCACGCCGACCTTCTGCGTCGCGCGCGTCGTCGGCTGGACGTCCAACGTCCTCGAGCAGAGCCGCGACCCGAAGATCATCCGGCCCGCCGCACGCTACGTCGGGCCGCCGCCGCCCCAGCCGGTGCCCACCGGCACGCGCGCCCCGCAACCGGCCTGACCGGGGGAGGGCATCGAGCAGACCCCGACGCATCCGGTTGCCGGGGCCTGCTCGGCGCGACCGGGGGAGCATCCGGTCGCTGGTGGTCGCCCGGAGCCCTCCGAACGTCATGTCCACCGTAGGACAGAATCGGTGTCTCGGGTCGACGTTCAGGTCAGGACTCGACAAGGTGGTGTCAAGGAAGGGTAGGCATCGCGTAAGGAGGGGCTCGGGGTGCCACGAACGTCGGTCGAATCGCCCGGTAATGCGGCATTTGTCCGGTTCTGGGTCGCCGACGCCGTCTCCAACCTCGGCACCTTCGTCTCGGCTCTCGCCCTCCAGCTGCTCCTCATCGAGACCCTCCACGCCGACCAGACCGAGCTCGGGATCGTCCGGGCGGCGACGTGGCTGCCCTACCTCCTCTTCGGCATGCTCGCCGGCGTCGTCGTCGACCGGGTGCGGCGCCGGCCGCTGCTCGTCGCGGCCGACCTGCTGTGCGCCCTGCTCGTCGGCACGATCGGGGTACTCGCCCTGACCGGCCACCTGACGGTGCCGCTCGTCGCCGTCCTCGTCTTCTGTGCCGGCTCCGCCTCGATGTTCTTCAGCGCCGCCCACCTGTCGTTCCTGCCGACGGTCGTGCCGGAGACGCGCCTCGCCTCGGCGAACGCCCGGCTCGCCCAGACCTACGCCGCGACGCAGTCGCTCGGTCCGCTCGTCGGCGGTGCGCTGGTGCGGCTGCTGTCCGCGCCCGTCGCGGTGCTCGTCGACGCCGTGTCGTATGCCGTGTCGGCCGTCGTGCTCATGACGGTCCGCGTCGAGGAGCGGGCTCCTGAGCGCACCCCCGAGCGGCACGTGTGGCGCGAGCTGCGCGAGGGCGCGGCCTGGGTCTACCGGCACAGGGTGCTGCGCCCGTACGCCATCTCGCTGCACCTCTGGTTCTTCGCCAACGCCATGGTCACGACGGTCCTCGTCTACTTCGCCACGACCGAGCTGCACCTCGACCCGCTCGCGGTCGGGCTCGTCCTTGCGGCGACCGGCGTGACCGGCGTCCTCGGAGCGGGCCTGTCCCCGCGACTCGGCGTGCGCTTCGGCACCGGCCGGGTGATCACGACGACGGAGTGGCTGAGCCCGGCGGCATACGCCCTCCTGCTGCTCGCGCAGCCCGGGCCGTATGCCATCGTGTGGCCGCTCGTCGCCAACGCGCTCTTCGGCCTGGCGATGGGGCTGCGCGACCCGCTCGACATGAGCTACCGCAACCTCGTGACGCCCGACCGGCTGCGCGGGCGGATGAACGCGACGATCCGGTCGCTCAACTGGGGCTCGATCGCCGTCGCGGCTCCCCTCGGGGGCCTCGTCGCCGCGACGTGGGGCAACCGGGTCGCCATCGCCATCGGGGTGGTCGGGCTCGCGGTCGCGGCCCTGCTGCTCTGGAGCTCCCCGTACCGTCACGTGACGGCGCCGGGTGAGCGCCCGGTGGAGGGGCCGGTGCAGGGTCCGGTGCAGCGCCGCGCCTGAGGTCAGTCCGCCGTGCGCAGGGCCTGCTTCCACGACGTCCGGCCACGGGTCTGCATGAGCGACCGCCGGTAGACCTTCTCGCCGATGACGACGGTCACCGCGGAGAAGGCCGCCATGAGCAGGAGGGACACGACGGGCTCCCACCAGGCGGCGTCGCCCGCGATGATCCGCCCCGGCATCGCCACGACGGACACGATCGGCACGAAGGAGGCGACCTTGAGGGCAGTGCCGCTCAGGGCGAAGCTCGCGAAGTAGACGAGCATGAGCAGGGTCGTCAGGGGCGAGGTCGTCGACTGGAGGTCCTCGGTGCGCGAGGCCAGCGCGCCCGCGACGGCGAAGAGACAGGCCAGGGCGAAGAAGCCGACCGCGAAGAAGAGGATGAACCACACGACCGCGGTCGAGAGCGCGGGCAGCAGCGACGACCACTCGGTGAACGACACCGCCACGAGGCCGACCCCGGCGAAGAGCACCACCTGGCCCATCGCGATGACCGAGTTCCCGACGACCTTGCCGGCGAGCAGGGCGCGCAGGGGGATCGCCGTCGCGATGATCTCGACGAGGCGCGACTGCTTCTCCTCGACGACGCTCGCGGCGATCTGCTGGCCGAACATCAGGGCGCCCATGAAGAAGAGCAGCGCGAAGGCGAAGGTGGCGGCCTGCACGAAGCCGCGGTTCGTCGTCTGCCCGTCGAAGCGGTCGGCGCCCAGGGTCGCCCCGCGCTCGAGGGCCTCGACCGTCGTGCCGGCCGCAGCCGCGTTGCGGTCGAGCGCAGCGGCGCGGACGGCTCCCTCGAGGGGCGTCCGCAGCGACGACCCCACGTCGTCGCCGGACGTCAGCGTCCAGCCGGCCGACGTCTCGTGCAGCCACGCGTCGACGTCGCCCCGGTCGACGGCGGCGTGCGCCGCGTCCTCGCCGGTGACGGTCGTCGGGGTGATGACGACGGTGTCACTCGTCGAGCGGGCTGTCGATGCGGCCTGCTCGACGAGGCGCGTGCCCTCGGCCGACGACACGGCGACGGTGTAGGTCGTCGTCTTTCCCGCCTGCCACGCCGAGAAGGCCGCGAAGCCGGCGATGAACACGAGCGTGAAGAGCGTGGAGAAGAGGAACGTGCGGTTCGTGACGCGGACGACGACCTCGCGCACGGCCACGATGAGCCACGGACGCCCGCCCCCGGACGTCTGCTCGTCGGCGGGCCCGGAGGCCTCGCCGGCGCCGGCGGTGTCGGGGTCCGGTCGGTGCTGGAGGGTGGTCATGCCGTCACCTCACGGTAGATCTGGGCCAGGGTGGGTCGCTGCGGCGAGAACTCGTGCACCTCGCCGCGTCTCAGGGCCTCCTCGAGGAGAGCCCGTTCGGCGCCGTGCTCGACGACCTCGAGCAGCGCCGTGTGTCCCTCGACGTCGACGGCGTGCACGCCCCCGACACCGCGCACCCACCCGGCATCGCCCGACAGGACGAGCCGGTGCCGCGAGACGGAGGTCGCGCGCAGCTCGTCCGGGCTGCCCGACGCGACGACCCGGCCCTTGGCGAGCACGACGAGGCGCTCGCAGAGCCGCTCGACGAGGTCGAGCTGGTGGGAGGAGAAGAGGACCGGCACGCCGCGAGCGGTGTGCTCGCGCAAGAGGTCCGCCATGTTGTCGACGGCGGCGGGGTCGAGGCCGCTGAACGGCTCGTCGAGCACGAGCGCCCGGGGACGGCCCATGAGCGCGGCGATGATCTGGACCCGCTGCTGGTTGCCGAGCGAGAGCTTCTCGACGTGGTCCTTGGCGCGCTCGGCGAGACCGAGGCGCTCGAGGTGGGTCGTCACCGAGGCCTTGGCCGCCGAGGCGCTCAGGCCGCGGAGCCGTCCGAGGTAGACGAGCTGGTCGAGCACCGCCTGCTTGGGATAGAGCCCGCGCTCCTCGGGCATGTAGCCGAACTGGCGCCGGTCGAGGGCGGTGATCGGGCGACCGTCCCAGAGCACCTCGCCACCGCTGGGCGACAGGACGCCCATGACCATGCGCATCGTCGTGGTCTTCCCGGCACCGTTGCCGCCGACGAAGCCGGTCAGCCGGCCGGCCCCGACCGTGAAGCTGATGTCGTCGACGGCCCGGATCTCGCCGAAGGTGCGGCTCAGGTGCCGCAGCTCGATGTCGGCCGTGGCGCGCGGTCTGGTCAGGCGGTCCCCGTCGTCGTTCATGCCTCCACGCTAGGCCGCGCGGGGGCGCCCAGGATCAGCCGCTGGGTTGATCCTCCGGGTCCCCCCGGAGGATGAGACCTGCCTCGTAGGCCAGCACGACCGCCTGGACGCGGTCGCGCAGGTGCAGCTTGGCGAAGACGTTGGACAGGTGCGTCTTGACCGTCGCCTCACCGACGAAGAGCCGACCGGCGATCTCGGCGTTGGAGAGGCCCCGACCGACGAGACCGAGCACCTCGAGCTCGCGCGGTGTCAGGTCGTCGAGCCGCGGGTCGCGGTCGTCCCGCCGTGGGGCGTCCTGGGCGTCGGCGACCGACCCGTTCGTCATCTGCTCGATGACGCGCCGCGTCACCTCCGGAGCGAGCAGGGCGTGGCCACCCGAGACGGCCCGCACCGCCTCGATGAGGTGGTCGGCGTCGGCGTTCTTGAGCAGGAAGCCGCTCGCCCCGGCGGCGAGGCCGGCGAAGACGTAGTCGTCCCGGTCGAAGGTGGTGAGGATGACGACCCTGGCCAGGTCGTCGGCGACGATGCGCCGGGTCGCCTCGATGCCGTCCATGACCGGCATCTGCACGTCCATGAGCACGACGTCGGGTCGCAGCTCGCGGGTGAGCCGCACGGCCTCCTCACCGTCGCTCGCCTGCCCGATGACCTCGATGTCGTCCTCCACCGAGAGGATGAGCGAGAAGCCGGACCGGACGAGCAGCTGGTCGTCGACGAGCAGCACGCGGACGGGCGCGCTCACGAGGCCTCCTCGGGCAGCGGCATGCGCACGCGGACCCGGTATCCGCCGGTGACCCGGGGCCCGATCTCGCTCACGCCGCCGTGCGTCGACAGGCGCTCGCGGACGCCGAGGAGACCCAGGCCGGTCCCCGACGTGCCCGACCGCGGCCGCCCGCTGTCGAGCACCTCGACCTCGGCGTAGCCGTGCGCGAAGCCGTGCTCGGGTCGCCGGTCGACGCGGACGAAGACCGTCGCGCACGAGGCCGTCGAGTGCCGCCGCACGTTGGCGAGCGCCTCCCGCGCGGTGCGGTAGAGCGAGAGTCCGAGGGGTGCCGGGACGGAGGCGGCCGCGCCGGGCACGTCCTCGACGACGTGGCACTCGACCTCGAGGCCGTGGGTCGAGGCCTCACGGGCCAGGGTCGTCACGTCCGCGAGCCCGGGCTCGGGCGCCCGGGTGCGGCCCCCGGGTCCCGACCMGTCCGACGTCCCCTCGTGGTCGTCGGCGCGCAGCGTGCCGAGCAGCCCTCGCATCTGGGCCACGGCGTCGCGCGAGGACGTCTCGACCGACCGCAGGGCGCCCTCGGCCACGTCGGGGTCGCGTCGCAGCACGCGGCGGGCCGCGGCGGCCTGGATCCCGATGACCGAGACGTGGTGGGCGACGACGTCGTGCAGCTCACGGGCGATCCGCAGCCGCTCCTCGACGACGGCCTGCCGCTGGAGGCTCGTGGCCTGGGCGTCGATGGTGCGGGCCTGGGCGGCGAGCCGGTCGCGCTGGAGCGCGGCGCGCCAGGCGGCCTGGCCACCGATGATGGCGCCGCCGAAGTAGAAGACGTTGATGAGCAGGGTGTAGACGACGTAGGCGCCGGCCGGGCTGAAGAGTCCCTGGTGGACGAGGGGCTCGTCGCCGCGGCTCATCGCCTCCTCGACGCCGCTGCCCACCGCGAGCTGCCAGGCGAGCCAGCCGAACATCAGCAGCACGACACCGGCGACGACCCCGAGCATCGCCTGCCGGTCACGTGCCCAGGCGACGCCGGTGAAGAGGGCGAGGAAGTAGACGACCTGCATCGGCATCGACACCGCGACCGCCGGCATGAGCAGGCCGAAGACGAAGAGGTGCAGCGACAGTCCGGCCGCGACGAGCAGCGGCCACCGGTGGCGCCAGATGAGGGGGAGCGTGCCGAGGGCCACGGCGACGTGCGGCCAGACCCACGAGTCCTGCTGCGCGCCGAGTGAGTCGATGCTGCGCAGCAGCTCGACGCCGAGCGACCCCGCGACGAGGAAGCCGAGGGCGACCCAGAGGTCGGCACGCCGTTGGCGCGGCGAGTCGTCGGGGACCCGCTCCCAGTCGGTGTCGACACCGAAGTAGGCCCTCACCCGCGCCACGAGGGCAGTCCACCGGCCGTCCATGGGGCCAGCCTAGGCAGACCGGTGCCCGTGCCGGTTCCCCCTCGAGGTGGAGGGCGTGGCGGCGGTAGGTTCGGGCGCATGGGTGTCTCCTCCTCCGTCCTCGACGTCCCGACGATGCGTTCCAGGCTCGACCGGCTGCGACACCACGCGGCAGATGCAGGCGTCGCGGCGACCGTCGTGTCACCCGGCTCCGACCTGCGCTACCTCACCGGCATCGCGGGCTCGTCGTTCGAGCGGCTCACGGCGCTCGTCGTGCCGAGCGACGCGACGGTCGCCCCCGTCTTCGTCTCTCCTGCGCTCGAGTACGCCGGTCTCGGTCACGTGCCGCTCGGCGAGCTCGGCGTCGAGGTGCGCACGTGGGTCGACGGCGAGGACCCCTACGCCCTGGCGCTCGGCGGAGTGCCGACCGGTCGCGTCGCGGTGTCCGACATGACACCGGCCCTGCACCTGCTGCGCCTGCGTGACGCCGGGGCGGCGGACCAGCAGCTCGCCGGCCCGGTCCTGCGCGAGCTGCGGATGCGCAAGGACGCGGCCGAGCTCGCGGAGCTGCGCGCGGCCGGCGCCGCGATCGACCGTGTGCACGCGCGGGTCGGCGAGTGGCTCCGGGTCGGTCGCACCGAGGCGCAGGTCGCTGCCGACATCGCCGCTGCGATCCTCGAGGAGGGGCACGCCACAGCCGAATTCGTCATCGTCGGGTCGGGACCCAATGGCGCGAGCCCGCACCACTCCGTCAGCGACCGCGTCATCGAGGACGGGGACGTCGTCGTCGTCGACATCGGCGGCCCGCTGCCCTCGGGCTACGGCTCCGACAGCACGCGCACGTATGCCGTCGGGTCGCCCCGCGAGCCCGGCGTGGCCGAGGCGTATGGCGCGCTGCAGGCGGCGCAGCAGGCATCCGTCGAGTCCGTGCGTCCCGGCGTGACGTGCGAGGCCATCGACCGCGCGGCCCGCGACGTGCTCGCGGCGGCCGGTCTCGCAGAGCACTTCATCCACCGCACCGGCCACGGCATCGGGCTCGACGGCCACGAGGAGCCCTACATCGTCGCCGGCAACGACCTCCCCGTCGAGCCCGGCATGACCTTCAGCATCGAGCCGGGCGTCTACCTCGCGGGCCGCTGGGGCGCGCGCATCGAGGACATCGTCGCCGTGACCGACGACGGTGTCGAGCGCTTCAACATGAGACCCACCGACCTCGTCGTCCTCTGACCTGAAACGGGTGTGACGACGGGGCCCGGGTGGCCGACCTCAGGAGTCGAAGCCCACGCCGATCCGGTCGAGCGCGCGGAGCCACAGGTTGCGCCGGCCGGTGCGGTCCTCGGCCGCGAGCGACGACCGCGTGGCGCGCACGGCGGCATACCGGATCGGCTCGGGCGGGAAGGGGATCGGTTTGCGCCGCACCATCCCGAGGCGGGTGAGCTCGGTGTCCTTGCCGTCGACGAGATCGAGGGCGACGGCCGCGCCGAAGCGGGTCGAGGCGACGCCCAGCCCGGTGTAGCCGACGGCATACGCCATCCGGCCGCCGAGCGCCGTGCCGAAGACCGGCGTGAAACGGGACGTCGTGTCGATGACACCGGCCCAGCGGTGCGTGAAACGGATGCCCTCGAGCTGCGGGAAGAGGTCGAGGAAGTGGTCGGCGAGCAGCCCGTGCGAGGCGTCCGACTGCTCGAGCRCCGGGTCGATGCGTCCGGGGAAGTGGTAGTTCGCGTCATAGCCGCCGAAGAGCACCCGGTCGTCGAGCGTCCTTCGGTAGTAGTGGAACTGGTTGCCCGCGTCGGTGAGTCCCTCGCGCTCTTTCCAGCCGATGGCGTCGAGCTGGGTCGGCGTCAGGGGTTCGGTCATGAGGACGTGGTCGTAGACCGGGAGCACCCACGCGCTGAAGCGCTTGAGCACGCCCTGCGACGCGTTCGTGCCGATGACGACGCGTCGCGCGTGGATCGAGCCGCCGTCGAGCGTCACCCTCACGCCGTCGCCCTCGGTGTCGAATCCCGTTGCACGCGTGTGCTCGTGGAGCCGCACGCCGAGCGACTCGGCCGCGCGGGCCAGCCCCCAGACGAGGCGCGTGGGGTCGACGAGCGCGACCTCGGGGTCGTACATCCCGGCGAGGTAGCGCGGCGAGTCGACGCGGGCCCGGGCCTGCGCGGCGTCGAGCAGCTCGACCGGGACGCCGTGGGCGCGGTGCAGCTCGAAGGACTCGCGGACGGCAGGGACCTGGTGCTCGGTGAGTGCCAGCGTCAGCTCTCCGGGCACGTGGTGGTCGGCGTCGATGCCGTATGCCGTCAGCGTCCTCTCGATGCCCGCGACGTTCTCGACCGCGAGCCGGTCGAGGGTCTCCATCTCGTCGGGCCAGCAGCCGAGGCCCTGGGCGAGCCCGTGGGTCAGCGAGGGCGCCATGAAGCCGCCGTTGCGCCCGGACGCGCCGTCGGCCAGCCGGCCGGCCTCGACGACGACGACGTCCCGCGACGGGTCGGCCTCCTTGGCCTGGATCGCGGCCCACAGCCCGGTGAACCCTGCGCCCACGACGAGCAGGTCGGTGCGGGGCGCTGCGCCCGTCAGGGGCGCCCGCGGGTCGGGCCGCTCGGGACGGTCGGTCCAGAAGGGGACGGGGCGCGCGTCGGCGAGAGCCGTGGCGGCGCGGGGCGAGAGCGGGGAAACAGGCATGACGAGACGGATCAGACCATGCTTGGCTGGTGTCTGTGAACCCCCGTTCGTTCCAGAGCGATGCCGCGCCGGCGTCGGCGCCCCCRCCCGAGCAGCTGCTCCGGGTCTTCCACGACCAGACGCGCGCCCCCGTCCCGCTCGGGACGGCCGAGCGCCCGCTCGAGCTCGACGGCCCCGTGCGCAAGCACTACGACCTCGACCCGGCCGGCCACTTCGCGATGGTCGAGAGCCCGGACGGTCTCGGTGACGACCCCGACGGTCTCGTCCTCCGGGTGCGTGACTTCTTCGCCGAGCGCGGCCAGAAGGTCGAGTGGAAGACCTACGACTACGACGAGCCGAGCGACCTCGGCGCGCGCCTCGAGGCTGCGGGTTTCGTCCGCGAGGACGACGAGGCGCTGATCCTCGGCGAGGCCGCCCCACTCGCGGCGCAGGACCTCGCGCTGCCCGAGGGCGTCGTCGTGCGTGCCGCCGACGGCTTCGAGGACTTCGCCCGGATGCGCACGATGTCCGAGACGGTGTGGGGCGACGACCACGCCTGGGTGACCGAGTCGCTCTATCCCGAGTGGGTCGCCCGGCCCGACTCGATGGACGTCGTCGTCGTCGAGGAGTCCCGCGAGGGCCCGGTCCTCTGCGCGGCCCGTGGTGAGTACGACGCGAGCGGGTTCACCGGCCTCTGGGGTGGCTCGACGCTGCCCGAGTGGCGCGGCCGTGGGCTCTACCGGGCCACGCTGCTCCACCGGGCTCGCCTCGGCCTCGACCGCGGCAAGGAGTACGTCCGCGTCGACGCCTCGCCCGACTCCGAGCCGATCCTCCGTCGCCTCGGCCTGCACCGCGTCGCGACGACGACCCCGTACGTCTTCGATCCCACGGCCTGACGGGGCGACGGTGGTGACGCGGGCACCACGGCGGCGCGCAGCCACGGCCGCTCGGGCCGCCCTGGCAGCCCTGGCCGTCGGGGCGCTGGCCACCACGCTCCTCGGCGCGTGCACCACGGAGAGCGCCGATCCCGCGGTCCGCAGCGCCACGTCGACGACGGGGACGGCCCAGCCCGATCCCGGGATGACCTTCATCGAGGCCGCCCCGCGGTGCACCACGACGCGGCCGCTGACCGGCAAGGGCCGTGTGCCCCTCGACGCCGTCTTCCCCGGCGCCGAGACGAGCGCGTTCTCYGCCCCCAAGGAGGCGGTGCCGGGTCCCGACGCCGCCGACCGGGCGCAGTGTCCCGGTGAGCTGCCCTCCCGACCGCAGTGCGACGGCCTCGTGCCGTGGACCGGCCTGCTCAACGATGCGTTCATCCCGGCGAGCCGGGCGCGGCGCGTCGTCGAGGGCTATCTCCTGACGATGCCCAAGCAGGCCGGCAACCAGGCCCCGCCCGAGAGCTCGGCCGGCACGAAGGTCGTCACCTTCAGCCTCGTCGACCTCGCCGCGGGCGACCCGGGAGGCCTCGTCGCCTACCTCGACGCCGCGTTCACGACCTGCGCGAAGGCGTCGCCGAGCCGGGTGGCCGGGGTCGGCGCCCGCATCGGGACCGTCCCCTCGGAGTACGGCGCCGGCTCGGCCGAGGTGGTCCTGCTGCGCCGCGGAGCCCACCTCGTGTGGGCCACGCTCGACGGCAGCGGGTGGCAGCCGGGGGAGCAGCAGAGGGCCCTCGCGGTGCTCGTCGCGCGCCTTCTCTGAGCGGGCGCTCACCGGTGGGTGGGCACCCGTGGGCACGCGGCGGCATACGTGGCAGGATTCACGGCGGATCGTGAACCCGCTCACCAGACAGCAGGAGTAGCAATGCCCATCGCCACCCCCGAGGTGTATGCCGACATGCTCGACCGCGCGAAGGCCGGCTCCTTCGCGTACCCGGCCATCAACGTCTCGAGCTCGCAGACGCTGAACGCCGCGCTCAAGGGCTTCGCCGACGCCGGCTCCGACGGCATCATCCAGGTCTCCACGGGTGGGGCCGACTACCTCTCCGGCCCGAGCATCAAGAACATGGTGAGCGGCTCGCTGGCCTTCGCGGCCTACGCCCACGAGGTGGCCAAGAACTACCCCGTCAACATCGCGCTGCACACCGACCACTGCCCGAAGGACAAGCTCGACACCTTCGTGCGCCCGCTCCTCGCGGCGAGCACCGAGCGCGTCCAGGCCGGCGGCACACCGTGGTTCCAGTCGCACATGTGGGACGGATCGGCCGTGCCGCTCGACGAGAACCTGTCGATCGCCCAGGAGCTGCTCGCCCTCGCCAAGGCCGCCAACGTCATCCTCGAGATCGAGGTCGGCGTCGTCGGCGGCGAGGAGGACGGGGTCGAGGGAGCCATCGACGACAAGCTCTACTCGACCCCCGAGGACGCGATCGCGACGATCAAGGCCCTCGGCTCCGGCGAGAACGGCCGCTACCTGACGGCCCTCACCTTCGGCAACGTCCACGGCGTCTACAAGCCGGGCAACGTCAAGCTGCGCCCCGAGATCCTCCTGCAGGCCCAGCACGCCGCCGCCACGGAGCTCGGCCTGACGGGCGATGCGCGCCCCTTCGACCTCGTCTTCCACGGCGGCTCGGGCTCGCTGCCCGAGGAGATCTCGGCCGCCGTCGACAACGGCGTCATCAAGATGAACGTCGACACCGACACGCAGTACGCCTTCACGCGCGACATCGCCGGCTGGATGATCGGCAACTACGCCGGCGTGCTCAAGATCGACGGCGAGGTCGGCAACAAGAAGCAGTACGACCCTCGCGCCTGGGGCAAGTCGGCCGAGGAGGCCATGGCCAAGCGCGTCGTCGAGGCCTGCGACGCGCTGCGCTCGGCGGGCACGCACCAGTGAGCGACAACCTGCTCGGCATCCCCGAGACCCGGCTCGCCGTCGACCCGGCCGCCGAGAAGCTCGACGCCGGGGTCGACCCGGTGCAGGTGGCGGCGACGTACCCCGCGAGCTCGCTCGCGTGGGCCGTCCTCGCCGAGGACGCGCTCGCCGACGGTGACCGCGACGTCGAGGCGTACGCGTACGCCCGCACCGGCTACCACCGGGCGCTCGACTCGCTGCGCAAGTCCGGCTGGCGCGGCCAGGGTCCGGTGCCGTGGTCGCACGAGCCCAACCGCGGCTTCCTGCGTGCCCTCGCGGCCCTCGCCCGGGCGGCGCGCGCCATCGGCGAGAGCGACGAGGAGGCCCGCTGCACGCAGTTCCTGCGCGACAGCTCGGCCGAGGCGGCGCGCGAGCTCGGGCTCTGACCAGTCTGCTCGGCCCCTGCACCGCATGACGCTCTTCTGCTCCGACGTCGACGGCACGCTGCTCGACCATCGACGCACGCTGTCCTCCCGCACCGTGGCCGCCATCCGGGCGGTGCGGGAGGCCGGCCACACGTTCGTGCTCTGCAGCTCGCGCATGCCCGCGTCCCTCGAGGGTCTCGAGCGTCTCTGCGGCGTCGAGCCCACCCCGCTCATCGCGTACAACGGCGGGCTCGTGCTGCGTGCCGACCGCTCGGTCGTCACCGACGTCGCGATCACGCCCGCCGACGCGAGGGCCACGTATGCCGTGTGCGAGCGGCTCGCGCTCCACGCGAGCTTCTTCGCCGGGGACGACTGGTACGCCTGGGGTCCCGACGAGTGGACCGAGCGCGAGGCGACGATCACCGCCGTGGACCCGAGCCCGGAGTCGGCGCACGACTACGTGTCGAGCGGTCGCGTCGACGTGCAGCCGCCGCACAAGGTCATGGCGATGGGCGACCCGGCGCTCGTCGACGAGCTGGAGGCGGCGCTCACGGGTCGAGCCGGCCTCGTGACCTACCGCTCCAAGACGACCTACCTCGAGATCGCCAACGCCGCCTGCTCCAAGGGCGACGGGCTGCGCGCCCTCGCCGACGAGCTCGGCGTCGACGTCTCCGACACCGTCTTCTTCGGTGACAACCACAACGACGTCTCGGCCTTCGCCGTGGCGGGCACCGCGGTCGCCGTCGCCAACGCCGTCGACCCGGCCCTCGACGCGGCCACGGTCGTCACGGGCCACCACCGCGAGGACGGCGTCGCCGCCTACCTCGAGGACTGGCTCGCCTCGCACTGACCGGTGCGCAGCTGGACCGGATCGGCCCGTCGCTTGCGCGCTGCACGCTGGGTGGCGAGGCGATCGTCGCCGCCACAACTCCGCTGGGGCGGAGCAATCCGGGGTCGGGTGGCCCGATCCGCCTCACCTTCTCCGCCGAGGCGGAGGAATCCGGGTCGGGTGGCCCGATCCGCCACCACAACTCGGCCGGTGCGGAGAAGCCGGGTCCGGGGCACGGGTCTCGAACCGATAACCTTGCGGTTGGCTTGGACCACAACCGGAAGGCAGACCGATGCCGGCAATCGTGCTCGTCGGAGCGCAGTGGGGTGACGAGGGCAAGGGCAAGGCGACCGACCTGCTGGGCAGCAGCGTCGACTACGTCGTCAAGTTCAACGGCGGCAACAACGCCGGCCACACCGTCGTCATCGAGAAGGACGGCAAGCGCGAGAAGTACGCGCTGCACCTGCTGCCCTCCGGCATCCTCAGCCCCAACTGCGTGCCGGTCATCGGCAACGGCGTCGTCATCGACCTCGGCGTCCTCTTCGAGGAGCTCGACGGTCTCGAGGCGCGCGGCGTCGACACGAGCAAGCTGCTCGTCAGCGCCAACGCGCACGTCATCCCGAGCTACAACCGCACCATCGACAAGGTGACCGAGCGCTTCCTCGGCAAGCGCCGCATCGGCACGACCGGCCGCGGCATCGGTCCCACCTACGCCGACAAGATGAACCGCGTCGGCATCCGCATCCAGGACCTCTACGACGAGGGCATCCTGCGCCAGAAGGTCGAGGCCGCGCTCGAGCTGAAGAACCAGGTGCTCGCGAAGATCTACAACACCCGCGCCTCCGCCGTCGACGACGTCGTCGAGGAGCTGCTGTCGTATGCCGTCCGCCTCGCACCCATGGTCGCCGACACGAGCCTCGTGCTGACCCAGGCGCTCGACCGCGGCGACACGGTGCTCTTCGAGGCGGGGCAGGCGACCCTGCTCGACGTCGACCACGGCACCTACCCCTACGTCACCTCGAGCAACGCCGTGTCGGCCGGCGCGTGCACCGGCTCCGGGGTGCCGCCGACCCGCATCGACTCGGTCATCGCGATCCTCAAGGCCTACACGACCCGCGTCGGCGAGGGCCCCTTTCCGACCGAGCTGCACGACGACAGCGGCGAGTTCCTCCGCAAGACCGGCGCCGAGTACGGCACGACGACCGGACGCCCGCGCCGCTGCGGCTGGATGGACACCGTGGTCGGCCGCTACGCGACCCGGATCAACGGCGTCACCGACTTCGTCATCACCAAGCTCGACGTCCTCACCGGCCTCGAGAAGGTCCCGGTCTGCGTCGCCTACGACGTCGGCGGCGTGCGCCACGACGAGATGCCGGTCAACCAGACCGACTTCCACCACGCGACGCCGATCTACGAGGAGCTCGACGGCTGGTGGGAGGACATCACCGGCTGCCGCTCCTTCGAGGACCTGCCGGCCAACGCCCAGGCCTACGTGCTGCGCGTCGAGGAGCTCATCGGCGCCCGGGTCTCGGCCATCGGTGTCGGCCCGGGCCGCGACGAGATCATCGAGCGCTTCCCGCTCAAGCCGGCCGTCGCGAGCTGACGCGGTCGCGCGGTCGCACGCACACGGCATACGAAAGCCTCTGCAACTGAAGGAAACCCATGACTGAAGAGGTCACCCCGCTCGACTGGGTCACGCGGCTGGCCGACGACGTGATCGCCGAGGCGCAGGAGCGTCACCCCGGCGAGACGATCGTCTGCGCGTCGGGCATCAGCCCGTCCGGACCGATCCACCTCGGCAACTTCCGCGAGCTCATCACGCCGCACCTCGTCGCCGACGAGATCAAGCGGCGCGGGATCGACTGCGAGCACATCCTCAGCTGGGACGACTTCGACCGCTTCCGCCGCGTGCCGAAGAACCTTGCGGGAGTGGACGACTCGTGGGAGCAGTACATCGGTATGCCGCTGACCTCGGTCCCGGCGCCCGCGGGTTCTGCGCACGCGAGCTGGGCCGACCACTTCAAGGCGCCGCTCCTCGAGGCCATGGTGGCCACGGGCATCGAGGTGCGCCAGATCAGCCAGACCGAGCAGTACCGCGCCGGTGTCTACCGCGACCAGGTGCTGCTCGCGATGCGTGAGCGCTTCGCCATCGACAAGGTGCTCGACCAGTACCGCACGCTCGAGGCCGTCGAGGCGGCCCGCCAGAAGTCCAGTGGTAAGGGCAAGGGCAAGGGCGGCGGTGGCGTCGGAGGCAAGGCGACGAAGCTCACCGAGGAGCAGGCCGCCGCGGCGACCGAGGCCGAGCGCGGCTCCGGCGCGGCGTCCGAGGACGACGGCAGCGAGGGCAAGGCCGGCTACTACCCGTTCAAGCCCTTCTGCTCCTCGTGCGGCACCGACTTCACGACCGTCACGGCCTACGACGACGACAGCCACGAGCTGACCTACGACTGCACGAAGTGCGGGCACACCGAGACTGTCGACCTTGACACCTTCACGAACGGCAAGCTCGTGTGGAAGGTCGACTGGCCGATGCGCTGGGGGCACGAGCACGTGATGTTCGAGCCGTCGGGGGTCGACCACCAGAGCCCGGGCAGCAGCTTCGTCGTCGGCAAGGACCTCGCGCCGATCTTCGGCTGGGAGCGGCCCGTCGGGCCGATGTACGCCTTCGTCGGCATCGCCGGGATGGCCAAGATGAGCTCGAGCAAGGGCGGCGTGCCGATCCCCACCGACGCGCTCGAGGTCATGGAGGCCCCGGTGCTGCGCTGGCTCTACGCTCGGCGCCGGCCCAACCAGAGCTTTGACGTCGCCTTCGGTCCGGAGCTCCAGCGCCTCTACGACGAGTGGGATGCCTTGGGCCGCAAGGTCGCCGACGGCTCGGCCCAAGCAGGCGACCTCGCCGCGCACCTGCGCGCCACGTCGACGGCCGCGGGTCCGCTGCCCTCGACGCCGCGACCGATGTCCTTCCGCACCATCGCGTCGGTCATCGACGTGACGCAGGGTGACGAGGAGCAGGCCGTCCGCATCCTCAGCGAGCTCGAGCCCGACAACCCCGTGGCCTCCACCGACGACCTGCGGCCCCGGCTCGACTGCGCGGAGCGCTGGATGCTCGGCTACGTGCCCGCCGAGGACCGCACCGTCGTGCGCACCGAGCCCGACGCGGAGCTGCTCGGCAGCCTCGACGATCAGCAGCAGGAGTCGCTCCGGCTGCTCGCCGAGGGCCTGGACGGGCACTGGTCGCTCGACGGCCTGACCCACCTCGTCTACGGCGTGCCGAAGATCCAGCGCGGCATCGACCCGGAGGCCAAGGTCAAGGACCCCGAGCTGTCGGCCGCCCAGCGCGCCTTCTTCGTCCTCGTCTACCGGCTGCTGGTGTCGAAGGACACCGGCCCCCGCCTGCCGACGCTGCTGCTGGCCGTGGGCGCCGACCGGGTCCGCAGCCTCGTCGGCCACTGAGGCAGTGAAAGAGCAGCTCGCCCGAGCTGGGCGAGCTGCTCCTTCGACTCGGAGAGGCGTGCGCGTCAGTTGACGCCGACGGCCGACCAGGCGGTGGCGGTGGCGGCGTACTGGGCGCTGCCGGCGCCGTAGAGGTCGGTGGCGGCCGAGAGCATGCCGGCGCGGGCACCGGCGTAGTTCGTCGACGAGGTCCAGTACGTCGTCAGGGCGCGATACCAGATCGCAGCCGCTGCGTCGTGACCGATGCCGGTCACCGCGCCACCGTTGCAGGTCGGGCTGGTGTAGCTGACGCCGTTGATCGTCTTGGCGCCGCTGCCCTCGGAGAGCAGGTAGAACAGGTGGTTGCCGACGCCCGACGAGTAGTGCACGTCGAGAGTGCCGACCCGCTTGCTCCAGCAGTCCGCGGACGCGCCGTCCTTGCTCGGCTTGTCCATGTAGCGCAGCGGGCCCGCGCCGTTCTTCGCGAAGCGCTCACCGATGAGGTAGTCGCCCGGGTCGCCGCTCGTGTTCGCGGTGAACTCGACCATGGTGCCCATGACGTCCGAGGTCGACTCGTTGAGGCCGCCGGACTCGCGGGCGTAGGTCAGCCCCGCCGTCGCCGAGGTGACGCCGTGCGTCATCTCGTGGCCGGCCACGTCGAGCGAGACGAGCGGGCCGTAGCTGGCGCCGTCACCGTCGCCGTAGCGCATGCAGAAGCACGTGTCGCTCCACGAGGCGTTGACCCAGCTGGTGCCGACGTGGACGAGGCTGCGGGCGCCCTTGCCGTCGTTCTTGATGCCGTTGCGGCCGAACGTGTTCTTGTAGAAGTCCCACGTGGCGCCGACGCCGAAGTCTGCGTCGACGGCGGCGGTCTGCCGGTTCGTGGTGGAGCCCGCGGTGCCCCAGACGTTGTCGGCGTCGGTGAAGAGGGTGCCCGTGGTCGAGGTCGTCGACCCGTTGTTGCCGTCCTCGGTGCGGGCCCCGCCGCGGGTCGCGTCGATCATCTGCCACTGGCCGCCCGACGCGGTGGTCTGGAGCGTCACGGTGCCGAGGTAGAGGCTGTTGCCCGTGCCGACGTCGTTGACCTCCGTCGCCCAGTGGTCGACGACGGCGCCGGAGCGCGCGTCGACGAAGACGACGGTGCCGGCCGGCTCACCGTGGGCGCCGACACCGTCGACCTGGGTCTTCCACACGAGGCGGGCGGGGCCGCCCATCGCGTAGACGGCCAGGATCGGCTTCGATGCGCTGACGGTGTGGTCGACGGTGCGAGCAGCCGTGGCGGCCGCCGTGGCCGGGGCGACGGTGGGGGTCGTGGACGCGACCCGGACCGACGTGGACGCGGCGTTGACCCCCTTCCAGGCGCCCGCCTTGTCGGTGTGGACGACGAGGTCGCCACCGACGACGGGCAGGCCCTTGAACGTGCGGTCGAAGCGGACGTGCGTGGTGCCGTCCTTGTCGGTGGCCACGCTGCGGGACGTGAGGCCTTGGTCCTGGTCGAGGCCGAAGGCCGAACCGTGGGCCCGCGCCGCGGCGACGGCCCGGTCGAGGCCGGCTCCCGAGGCGGACCGGGTGGCTGCCTGCGCGCCGCTCGTGGCGATCGTCGCAAGGGCGGTGGCGGCGATCGCTGCGGTGGCGACCGACGTCGTGATGAAGCTCTTCTTCAAGGCGTACTCCTGGCTACCGAGGTGCCCCCGAGGGCGGTCGGATGACCGTTCCGCCACATGTGTCGGTTTGAAGGCGCGACGCCAGAGAGCAGGGTCAATGTTTGCCGGTGCTTGAACAGGAAATGAACCGGACCGATGGCTGTTCCCAGACTTCTCTCAGGAAGCGGATGGGACGGTCCCGGGCATGGAAGCGGGCGAGGGGCGAGATGCAGGGGGGTTGCATCTCGTCCCTCGCCCGGTGCGTCGTCCACATTGGGGGCGGGACTTCGCCGAACGCCAAGGGCCTCAGGGGGGAGGAGGCGGCGGGGAGGGTAGGTTCGCGCGCCTTGACGTTGAAGCAATCATCCCCCCGGGTGGAGGCACAGTCGACGGTTCGCGGAATCCTTGAACAAGTCTTTACCTAAAGAAAACTGGCCGGAACGAGCCTTCCTGCGCCCGGGCGAGGCTGCCGGTCCACATTGGGCGACAGGGCAACGTCGAGACGGCGAAGTCTGCGCCGAACGGCCCCGCCATCAGGACGAACCGATCACGTCGGTTCGTCCGGGTGGCCGGAGGGCGAGGACCGCCACCGCTCCGCGCGGGTCAGGCCAGGATCGTCATCCGGTGCGCCGCACGGGTCAGGGCGACGTAGAGCACCCGGATCCCGCCGGGCGACTCGCGGGTGATCTCGTCGGGGTCGACGACGACGGTGGCGTCGTACTCGAGGCCCTTCGTCGACATCGGGTCGATGACCTGGACGCGTCCCTCACCGAGCTGGGCCACCGGCTCGAGAAGGGTGGCGTGCACGGCCGGGGTGATGACCGCGATGGCCCCCTCGACCTGCTCGAGCAGCGACTCGACGGCGGCACGGACCGAGGCCAGGGCGTCCGGTCCGAGGACGCCCTCCACGGGGTCGATGCCCGTCTCGCGGACGGCCTGGGGGATGTCTGCGTCGGGCACCTCGCGGCGCACGACCTCGGCGGCGTAGTCGAAGATCTCGCGCGCGTTGCGGTAGTTGGTGTCCATGTGGAACTGCTGGCGCGCCTGCGACCCGAAGGCCTCCTCGCGCGCGGCGGCGGCCTCGGCGGCGTCGGGCCACGACGCCTGGGCGGCGTCGCCGACGACGGTCCACGACGCATACCGACCGCGACGGCCGATCATCCGCCACTGCATGGGCGAGAGGTCCTGGGCCTCGTCGACGAGGACGTGGGCGTACTCGTCGGGCTTGCCGATGCGGCCGGCGAGGAGCTTGTCGCGCGGGTCGGTGAGCACACGCGGGGCACCGGCGTCGCGCGCCGCGCTGACGACGGGCTGCACCTCGGTGACGCCGTACTGGCTGAGGTCCTCGAGCTCCTCGATCTCGTAGAAGCCGCGCTCCTCCTTGGGGGCCTCCTGGACCGGGCCGACGCGGGCGGCGATGTCGTCGACGAGCGCGACGTCGGCCACCGACCACGTGCCGGTCTCGAGCGCGAGCCGGAACGAGGCGGCCAGGGGCTCGATCTCGTCGTCGCGCAGGGTGCCGCGGGCGTGCCGGCGCACGAGCTCGGGGTCGCCGAGCCACAGGAGAACCTCGCGGGGGTCGACCTGCGGCCACCAGACCTGCATGAACGCCTCGACGTCGAGGTGGTCCTCCCACTTGTCGAGGAACTCCTCCTTGGCCTCCCGGTCGCCCGTGATGCCGAGGGAGGTCCAGGCGGCCTCGCCGAGGGCGTCCTGGGCGGCGGCCGTGCCCGTGTTGCGCTGGTGCTGGCGCAGCACCTGGGCGCGCACGCGGTCGAGCTCGCGCATCTCGAGGCGGACCGGGCGGCCCGCGACCATGGCGCGGAACTCGGTCGGCGTGCCCGGCACGCGGCCACGGGCGGCGGCGCCGAGCAGGGGCCGGATGCGGGTCGAGCCCTTGGTGCGCGCGACGGCCGGCGGGTCGAACCGCTCGGTGTGCACGACGTCGAGGACGTCGCCGAGGGCGCGCAGGATGACGCTGTCCTCGCCGAGCGAGGGGAGCACACGCTCGATGTAGGCGGTGTAGGCGCCGGACGGGCCGACGACGAGGATGCCGCCGGACTCGAAGCGGCGGCGGTCGGAGTAGAGCAGGTAGGCCGCGCGGTGCAGTGCGACGACGGTCTTGCCGGTGCCCGGGCCACCCGTGATCTCGGTGATGCCGCGGGCGCTGGCCCGGATCGCCTCGTCCTGGTGGGCCTGGATCGTGGCGACGATGTCGCGCATCCGCTCGCCGCGGCTGCGGGTCAGGGCGGCCATAAGTGCACCGTCACCGACGACGACGAGGTCGTCGGGAGCCTCGGGGACCATGAGGTCGTCCTCGATGCCGATGACGACGGTGCCGCGGCTGCGCAGGACGCGGCGGCGCAGGACGCCCATCGGCTGCGTCGGGGTCGCGCGGTAGAAGGCAGAGGCGGCCGGGGCGCGCCAGTCGATGACGAGCGGCTCGTAGTCGTCGTCGCGGACGCCGAGGCGGCCGATGTAGCGGATCTCGCGGTCCCCGCCCGAGCTGCCGTCGGCGGGGCGGTGGCCGTTGCCGTTGGACTCGACCGCCGCGGCACGAAGCATCGCGTGGTCGATGTCGAGGCGCCCGAAGACGAGGCCTTCGTACTGCGTGTCGAGGGCGGTGCGTCGCTTGGCCGCGTGGAACATCAGCGCGTCGCGCTCGAAGAGGGCCGCGCCCTCGGCGTCGCCGACCTCGACCTGACGGCCGAAGTGGCTGCGAGCCAGGCCCTCGGCCTGGACGCTGTCGGCGCGTACGCCGGCCTTCTCCAGCTCCTCGTGGACGCGGTCGACGTGGGCCTGCTCGACCGCGATCTCGCGCGCGAGCTCGTCGGGGATGCTCTTGGTCGACACCGGCGAGGCGCCCCGCGATCCGGGCGCGCTGGTCCGCTGGGACGATGCGTTCGAAGTGCTCACTGACATCCAAGGACTCTGAGGGACGCGCCGGGTGGCGCGGGAACCATCAAGTCTACTGTCAGTTCATGCCCATCGAGGTCTGTGTCCCGCCCACCGGCGCGCCGCTCGTCGGCCGCTTCGTCCGCCTCGACGTCACGACCCCCGACGACGCCCCCGGACTGTTCGCCGTCTACTCCGACCCGCGGTGCTACGAGCAGGGCTTCGTGATGATGCGACCGCACACGTCGGTGGCCGAGACCGGGGCCCTCGTGGCGGCCGCCGTCGCGGCGCGCGGTGCCCACGGGACGGGCCGGACGGCATACACGATCAGGCTCGTCGCCGACGGCGACCTCGGCCCGGCGGGCACCGTCGTCGGGTCGAGCTCGCTCGGCGACGTCGACACCGACCGCGAGCACGTGCACCTCGGCTGGACGATGTACGGCTCGCGCTGGTGGGGCACGCTGGTCAACCCGGAAGCGAAGTTCCTCCTGCTCGCGCACGCGTTCGAGACGTGCGGCTTCGGGCGGGTCAAGATCCAGACCGACGTCGTCAACGCGCGCTCGCGGGCCGCCATTCTCAAGCTCGGCGCGACGTTCGAGGGGATCACGCGGCGCGACGTGAGGCGGGCCGACGGCTCGTGGCGCGACTCGGCGGTCCACTCGATCCTCGTCGACGAGTGGCCCCGGGTGCGGGCCGGACTGCTCGAGCGGCTCGGCTGAGGGGCGACCTCAGCGGTGCGCGTCTGCGGCGGCCTGGACGCGCGTGAGGTAGGCGGCCCACCAGGCGGCGTCCACCCCGGGCATGTTGTCGCGGTCGCGGAAGCGTCCGACCGCCCCGTCGAGCTGCTCACGCAGGATGTCGGCGTGCCCCGCGTGCCGTGCGGTCTCGGCGACGAGGTGACCGAGCACGAAGCGGACGTCGACATGGGCGCGCTCCTCGGGCCAGTGCGGCACGCGACCCATGGTGTCGAGACCGAGGGCGGTGGTGTCCTCGCCGTGCCGCCAGGCCGCGCGGTAGAGGTCGGTGTCCGAACTCGACGTAGGCGAGGTGCTTGACGAGTCCGAGGAGGTTGGTGCCCGTCGGGGTGAGCGGTCGGCGGACGTCGTGGTCCGACAGGCCGTCGAGCTTCCACAGCACCGCCTCGCGATGGGACTGCAGCGTCTGCACCAGCCACGCATCGTGGTCCGGTGCCGGATGGGTGTCGGGCGTCGAGACAGCGTGGCAGGGCCGGCACGGTGAGCCAATAGGGTGGGCGCCGTGAAGGTTCTCGTCCTCGGCTCCGGCGCCCGTGAACACGCTCTCGTCAAGGCTGTCGCTGCCGACCCCGAGGTCGACGCGGTCATCGCCGCGCCGGGCAACCCGGGCATCGACGCGACCGCGCTGTGCGTCCCCGTCGACATCCTCGACGGCGCTGCCGTCGCCGCGCTGGCCCGTGAGCACGACGTCGACCTCGTCGTCGTGGGACCCGAGGCCCCGCTCGTCGCGGGTGTCGCCGACGTATGCCGTGCGGCCGGGTTCGCCGTCTTCGGGCCCTCTGCGGAGGCCGCCCGTCTCGAGGGCAGCAAGTCCTTCGCCAAGGAGGTCATGGCCGCGGCCGACGTGCCGACCGCCCTGGCCCACGTCTGCACGACGATGGACGAGGTCGAGGCCGCCCTGGATGCGCTCGGCGCACCGCACGTCGTCAAGGACGACGGTCTCGCCGCCGGCAAGGGCGTCGTCGTCACCGACTCGCGTGAGGTGGCCGTCGAGCACGCGCGAGCCTGCCTCGCCAAGCCCGACGGTCGACTCGTCGTCGAGGAGTTCCTCGACGGGCCCGAGGTGTCGGTCTTCTGCATCAGCGACGGCGAGACCGTCGTCGCGCTCGCGCCAGCCCAGGACTTCAAGCGCGTCGGCGACGACGACGCCGGGCCCAACACCGGTGGCATGGGCGCCTACTCGCCCCTCGACTGGGCACCCGACGGTCTCGCCGACGACATCGTGCGGCGCGTGGCCCAGCCCACCATCGACGAGATGCGCCGCCGTGGCACGCCCTTCGTCGGGGTGCTCTACGTCGGCCTGGCCCTGACGTCACGGGGGCCGCGGGTCATCGAGTTCAACGCGCGCTTCGGCGACCCCGACGGGCAGGCCTCGCTCGCCCGCCTCGACACGCCCTTCGCGCAGCTGCTCCTCGCCGCGGCCACGGGCGGGCTCGGCCAGTTCGGCCGGCTGCGCTGGTCGTCGGACCACGCGGTCGTCGTCGTCATCGCCGCCTCGGACTACCCCGCGTCACCCCGCACCGGCGACCTCATCACCGGGCTCGACGCCGCGGCCGAGGTGCCCGGCACCGTCGTCCTCCACGCCGGCACGGCGCTCGACGGGTCGGGTGCGCTCGTCTCGGCGGGCGGGCGTGTGCTCGACGTCGTCGCGGTGGCGCCGTCCCTGGCGAAGGCGCGCCAGGCGGCATACGACGCCGTCGCGGTCATCGAGCTCGAGGGGTCGCACCACCGCTCCGACATCGCGCTCCGCGCCGAGCGCGGCGAGATCACGGTCGGCTGAGGCGAACCGTTCCGGCCGAGCCGGACTCTCCTTGGCATGAGCACCACGACCACGAGCCGAGGAGAGCCGAGGTCCGCTGCCGCCATGGCGGCGGACGACCGCGTGCTGTGGTCGCGGCTGGCGGGAGCCGACGATGCGGCGCTGACCGAGCTGTACCGGCGACACTGCGACGCCGTCTACAACTTCGCGTTCCGGCGCACGGCGTCCTGGGCGGCCGCCGAGGACGTGGTGCAGGCGACCTTCACCGCCGTCTGGCGACGGGCTCGTGCCGGCACTGTGGACGCGCTGCGGTCCGAGACGGCGCGGGCCGTGCTGCTCGTCATGGCGGGGCAGGAGTGCGCCAACGCCGCACGTACGGCGCGGCGGCAGCGGTTGCTGCACGGGCGCATCGAGGCCGACTCCGGGGGTGCCGTCTCGCCCGACCACGCCGGATCGACGGCGGAGCGGGTCGATGACGAGCTGCAGATGAGCGAGGTGCGCCGAGCCCTGAGGCTCATCCCGCGGGTCCAGCGCGAGGCGATCGAGCTGGTCGTCTGGTCGCACTGCTCCATCGCCGAGGCGGCCGGCGCGCTCGGTGTCTCGGAGGGGACCGTGAAGTCCCGTCTCCACCGGGCCCGTCAGAGCCTGTCCACCGTGATCGAGATCGACTCCCTCAAGGAGGCACTGTCGTGAACCTGCCCGTTCCCCCCGAGCGCACCCTGCCTGATCAGGTGGGCAGGTGGCAGGCTGTGCGCGTGACCGACCTACCGATCGACCTGCCCGGCTACGAGCACATCTACTCCGGCAAGGTGCGTGACCTCTACGCGCCGGTCGGTGACGACGGCCAGGTGGTCGAGGACCGGCTGCTGCTCGTCGCCTCGAACCGGCTCTCGGCCTACGACTGGATGATGTCCCCGGAGATCCCCGACAAGGGCGCCGTGCTGACCCGGCTGTCGCTGTGGTGGTTCGACCAGCTCGCCGACCTCGTGCCCAACCACGTCATCTCGACCGAGGTGCCCGACGCCGTCGCAGGACGTGGGGTGCTCGTGCGCCGGCTCGACATGCTCAAGGTGGAGGCCATCGCGCGGGCCTACCTGACCGGCGGGGGTCTCGAGGAGTACCGCGAGAAGGGATCCGTCTCCGGCGTCGTGCTGCCCGACGGGCTCGTCGACGGCTCGCGGCTGCCCGACCCGGTCTTCACGCCCACGACCAAGGCGCCCGTGGGAGAGCACGACCTGCCGATGGCGCCCGACGAGGTCGAGGCGGAGCTCGGTGCCGAGGTCGCGGCCGAGGTGTCGCGCCTGACGCGCGCGATCCTGGCGCGGGGCAACGAGATCGCCGCCGAGCGCGGCATCCTCATCGCCGACACGAAGGTCGAGTTCGGCCTGTCGTCCGACGGCACGGGCGGGCTCGTGCTCGCCGACGAGGTGCTGACCCCGGACTCGTCGCGCTTCTGGCCGGCTGAGCGGTGGGAGCCCGGACACCCGCAGCCGTCCTACGACAAGCAGTTCGTCCGCGACTGGCTGACCTCGCCCGAGTCGGGCTGGGACCGCAAGGCGGGTGGCCCTCCGCCCGAGCTGCCCCAGCACGTCGTCGACCAGACGCGGGCGAAGTACGTCGAGGCCTACGAGCGCCTGACCGGAGAGACCTTCTGACCGGCGGCCGGGCCGGCGCGTCGGTGGGACGTCTCCGTCCGGCCACCGAGTCCGATCTCGCGCGCCTGCTCTGGCTGTGGGCGCTCGTGTACGACGGCGACGGCGACGGCGACGGCGACGGCGACGGCGACGAGGGCGGTCTGGGTCAGGGCTGGGCGCTCTCCGCGCGGGACTGGTTCGTTCGCGTCGTCGATGAGGGTGCGACGGCTCGGTTCCCGGTCGTAGAGGTGGACGGCGTCATCGTCGCGACGGCGATCGGCACGCTCGAGCTCGGTGTTCCCAACCCGTACTGCGCGCGCGGTCGCACGGTGCGGCTCGCCAACGTCATCACCGTGCCGGAGCATCGCGGGCACGGGATCGGCACCCTCCTCGTCGGCGACGTGGTCGAGTGGGCCCGATCGATCGATGCGGACCGCGTGGATCTCAGCGCGACTCCCGACGGGCGACGGCTCTACCAACGGCTCGGCTTTGTCCTGACGCGTGCACCGAGGATGAAGCTCGTGCTCTGACGGTCAACCGGTGAGCTCGACCGCGAGGTCGGCGCGCCGGTAGAGCTCGAGCCGGATGACCTCGGCCTGCCCGTCGCGCGCCCGCCGGTCCGCTCGGGGCCGTGCAGCGGCAGGTGGCGGCATCGGGAGCAGCGGGGGAGCGGTCGAGCCGTAGCGGTACCCGGTCGGCGTCGTGGTGCGCACGGTGTGCGGGCGAGCGTCGGTGAGACCGAGTCCGTCGTGCAGCACCTCCGAGAGCCAGCCCGGCTCCTCCTTGACGAGGTTGCAGCGCACACAGAGGCCCTGACCGTTGGCCGCGCTCGTCGGACCGCCGTCGGCGTGCGGCTCGACGTGGTCGGCGTGCGCGATGGGTGCGTCGCACCATGGCGTGCGGCAGGTTCCGTCACGCGCGACGACGAAGCGGCGCAGGGCTGCCGGGAACAGTCTGCGGCCGCTGTCCATCGCCACGAGGGTCCCGGTGGACGGGTGGGTGAAGAGTCGACGCACCCAGACCTGCGCGGTGCGCTCGTTCGGGGAATGGCGCGGTTCCGAGCCGTCGGAGCCGCGGCAGTCAGGCGGGATCCCCGACGGGGCGTCGGCCGGCCAGGTGCGCGGCTGTCCGGCGCGACGCGCGGTCGTGGCGGGGTGCGCACGGTCGTCCGTCTCCGTCTCCGTCTCCGGCTCGGGATGCCGGGTGAGGAGCTCGCGGACCCAGCCGGCCGGGACCGGGCCGTGGCCGGGCACGTGGGCGGGGGTCTCGTCTCCGGCGAGCATCGCCCGGGCGGTGATGACGACCTGCACCTCGACCGGGACGTCGTCGGCCACGGACTGTCCGGTGACGAGCTCGACGAGCGTGTCGGCCATCAGCTGGCCCTTGCCGCGCTCGTCGCCTGCTGCCTTGCCGGACAGGGCGGCCCGCGTCAGTGCGGCGTGCACCGCAACGGCCTGGGCCACGGGGAGCAGGGCAGTGACCAGAGCCATGGCATCGGGGACCGGTCGGATCGTGACCCGCCGCTCACCCTCGGCGATGCGGCACCGCTCGACCGCGGCCGTCGCGTCGAGGCGGTCGGCGCATGCGCGGAGGCGACGCTCGAGCTCGCGGTCACCCCAGGAGCCGACCCCGCCCGGCGCAGTGGGGTCGGACAGGTCGAGGTGTGCCCCGATGACCTCGCTGTCGACCTTCGTCCTGAGCTCGGGGTCGAGGTGGCTCGTGCAGCGCACGACGATCTCGGCGCGACGCTCGTTGAGGACGCCGGCGCCGAGCGCCTCCAGCGTGTGGTGCAGGTGCTGCACGAGGGCGACCGAGGCGTTCGCGAGTCGAGCGCCCCGGGACGGTGACTCCCGACGCGCGAGGCCGACCTGCGCCGACACCCCCATGCGCGACAGCGTCGTCCGGCGATCGGACCTCGACGGACGACGGCGACGGCCCGGCGTCTCGGACGGCACCGGCTCGAGCTCCAGGGTGCGCGCCCGGTCGCGTGCAGCCACCCAGCCATCGAAGTCGCCGGCATCGGAGCACGCCTCCGCCTCCGCCCGGAGCCGAGTCGCGGTGTGGGCCTGCGACTCGACGAAACGGGCCGTCAGCCGTGCCTGGGCCGCGGCGCACGCTGCCTTGACCCGCTCGAGCGCGTCGACAGCCGAGATGAGGTCGGCATCGTCGAGGTCACGACCGTCGAGGCAAGCCACCTCTCGAAGCAAAGCGGACGTGGCGGCGGAGTCGCCGAGCTGGTCGGCTCTCCTCACCTCGACACCCGCACGTTCGAACATGTGTTCCATTCTAGATCGAGATCGTGCGACCTGCAATGCTTATCCACACCGAATCAGCATGTCCGCCAATGCTTTTCCCGCCTCGGTGGCTCTGTCGGCCCTCGGGCTCCATCGCGTCGAGCTCATGCACTCGGTGCTCAACGAGCCGTCGTGTCGTGTGGCGGTCAAGAACGGCTTCGATCTCGAGGGCACCCGGAGGTCGGCCCTGCTCCACCCCGACGGCTGGCATGCACCTCCACGCCCGGCTCGCACCGACCTGAGCCGTCCGTCCCACCCAGACGGGAGGGGCCGCTGTCGTATGCGTTTCCGGCACCCGGCGAGCATCACCACCCCCCGAGCCCGGCGGCATACGCACGCTGTCGCGCGGTGCCGCTGTGGGACGCTGGGCGCATGACCGAGCCCGTCGCCGACGCCACCTCCGACGCCCCTGCGGAGCGCTACCTGCTCCGCCAGAAGCTGACCATGATGGTCAACCGCTACGAGATCGTCCGTCAGGACGAGTTCGGCAAGGAGCTCGGGCTGCTGTGCTTCGCCGAGCAGAAGCGGATGGCCGCCAAGGAACAGGTGACCTTCTACACCGACTCGGCCAAGACCCACCCGCTCTTCGGGTTCAAGGCCCGCAAGCGCATCGACCTGAGCTCCGGCTACGACGTCACCGACAGCCAGGGCCAGCCGATCGGCTGGTTCAAGAAGCAGTTCAAGGCCTCGCTCGTGAACTCGACGTGGACGCTCGGACTCCCCGACGGGCGCGAGTTCATCGGCAGGGAGCGCAACGCCAAGCTCGCCGTCGTGCGCCGCCTCTGGGACATCGTCCCCGTCGTCGGCGACATCCCCGTGCCCTTCCTCTTCCACTTCGACTTCGCAGCCCCGGACGGGTCGGTCGCGCTCAGCTCGACGAAGAAGGCCGGCGTCAAGGACGTCTACCACGTGACCCTCCCGGCGCTCGCCGACGGCAAGCCCATCGACTGGCGCGTCGGCATGGCCATGGCCGTCGCGCTCGACGCGCTGCAGTCGCGCTGAGACGCTGTCCGGGGGCCTGCACGGCGCCCGATAGACTCTGGCCGTCCCTTGGGACGCCTCCATCCCCCATCCAGCGCAGGGAGAAGCACCACTGATGGGAAGCATCGTCGTCGACGTCATGCTCAAGCCCGAGATCCTCGACCCCCAGGGGCAGGCCGTCGGTGGCGCACTGCCGCGGCTCGGGTTCAACGGATTCACCGACGTCCGTCAGGGCAAGCGCTTCGTGCTCACCGTCGACGGTGACGTCACGGACGAGCACCTCGCCGCGGCCCGTGAGGCCGCCGAGACCCTGCTGTCCAACCCGGTCATCGAGGACGTCGTCTCCGTGCACGTGCTCGACGAGAGCGCGGCGGACGAGGGCGCTGCCGACCAGAGCGCTGCCGACGAGGCCGACGCTCCCGCAGAGGACGCCGACGGCGAGCCCGACGAGGCGGAGGACGGCGAGCAGTGAGGATCGGCGTCGTCACGTTCCCCGGCTCGCTCGACGACCGTGACGCGGCGCGCGCCGTCCGTGAGTGCGGCGGCGAGGCCGTCATGCTCTGGCACGGCGACGCAGACCTCAAGGGCGTCGACGCGGTCATCCTGCCCGGTGGCTTCTCCTACGGCGACTACCTCCGGTGCGGCGCCATCGCACGCTTCGCGCCGGTCATGGACGCCCTCGTGCCCGCGGCCCGGGGCGGCCTGCCCGTCCTCGGCATCTGCAACGGCTTCCAGGTGCTCACCGAGAGCCACCTGCTCCCCGGCGCGCTGATCCGCAACGACCACCGCAAGTTCAACTGCGTCGACCAGCGGCTCGTCGTCGAGAACGCCTCCACCGACTGGACGTCCGACTTCGAGGCCGGCCAGGAGATCACGATCGTCCTCAAGAACGGCGAGGGCGGGTTCGTCGCCGACGAGAAGACGCTCGACACGCTCGAGGGCGAGGGGCGGGTCGTCTTCCGCTACGTCCCCGACGCCGAGGGGCGCAACCCCAACGGCTCCTACCGCCACATCGCCGGCATCACGAACGAGCGCGGCAACGTCGTCGGCCTGATGCCGCACCCGGAGCACGCCGTCGAGGAGGGCTACGGCCCGAGCCTCGACGGTCGCGGCTTCTTCACCTCGATCATCAAGCAGACCCTCGAGAGCGCAGCCACCGCATGAGCGACACCCAGACCGCGCCCCTCCTCGACACCGTCGAGCACGCCGCGGCCACGCCCGACGTCGAGCAGCCGTGGGCCGAGCTCGGCCTCAAGGTCGACGAGTACGCCAACATCCGCGAGATCATCGGGCGCCGTCCGACCATCGCCGAGCTCGCGATGTACTCCGTCATGTGGAGCGAGCACTGCTCCTACAAGTCGAGCAAGATCCACTTCTCCCTCTGGGGCGAGAACACCACCGACGAGATGCGCGAGAAGCTCCTCGTCGGCATCGGTGAGAACGCCGGCGTCGTCGACATCGGGGACGGCTGGGCCGTGACCTTCAAGGTCGAGTCGCACAACCACCCGTCCTACGTCGAGCCCTACCAGGGCGCCGCGACGGGCGTCGGCGGCATCATCCGCGACATCATGTCGATGGGTGCGCGCCCCATCGCCGTCATGGACCCGCTCCGCTTCGGCAACCTGCACCACCCCGACACCCAGCGCGTCCTGCCGGGCGTCGTCGCGGGCGTCGGCGGCTACGGCAACTGCATCGGCCTGCCCAACATCGGCGGCGAGGTCGTCTTCGACGACTGCTACCAGGGCAACCCGCTCGTCAACGCCCTCTGCGTCGGCGCGATGCGCATCGAGGACATCCACCTCGCCAAGGCGTCGGGTCCCGGCAACAAGGTCATCCTCTTCGGCGCCAAGACCGGCGGCGACGGCATCGGCGGCGTCTCGGTGCTCGCGTCCGAGACCTTCGACGAGGGCGGCCCGACCAAGCGCCCCGCCGTCCAGGTCGGCGACCCGTTCGCCGAGAAGGTGCTCATCGAGTGCTGTCTCGATCTCTACGCGGCCGGCGTCGTCGACGGCATCCAGGACCTCGGCGGTGCCGGGCTCTCCTGTGCCACCAGCGAGCTCGCCTCCAACGGTGACGGCGGCATGCAGGTCGAGCTCTCCCTCGTCCCGCTGCGCGACGCGAGCCTGCAGCCGCAGGAGATCCTCATGTCGGAGTCGCAGGAGCGCATGATGGCCGTCGTCGAGCCGAAGCACCTCGACGAGTTCATGGCCATCACCGAGAAGTGGGACGTCGAGGCCACCGTCATCGGCGAGGTCACCGACGGCGACCACCTCGTCATCACCTGGCACGGCGAGGTCATCGTCGACGTGCCGCCGCGCTCGGTCGCCCACGAGGGCCCGACGTACAACCGCCCGCTGGCGCGGCCGGCATACCTCGACGGTCTCAACGCTGCGGGCACGGCCGAGCTGGCCAAGCCGCAGACGGGCGAGGAGATCCGGGCGCAGCTGCTGACCCTGCTCGGCTCGCCCAACCTCTGCGACAAGTCGTGGATCACCGACCAGTACGACCGCTACGTGCTCGGCAACACCGCTCTCGCGCAGCCCGATGACTCGGGCGTCGTGCGCGTCGACGAGGAGACGGGCCGCGGCGTCGCCGTGTCGACCGACTGCAACGGCCGCTTCGCCAAGCTCGACCCGTACACCGGTGCGCAGCTCGCGCTCGCCGAGGCCTACCGCAACGTGGCCACCGCCGGCGCCGCCCCGCTCGCCGTCACCGACTGCCTCAACTTCGGCTCGCCGGAGGACCCCGGCGTCATGTGGCAGTTCCGTGAGGCCATCCGCGGCATCGCCGAGGGGTGCCGCTTCCTCGGCATCCCCGTCACGGGCGGCAACGTGTCGTTCTACAACCAGACCGGCGACGTCGCGATCCACCCGACGCCCGTCATCGGCGTGCTCGGGGTCATGGACGACGTCTCCAAGCGCTCCGGCTCGGGCTTCCGCAGCGACGACGCGCACGTCTACCTCCTGGGCACGACGCGTGACGAGCTCGACGGGTCCGAGTGGGCGCACGTCGTCCACAAGCACCTCGGCGGGCTCCCGCCGAAGGTCGACCTCGCGGCCGAGCAGGCCCTCGGTCGGGTCCTCGTCGAGGCGGCGCGCACCGGCATCGTCGAGGCCGCGCACGACCTCTCCGAGGGTGGTCTCGCCATCGCCCTCGCCGAGGCGTGCATGCGTCACGGCGTCGGTGTCACCGTCGACGGACTCGATGCGATCGGTGCCGATGCCGAGGGCAACCCCCTCGACGCCTTCACGGCGCTCTTCTCCGAGTCGAGCGCCCGCGCGCTCGTCGCGGTGCCGGCCGGTCACGCGGCCGAGTTCGAGGCGATGCTCGGTGACGTGCCGCACGCGCGCATCGGCGTGACCGGTGGGCGCGACCTCGAGGTCGTCGGCCACTTCGCCGTCTCCGTCGCCGAGCTCACGTCGGCGCACGAGTTCACGCTCCCGGCGGTCTTCGGCTCCTGAACCCCCGGCCTCAGCTCGTCAACGTGCCCGCCACTTCCCGGCCTCGGGAGGTGGCGGGCTCTGGATTCCCCTGTCGTCAAAGGGTTTTGCGCCCGCAAGCAGACGCGTCAGTGCTGCGCCTTCACGCAGCCCGGTCGGCAGGTTGGCCCTGGCGACGTCACGCCTCAGCGCCTCCGCCGGCAACGGCGAGGCGCAGGCGACGAGCACCGAGTTGCCGAACCGTCGGCCCTTGAGCACCTCGTGCGTCGCGATCACCGCGACGTGCGGCAGCGACGTGGCCACCGTCGCGACCACCCTTGCGACCCAGCGCATCCCGGGCTCGTCGGCGAGGTTCCAGAGGGCGATGCCCGTCGGCTTGAGGACGCGCGCCACCTCGTGGGCGTATGCCGTCCCGACGAGCTCCGCCGGCACACGCCCTCCCGCGTAGGCGTCCGTCACGACGACGTCGGCGGAGCCGTCCCTGAGGGCGCGCACGCCCGTCAAGCCGTCGACCGGGCGGACGCGGATGCGGTGCCGCCGGGGGAGGGGGACCTCGCGACGGACGAGCTCGGTCAGCGCCTCGTCCGGCTCGAGGACGATCTGGGGGGAGCCCGGACGGGTCGCCTCCACCCAGCGCGGCAACGTCAGTCCGGCGCCGCCGACGTGCGTGACGCCGAGCGGGCCCGGCGGCATCGCGTCGATGGCGAGCGCCAGGTGCTGGACGTACTCGAAGACGAGCAGGGTCGGGTCGTCGGGCTGGACGTGCGACTGCGGCGATCCGTCCATGTGGACCGTGACGCCGCCGCGCTCGTCCCACTCGAGCGAGACGTGCTGTGCCGCAGTCGATCCCGCGCTCACGTGAGGTCCAGGACGAGCACGCGCTCCTCGCCGTGGCGGGTGAAGCCGATGCGGCGCAGGATCGGCGACGATGTGCCGACGACGCCATGGGTGAGGCCGAGGGTCGCCCCGGCGGCGCGAGCCGTGCGCAGGCGCGCGTCGAGGACGGCGCGGTAGGCCCCGCGACCGCGCCACGAGCTGTGCGTCCCACCGCCCCAGAGACGGCATACGTCGTCGGCCAGCGTGTAGCCGCCCGTCCCGGCGGGACGCCCGTCGACGTAGGCCACCCACCGTCCGCCCGAGTCGTCGGCGAGACCGTGCTCGACCTCGGCCAGCGACGAGGCGACCTGCTCGTCCGTCGGGTCCTCTCCGCCGAAGGCGTCGTTGCCGACGACGATCGCGTCGCGCACCGTCTCCGCATCGGTGACCCGACGGACCTCGACGTCGTCGGGCACGGCGAGGTCGGGCAACCCGTCCCGCATCGTCAGCGCGAGCACGTCCATGCGGTCGACGACGGAAGCACCCCTGGCCACCAGCTCGGGCTCGAGACCGGCCGGACGGGTGAACTCGGACAGGCGCCACCACAGGCGGTCGCGGCCCCAGCTGCGCGCGACGGCGCAGATCTCGTCGGCGAGCTCGGCGACGTCGCGGTCGGAGCCGAAGACGCGGGCCGAGGTAGGTGTCAGGAAGTAGTCGGGGTAGGCAACGACGAGGTACTCGTCCGTGGCGACGTGGGGCGCGCCCTGGGGGACCCAGCTCCACTCGTTGGAGGCCGCGAGCACGGCGGCCGCGTCCCAGCTCCGGCCGCTCGCGGCGGCCACGCCCTCAGGCACCAGCCATCGCGGTGGTGCCGTCGGACAGGACCGGGGACATGAGGCCGAAGACGTTGCCGTCGGGGTCGTGGAGGTAGGCCAAGCGCCCGACGCCTGGCATGTCGGCCGGCGCGAGGGCCTCGGACCCGCCCAGCTCGAGGCCCTGGGCGAAGAGGCCGTCGACGTCGTCGACCGCGATGACGAGGTTGGCCCCGTTGACGGCCCCGCCGATCTCGGGTGCGGGGCCCTGGCGCTGCGTCAGGCCGCCGTTGATGCCGTGGCCGACGCCTCCCTGACTCGCCGCCTCGTCGCCGGTGTCGATGGCCCAGTAGGGCATGTCGCCGAACTGCTGGAAGGACCAGCCGAGCAGCCGCTCGTAGAAGTCGGCGAGGCGCGCGGGGTCCGAGCCGTGGATCTCGAAGTGGACGACGAGATTGGACATGGCTGCTCCTTCGGCGGGCGTGGGTTGTCCCCTCCGACGCTACGGCCCGGCACGGTCGGCGACAACGGTTCTGGACTACCGTCAGGGGATGCGATTCGGTCTGGCGATCCTGCCCGAGCACCCGTGGTCCGAGGCCGAGCCGATGTGGCGCGCGGCCGAGCAGATGGGCTTCGACCACGCCTGGACCTTCGACCACGTGACGTGGGGCGGCCTGCCCGAGTCGCCGTGGTTCGCCGCGGTGCCGACCCTCGCCGCGGCCGCCGCCGTCACCGAGCGCATCGGTCTCGGCACGTTCGTGTCGTCGCCCAACAACCACCACCCGGTGCAGTTCATGCGAGAGGTGCTGGCCCTCGACGACATCTCGCGCGGACGGTTCCTCCTCGGCATCGGGACGGGCGGCGACCTCGACTCACGGATCATGGGCGAGGACCTCGCGCTGCGTGACCGCGTCGCCCGCTTCACCGAGTTCACCGACCTGCTCGACCGCCTCCTGCGTGACGACCACGTCACCGTCGACGGCCGCTTCTATGCCGCCCGCGACGTGCGCACCCTCCCCGGCCCGGTCCGCGGCGGCGACACCGGCAACCGGGTGCCGCTCGTCATCGCGGCCAACGGCCCCAAGTCGATCGGCCTGGCGGTCGAGCGCGGCGACGGCTGGATGACCTACGGCGGCACCGCCGACACCGACGACGAGTGGTGGGAGCTCGTGGCCGGTCACAGCCGGAGGGTCGACACCGCCCTCGAGGTCGCCGGCCGCGACGCCGCGGGCTTCGGCCGCTACCTCAACCTCGACTCGGCTCCGACCTTCTCGCTGTCGAGCGCTGCCGCGTTCGAGGACGCGGTGGGCCGCGCCGCGGCCCTCGGCTTCACCGACGTCATCACCCACTGGCCGCGCACGACGGAGCCCTTCCACACCACCCGCGAGGTCCTCGACGAGGTCGTCGCCGACGTCATCCCCCGCCTGCGCTGAGGGCGTCGGTCGGCCGTCGGCGCACGCAGATAGCCTGCGAGGTATGCCGCCACGCCGCCGTACGCCCGTCGCCGAGGGACATGCCGCCCTCGTCGCCTGCCGTGAGGCGGGCTGGGAGGCCGACCGCCGCACCACGGCGACGGCGGTCCGCTACACGCTCGAGGAGCTCGCGACCATCGCCCCCGGCCGCACCGTCGAGGTGCGCGTCCCCCCGCACGGTGCGGTGCAGTGCATCGAGGGCCCGGTCCACACCCGCGGCACGCCGCCCAACGTCATCGAGACCGACGCGGGGACGTGGCTGCGCCTCGCCGTCGGCGACCTGGCCTGGGAGGCGGCCCTCGACGGGGCCCGGGTCCGGGCCAGCGGTCAGCGCGCCCACCTCGACGGCCTGCTTCCGCTCACCTCACTTAGGCTGGACTCGTGACCCAGCCCTCGCCGACCACCCGCCCCGAGCGTCCCCGCATCCCCAACTTCAAGCGCTTCCTCATCACGGGCGCCGTGCTGGGTTTCATCGTGGGTGCCGCCATCTCGATCGTGGGTGACGAGGTGCAGGGCTACACGACGACCACCGGCGCCCTCTACATCGGCGCCCTCGGCGCCTTCATCGGCACCGGCCTGGCCGGCGTCCTCGGCATCCTCCTCGACCGGTCGGGTCGCGACCAGTCGTGACCCCGCCGGTCGGCCACGCTGAGGGCGTGCCGGACGCCCAGGGCGCACCTGCCGCGCGCACGGGACCCCTTGCCGGCATCCGCGTCGTCGAGCTCGCCGGCATCGGCCCCGCGCCCTTCGCGGCGATGCTGCTCGCCGACCTCGGCGCCGACGTCATCCGAATCGACAGGCCCGGTGAGGGCTCGCTGCCCGTCCCGCTGTCGCCCGAGGCCGACCTGCTGCGCCGCGGCCGCCCCTCCGTCGCCCTCGACCTCAAGCATTCCGACGGTCTCGAGACGACCCTCGCGCTCGTCGAGCAGGCCGACGTGATCCTCGAGGGCTACCGGCCCGGTGTCGCCGAGCGGCTCGGGCTCGGGCCCACCCACTGCCTCGGTCGCAACCCACGCCTCGTCTACGGCCGGATGACCGGGTGGGGGCAGGACGGCCCGCTCGCCCACGCCGCCGGGCACGACATCGGCTACGTCGCCATCACCGGAGCGCTGCACGCCATCGGCCGCGCCGGCGGACCTCCGCAGGTCCCCGTCAACCTCGTCGGCGACTTCGGGGGAGGAGCCCTCTACCTCGTCGTCGGCGTCCTCGCCGCCCTCCTCGAGGCGCGCACGAGCGGCCGCGGACAGGTCGTCGACGCCGCGATCGTCGACGGCACCGCCCACCTCTCCTCGCTCGTCATGAGCCTCGTGGGCGCCGGGCTGTGGTCCGACCGCCGCGGCACCAACCTCCTCGACACCGGCGCCCCCTTCTACGACGTCTACGAGACGAGCGACGGTGGCTGGCTCGCGGTCGGTCCGCTCGAGCCCGCGTTCTATGCCGAGCTGCTGCGCCTGACCGGCCTCACCGACACCGCGCCCGACCGCCTCGACCCGCGCACGTGGCCCGCCCTGCGCGCCCTGCTCGCCGACACGTTCCGCAGCCGCACCCGCGACGAGTGGACGGCTGTCTTCGAGGGCACCGACGCGTGCGTCGAGCCGGTCCTCAGCTACGCCGAGGCACCCGGCCACCCGCACCTCGCCGCGCGCGGCACCTACGTCGAGCACCACGGCCTCGTCCAGCCGGCCCCGGCGCCCCGCTTCTCGCGCACCCCGGCCGCACTCGGCACCCCACCGTCCACACCCGGCGCCGACACCCGCGCCGCCCTCGCCGCGTGGGGCATCGACGACGTCGACGCCCTCATCGCCTCGGGCGCTGCCTCCATGCCATGAGGCTGTTCGTCGCCGTCGTCCCTCCCGACGACGTGCTCGACGACCTCGAGGCTCACGTCGAGCCGCGGCGCGAGGCAGGCCCGGAGATCCGCTGGACCGACCGCCACCAGTGGCACGTCACCCTCGCCTTCCTCGGCGCCGTCCCGGAGGCCCGCCTCGACGACCTGACCGACGCGCTCGGGCGCTCCGCAGCACGGCGCGATCCCCTCGTCCTGCAGCTCGCCGGGGCCGGCGCCTTCCCGAACCCGTACGCCGCCCGCGTGCTCTGGGCGGGGGTGGAGCAGGTCCGCGGCGACCTCGGAGCGGTGGCGGGCGGCATACGCCGTGCGTCGACGGCGGCGGGGGCGACGCCCGACGGGACGCGCTTCCACCCGCACCTGACGCTCGGCCGCTTCCACCACCCCACCGAGGCGACCCGTTGGATCCGCGCGCTCGACGCCTGGGAGGGGCCGGCCTGGCGGGTCGACCACCTCGCGCTCGTCGAGTCCCACCTCGGTGAGGGGCGGGGGCGGCGGCCGCGCTACGAGGTGCTCGCCGAGCTGCCGCTGCGGTCGTGAACCGCGGACGAGTCGCCCACCGGCGTGTGCGACACTGGCGCTGTGGCACGTGGCGACGGTCGTTTGAACCATGACCTCATCCCCGGCGAGAAAGGCCCGCAGGACGCCTGCGGGGTCTTCGGCGTCTGGGCTCCCGGAGAGGACGTCGCGAAGCTGACGTACTTCGGGCTCTATGCGTTGCAGCACCGCGGGCAGGAGTCGGCCGGCATCGCGACCGGTGACGGCAAGAAGATCCTCGTCTACAAGGACATGGGCCTCGTGTCGCAGGTCTTCGACGAGACCGCGCTCAGCTCGCTCCGCGGCCACATCGCGATCGGCCACACGCGCTACTCCACGACCGGCGGCTCGACGTGGGAGAACGCCCAGCCGACCCTTGGCGGCACCGGCCACAGCACGCTGGCCCTGGCCCACAACGGCAACCTCATCAACACGGTCGAGCTCAAGGCCCTCGTCGACGAGCACTTCGGCGGCACCCGCATCACCGGCGAGCTCGCCCGCGGCAACACCTCCGACACCGCGCTCGTCACGACGCTGCTCGCGGCCGACGAGGACCGCACGCCCGAGCAGGCCGCCCTCGAGCTGCTGCCCAAGCTCAAGGGCGCGTTCTCGTTCGTCTTCATGGACGAGACGACGTTGTATGCCGCCCGCGACCCGTGGGGCGTGCGTCCCCTCGCGCTCGGCCGCCTCGAGCGGGGCTGGGTCGTCGCCTCCGAGACGGCGGCCCTGCAGACGATCGGCGCCGCCGTCATCCGCGAGGTCGAGCCCGGTGAGCTCATCGTCATCGACGAGGACGGCCTGCGCTCGCACACGTTCGCCGAGCCCCAGCCCAAGGGCTGCGTGTTCGAGTACGTCTACCTCGCCCGCCCCGACGCCGTCATCCGCGGCCGGGTCGTGCACGAGGCCCGCGTCGAGATGGGACGCGTCCTCGCGCGCGAGCACCCCGTCGACGCCGACCTCGTCATCGGTGTGCCGGAGTCGGGCGTGCCTGCGGCCGTGGGCTACTCGCAGGAGTCGGGGATCCCGTTCGGCCAGGGCTTCGTTAAGAACGCCTACGTCGGACGCACCTTCATCCAGCCGTCGCAGACCCTGCGCCAGCTCGGCATCCGGCTCAAGCTCAACCCGCTCGAGCACACGATCCGCGGCAAGCGCCTCGTCGTCGTCGACGACTCGATCGTGCGCGGCAACACCCAGCGAGCGCAGATCCGCATGCTCCGCGAGGCCGGCGCGGCGGAGGTGCACGTGCGCATCAGCTCGCCGCCCGTGCAGTGGCCGTGCTTCTACGGCATCGACTTCGCGACGCGGGCCGAGCTCATCGCGACCGGCCTCAAGGTCGAGGAGATCAGGGCCTCGATCGGCGCCGACTCCCTCGGCTACATCTCCGAGGAGGGCATGATCGGCGCGACGAACCAGCCCGCCGACGAGCTGTGCTCCGCGTGCTTCACCGGGAAGTACCCCATCGAGCTGCCCGAGGACGGTCGCATCGGCAAGCACGTCCTCGAGACGCTGCCGCTGACGGTGCGCACCGGCCACGACCGCTCGGTCGACGTCGACGGGGTCACCCTCGGGGTCGGCCTCGGCGGCGAGAACGCCCTCCAGCACCCCTGACCCCGCGGTTCGATGTATTTCGACGGTCACGGGTGACCGTGAGATACATCGAACCGGCAGCGTGAGGGGTGGTGCCCCGCCGCGACCTGCTGCAGGAACAGCTCGGCTTCGAGACGCAGTCCGACGACGTCGATGCGGAGCACCCGATCACCAGCCAGGACGAGAGCGTTCTGGCGAAGGTTGTCGAGCATGACGTTGAGTCCGGCTCTGTGCTGCGCGCCGTCGATCTCCACCACGAGGTCGCAGCAGCTCCACCGAACATCGAGGTAGATGCGTCCGCGAGGGCCGCGCCGGACCACCTGGCGGCTGGGTTCGGGGAGGCCCTTGAGGCGGCACAGCCGGGCGAAGTCGAGCTCGCCCAAGGACTCGACGCCGAAGGCGATGTCCCGCACGACTCCGCGGACGAACGCGCGACGCGTCCTGCCGCGGACCTCACGGTGTGCCTGGGCCAGCAGACGGGGCGTCGTGAGGTTCTGCTGGACGGCCATGAGCAGCACGAGCGCCGCCTGTCGGTCGGACACAGCCCAGTGTGCGGCCCGGATGGCAGCGACGGCAGGGCGCACGCGAGGCACGCCCACGCCCACGACCTCATCGGGGACGCGTCGGATCACCTTGTGCACCGTCACGCCGTCGACGACCGAGGTGTTGTGGTGGTGGCGGGCGGAAACGTGGATGCGGTCGTCCTCGAAGCCCTTGAGGCCTGCCGCCTGCAGAGCGGTCGCGCCGTCGATGGCCGCGATCGTCTCCCCGACCTCCCACACGCCGCGCCAGCGACGAGCGACGACGTCGAGCGGTGCAGTGTGGACCGCCACGGTCTGCCTGCCGTGCATCTGCCAGCGGCCCGACTCGACGGCTCGGCGCACGTGGATCTCGGTCATGCCCGCGCCGTACAGCTGTCGGCGGGACGCCACGCCGCCCTGCACCTCGGCGATGCGGCGAGCGAGGAGAAGCCGTTCGCGGTCCATGTCCCGAGGCTTGCCGCCATCGGACGCGCCGTCATCAGGGCGTCCTGCCCCTGTGGATGAGGGCCATGACCGGCCGACACCTGTGGACGGCCCCTCGTTCGATGTATGGCGCGGTCACGGGCGACCGTGGAATACATCGAACCGGGGAGGGGAGGGGGAGGGGGAGGACGGGGCGCCGGTAGGCTGGGCCCGTGAGCGATGCCCCCATCACGTATGCCTCGGCCGGAGTCGACGTCGAGGCAGGTGACCAGGCCGTCGAGCTGATGAAGGCATCGGTGCGGCGCGCCACCAGACCAGAGGTCGTCGGTGGCCTCGGCGGGTTCGCCGGCATGTTCGACGCGAGCGCGATCGCCCGGATGACCCGCCCGATCCTCGCCACGAGCACCGACGGCGTCGGCACCAAGGTCGCCATCGCCCAGGCCCTCGACGTGCACGACACCATCGGCTTCGACCTCGTCGGCATGGTCGTCGACGACATCGTCGTGTGCGGCGCCGAGCCGCTCTTCATGACCGACTACATCGCGACGGGCAAGGTCGTCCCGGAGCGCATCGCCGCCATCGTCGGCGGCATCGCCCGCGCGTGCGAGGAGGCGGGGGTCGCCCTCGTCGGCGGCGAGACCGCCGAGCACCCGGGCCTGCTCGAACCCGACGAGTACGACGTCGCCGGCGCCGCCACCGGCGTCGTGGAGTATGCCGCCGTGCTGGGTCCCCAGCGCGTCGCCGACGGAGACGTCGTGGTCGCCCTCGCGAGCAGTGGCCTGCACAGCAACGGCTACAGCCTCGTGCGCCGCGTCATCGCGAGCGCCGGCTGGCAGCTCGACCGTCACGTCGACGACTTCGGCCGCACCCTCGGCGAGGAGCTGCTCGAGCCGACCCGCATCTACACCAAGCCGCTGCTCGAGCTCATCGCCGCCGAGGGTGTCGACGTGCACGCCCTGAGCCACGTCACCGGCGGCGGCCTGGCCGCGAACCTCGCCCGTGTGCTCCCGACCGGCACCTTCGCCCGGGTCGACCGCTCGACGTGGACCCCCCCTGCCGTCTTCCGCACCGTCCAGGACCTCGGCCGCGTGCCGCAGGCCGACATCGAGCGCACCCTCAACCAGGGCATCGGCTTCGTCGCCGTGCTTCCCGAGGCGCAGGCGGAGCGCGCCATCGAGCTGAGCGAGGCCCGCGGTATCCGGGCGTGGCGTCTCGGTGAGGTCGCCACCGAGGAGCGGGCGCACGCCGACGGCCTCGTCGCCGGTGACGCCGAGATCGTGCGCGGCGCCAAGGGCGTCGACGGCGGCGCCGTGCAGGTCGTCGGGCAGCACCCGACCCCCTGATCCGACCGGACGCGGGCATGACGAAGCCCGCAGCACCCCGGAGGGTGTGCGGGCATCGATGCGTTACCCCGACGCTCTCGCCACGTGGGCGGGAGCCTCAGGCGCCTCGAGGGCAGCACCGATCGCGCGCCGGGTGTGAACACCCGACGCACGAGGTGCAGACGGAAGAGGAAGGCAGGCTCAGCGCCCGCCCGAGGCCCACTTCCCGTATTCGTCGTACTCGTCGTCGTCGACGGATCGTGGCTGGTTGGACACGTCGCGTTGCGACGGCCCGTGCAGCTCACGCTCCAGCGCGCTCAAGTCCGTGTCAGGTGTGTAGTACTTGAGCTGCCGTGCGACCTTGGTCTGCTTGGCTTTGGCTCGGCCGCGCCCCATGGCGTGACCCCCTCGTGCGTCGTGCCGGGACGGCATCGCTCCTCGGAGAACCGGGTGGTTCTTCGATGTCCGCGTAGCGGCCCCGGGAATGTGTGTGTTCTCGTGGTGCTAACGCTACATGAGTGAGGCAAATCCTGCGCCCGCCCCACCCCCTGATCGGCGGCGCGTCGCAGCTGCTCGAACCGGGCCGACCGGCCGGAGGTCGGTCGGGCGTTGCCCGGGAGTCCGCCAGGGACCGTCAGGGGTCGGGAACACGCTTCCGGGCGGCCGGGTGGGCGTATACACCTTGTGTCTCGGAAGCGGGACGATTTGACTCTTTTCAGTGTTTAACCGCCATTAGACTGGCCGAGACTTTACCCTTGCTTTACTGAGCCCCGATTGGGGCGCATGCGTGTCGCTGCACCTAGCGACAGGGTGGTGGGGATATGACAATGACGACTCAGGATCGACACGAGACCGAGAAGCTACTGACTCCTGCCGAGGTTGCGGCCCTGTTCCGTGTGGACCCGAAGACGGTCACGCGGTGGGCCAAGGCAGGAAAGCTGACTTCGATCCGGACCCTTGGTGGGCACCGGAGGTATCGCGAGTCAGAGGTGCGCGACCTTCTGGGTGGCGGGCACTGATCTCGGCGGAAAGTTGGGGGTAAACCGGTCAGATCGTCGGGGGAGGCGCACCACGCGGTGTTCCTCCCCCGACTGCTACCGGTGGTTGGACGTGTTGGTCAGGCCCGGCCGTGGGGGACGGGGTTGACCGTGCACACGAAGTACTTCACGACGCCGCCGTCGACGAGGGCTCCGGCGCCGATGGCCGCCTGCACCTCGTCCGCGGCGTCGAGCACGCCGTTGCCGTCGCGGTCGCCGGCCGCCAGCGCCGCGGCATACGTGCTCGTCAGCGAGACGGCGTGCACCTGCCAGCGTCCGCCGTTGTAGCCGGGGTCGCCGGGGGCCGCGGTGGCGACGCTGCGCTGCACGGCGCCGAAGCTGTAGATCGTGTCCCACGACTGCGCGGGTGCACCGGTGCCGCTGAGATCGGTCGGCGTCGCGACCGTCCGGTAGAGCTCGTGGTCGACGTAGAACGCCGGCCCCGACACGCCGCCCGCCTGGGCGGAGGTGCCCGCGGCGAGGGCGGGGAGGGCGACCGCGGCGACACAGAGAGACCGGATGGTCCTACGAGTCAGCTTGTGAGACATGGCTTTCCACCTTTCGTCCGGTCACCCTGACCGGCTCACCACCGAGTCAATCCCGTCCCGGTCGTGCACTCCATGACGAGGTGGTTATCCGGTCCTTACGGCTCGGCGACGTCGGTGGCCGGTCCTATCGTGGCGGGATGACGAACCCACCCGAGATCACCGCCATCACCCTCGGCGTCCGCGACGTCGAGCGCTCCCGCGCGTTCTACGTCGACGGGCTCGGCTTCCGCTCCGTCCTCCACCTGCCGGAGATCACCTTCGTCCAGGGTGCCCCCGGCGTGCTCCTCGCCCTGTGGGACGTCGCGCAGATGCCGAGCGAGTACGGCGACGTCGCGCACGGCTCCTCGGCGCCACMCGTGTCGCTGGGCCACAACGTCACCGAGGTCGGCGAGGTCGAGGCGTTGTATGCCGCCGCGCTGGCTGCCGGCGCGACCTCCGTCTCCGCCCCGACCGAGCGCGAGTGGGGTGGGGTCAGTGCGTGCGTGGCCGACCCGGACGGCTTCCGCTGGGATCTCGTGCACAACCCGAACTTCCGGGTCGACGCCGACGGCACGGTCCACCTGGGCGAGGCGCCTGCCTAGGCGCCGCCTCGAACCCCGTCCAGGCGAGCCCGCCACGGATGGCCGGCCGGCTGGGCGTCGACGACTCGCCGGAGCACCGCCACCTGGGCGGCACCGAGCAGGGGGAGCGCGGCCTCGAGGTCGGCGTCGTCCTTGGGGCGTGGCGAGGCGGCCTTGTGGGCGAGGACGAGCTCGGGGCGCAGGTAGCGCACACCGTCGCGCTCCCACGTGGCATCGTCCAGTGACACCACGAGCGAGGGGTCGCGCTTGAACTGCCACCGTCCGTCGACGTCCGGGTTGAGCAGGATCTCCCCGCGCCACGGGGCGAGCGCGTGCTCGCGGACCCAGATCTGGCCGGAGTCCTCGGGCACCTCCCGTCCGGGCCGCAGGTGCAGCAGGCCCGAGTCGCCGGCGGACCACAGGTGCCAGTGCGGCTCGAGGTGGGCTCGGATCGCGCCGACGTCGCGACGGAGCACCGAGACGTCGATGTCCTCGTGGTCGCGGGCCACGCCGGTGAAGGCCTCGAGGGCCCAGCCGCCGGCCACCCACCAGGGCACGTCGAGCCCGGCGAGGAGGTCCCGGACCTCGGCGGGGGTCCACGGGTGCTGCGGACCGTAGATCCGCTGGAACTCGTCCGGTGCGAGCCACTGCTGCCCGCCGGTCGTCACCTCGTCCTGCTCGTCCGCCTCCTGCTCGCCCACGACGCCACGCTAGCGCCGGCGGCTCGCCTCAGTGGCCGAGTGCGCGCAACTGGAGGCGCAGGGCGAGACGCGTCTCGGGGTCGTGCAGGTCGAGCTCGACGACGCCGGACAGGCGCTGCATCCGGTAGCGGAGCGTGTTGGGGTGCACGTGGACCCGCGCCGCGGCCGCCCGCGGGTCGCCCGGGTGGTCGAGCCACGCCGCGACCGTCTCGAGGTAGGCCGTGTGGTGGGCCTCGTCGTGCTCGCGCAGGGCGGCGACCGGACCGAGCAGCTCCTCGGTCCAGATGCCTCCGAGGGCGCGGGCGTTGGTGACGGCCGCCCAGGCGTCCTCGACCGTCGTCGTCGTGCCCGAGACGCGGCCGACGTCGCGCAGGCGCTGCACCTCGGTGGCCTCGCGTCGCGAGCGGTCGAGGTCGACGGTGCGCGAGACCCGGCCGCCGGCGCTCGCCGTGGCCGTCGGCGTGACACCCGCGACCTCCTCGACGACGCCGAGCAGCCACTCCCACGTGCCGGGGGACGCGTCGCCGGGCACGTCTCGCACGAGGGTCAGGGCGACGCCGTCGAAGATCGCGAGGAGCGGCTGGCGCCACGAGCGGCGCCGAGCAGCGGACTCCCACACGTCGAGCTCATGCTCGGTGTCACGGGGCGCGCCCTCACCGGTCGGGTCGGTGCGCGGCCGGTGCGCACCGGCGAGCACGACGACCCGCCACGGTGCCGCCGGCAGCCAGCCCTCGGCCTCGAGCGTGTCGCCGCTCAGCACGGCCCGGAGCCGGTCGGCCGAGACCCGTCGGGCGAGGTCGGCCTGCGACCGCAGGCGCAGCAGGTGCAGGGCCACGACCGACGCCGTCTGGGCGAGCGAGCCCATGACCTGCTCGGGTGGCTCCTCGTCGACGACGGCCCAGATCGAGCCCAGCCACTCGGTGCCGGCCCGCACCGGCACGACGACGCGGGCCCGCAGGCCGCGCCCGGCCGGGACGAAGAAGGGCTCGTCGGAGCGCGCGAGCCGGCGGAACACCCCGCGCCCGCGGAGGTTGGCGATGACCTCGTCGGGCACCCGCCGGCCGACGATGGTCGAGACGCGCGCCGGGTCGGCGACGTCCTGGGTCGAGGAGTAGGCGAGCACCCGCGACTGGGTGTCCTCGATGGTGATGGGAGCTGCGACGAGGGCCGCGCACGCGTCGGCAAGGGCGAAGAGCTCGTCGAGCACCGGGCCCTCCGCGCGCACCGCTGGTCCGCTCGCTGCGCGGTCGAGGACGCCGCGCAGCAGCCACACGACGTGCGCCCACGACGCGTGGTCGGCGAGCTCCACGAGGCTGACGCGGAAGCGGGCCGCCGCGGCGCGCACCTGCTGGTTGCGGGCCGCGGCCCGCCGCAGCACGACGGCGCCGCAGTCGACGGCCGCCGCGCCCTCGAGCAGGGCGGCCGCCTCGGCCGGCCGCTCGACCCCGACGCCGAGGAGCAGGTCGCCGGCCTGGCCGAAGACGCCCGAGCCGGGCTCGGCGAGCGTGACGTCGTCGACCGTCGGACCTCCGACGTCGACGACCACCGTGAGCAGGCCGCCGCCGAGGGTGCCGACGAGCTGAGCGATGGGCAGGCCGACCGGGGTCGTCGACGAGGTGCGGGTCGCGGACCGTCGGGTCGCGCGGGACGGGGCGGACGGCATACGACCATTGTGGCCCGGTGTGGTGCTCCCAGCACAACAAGGTTCGCAAACACTGGCAGCGCAGCACCATGGGCCCCTTCACGCGCGGCCCCACCATGGAGGCAAGGCACCACCCGAGCACCAGACCCAGGAGTCGATCGCATGGCCGCTGTGACCCCCGCCGGTACCCCCGTCCCCGAGCGCGTCGCCGTCGTCGGCGCCGGCATGGTCGGTCTCGCCACCGCCTGGTTCCTCCAGGAGCGTGGCGTCGAGGTCACCGTCATCGACCGCGACGGCGTGGCCGCCGGCGCGTCCTGGGGCAACGCGGGCTGGCTGACGCCCGGCATCGCGACGCCGCTGCCCGAGCCCGCCGTGCTCAAGTACGGCCTGCGCGCCGTCCTCAGCCCGAGCTCGCCCGTCTACGTGCCGCCGAGCGCGCGCCCGGACTTCCTCCGCTTCGTCACCGGCTTCACGCGCCACAGCACCATGACGGCGTGGAAGAAGGCCATGGGGGCCCTCGTGCCCGTCAACGACCTGTCGCTCCAGAGCTTCGACCTCCTCAAGGCCGGCGGGGTCGACGCCGACACCTACGAGGCGAAGTCCTTCACCGCCGCCTACCGCACGGCCGAGGAGCGCCAGACCCTCCTCGAGGAGATCGAGCACATCCACGCCTCCGGCGGCGACATCACCTTCGACGTCCTGAGCGGCGACGAGGCCCGCGCCATCGAGCCGGCCCTGTCCGACGAGATCGGCGCCGCGATCGTGCTGCACGGTCAGCGCTTCATCAACCCGGGCGCCTACGTCGCCGCGCTCGCCGACTCGGTCACCGCCCGCGGCGGCAAGATCGTCACCGGCAGTGCCGTCTCGCGCATCACGGACACCCCGACCGGCGTGCTCGTGACGAACGACTTCGGCCAGGCCGAGCACTACGACGCGGTCGTCGTCGCGACCGGCGCGTGGCTCGGCAAGCTCGCGCGGGAGTTCGGCGTCAAGCGTGTGGTCCAGGCCGGCCGCGGCTACTCCTTCAGCGTCGCCGTCGACGACCTGCCCAACGGCCCCGTCTACTTCCCGGCTGCGCGCGTCGCCTGCACGCCCGTCGGTGACCGCCTCCGCGTCGCCGGCATGATGGAGTTCCGCCAGCCGGAGGCCGCGCTCGACCCGCGCCGCATCAAGGCCATCGTCGAGTCGGCGCGCCCGCTGCTCCAGGGAGCCGACCTCGACCACCGCCAGGACGAGTGGGTGGGTTCGCGTCCCTGCACCATCGACGGGCTCCCGCTCATCGGCGCCTCGAAGAACTCCAAGGTCTTCGTCGCCGGCGGCCACGGCATGTGGGGCATCACCCTCGGCCCGGTCACCGGCCGCCTGCTCGCCGAGCAGATGGTCACGGGCCGCGCGCCCGAGCAGCTCGCGCCCTTCAACCCGCTCCGCTGAGCGCCCCCGGCAGCGCCGGGAGACACGGACAAGGCCCACCTGACGACACTCGTCAGGTGGGCCTCCGTGCGCGTCCCCCCGCGCATCGGCGGCGCGTCAGCGCGCGCCGGAGGCGGCTGCCGCCGGACCCCTCAGTGCGGCGGCAGCCGTCAACCGTGGTTCGGAGCCGTCATGCGGACCGGATTGGTGCCGATCCGAAGGCGACGTCGAACCGGTCGCACCAGATGACGACCGAGGTCAGACCCGAGAGGTCCGTACCCACCGGGACGGCGTAGTTCTGGTTGCCGTCCGTGGCCTTGAGGTCGCCGAGCAGGACGAACCGGCCGTCGTCGTAGCGATGCCAGTCGTCCCCTCCAGCAGGCTGGTCGGTCAGCCACACGACGACGTCCGGCCCGTCGCTCGTCGAGAAGCCCTCGAGCCGCAGGACCGTCGTGCCGTCGGCCAGCTCGAGCACCCGGGCCGTGCCGGAGGTGGCGTGCTCCCCGTCGACGAAGCGCCCCTGCCCGACGACGCGCGGAGCCGCTGGCGCGACCGGGGGCGTATGCCGGGTGGTCGAGGCTGCGCTTCCCGTGCCGGTGCCGGTCGGGGCGGGGCCCGTGTCGGCGACCGCGGTGGCGACCGGGATCGGCTCGTCGACGACGCTGCGGGTGAGCAGGCGCCAGGGCTGGAAGAGCACGAGACCGACGGCCAGCGCGACGAGCCCGAGCACGACGGTGGCGGCGATCCAGGGACGTCGTGTCATGGCTCCAGTCCACCGGGTCCGGGATGTCCCGACCATGACGAGAGCCTTACGAGGTGCTGACGTCCCCACGGGCCACGCCCCGCGACGCGTGCGTCAGGCGGGGGTGAGCACGACGAGGGTGTACGCGCCCACCGAGACGGTGCCGCTGGCGGGCTGGTCGTCGAGGGGCTCGTCCACCGCGTCCACGTCGTGGGTCTCGTGGCCCGCGAAGAGGGCGCTGTAGGTCGCCGCGTCGGAGTTGAAGCGGACCACCCACGGCCCGGCGGACGGCATACCCGTCGTGATGTCGCGCGCCTCGGCGCTCGCGTTGACGACGACCACGGCGACGTCGTCGCCGGAGCGCCGTGCCCAGGCGAGGGCCTTGGCCTCGTCGTCGAGGTGGAGCACCTCGAAGCCCTCCCCGCGCAGGCCACGTGAGACGCCGTCGACGTCGCGGCGCAGGTGGATGAGGTCACGGCCGAGCCGCACGATGTCGCGGAACTGCTCGGCCCGCTCCCAGTCGAGCGGCACGTCGTCGCGGAACCACTCGTCCTCGAGGAACTCCTGGCCCTGGAAGAGCATCGGGATGCCGGGCGTCGTCAGCGCGATGGCGAAGCCGAGGGTCGCGCGCTTCTGCGCCGCCCAGCCGCTCGGGTCACCCCCGTCGACCTCGTGGGGGACCCGGAGCTTGCCGTTGGCCACCTCGTCGTGGCTCTCGGTGTAGACGATCCGCCGGAACGGCTCGTCGTTGCCACGCAGGGCGTCCGCGAGCTCGGTCATCGAGCGCTCCGCGTCGTCGACGGCGGTCAGCAGCCCCCTCACCGGGTGGACGAAGCTCGTGTCCCACTGGGCGTGGAAGCCCGCGCCGCCTTCGTCGGAAGAGGTGATCGCCGGGTCGGACTGGAGGTCCTCGGCGATGAGGATCTTGTCGGGGTGCCGCTCACGGATCGCCGTCGTGATCGAGCGCATGAGGTCCCAGCCCTCGGGGAGGTCGCCGCTGCCGAGACCGTCGATGGTGCGCACGTAGAGGGTCGCGTCGAACCGGAGCCCGTCGAGGTGGAACTCCTCGAGCCACATGAGGGCGTTGTCGAGGAGGTAGGCGCGCACCTCCTCGCGGCCGTAGTCGGGTCGGGTGTCACCCCACGGGGTCGACGAGCGCTCGTCGTTGTAGAAGTAGATGCCGCCCTTGCCGTCCTCGCTCCAGCCGTCGAACTGCCAGAGGGACAGGTCGCTCGGGCCGTAGTGGTTGATGACGACGTCGAGGATGACGGCGATGCCGTGCCGGTGGGACTCCTTGACGAAGGCCTTGAGCGCGTCGGCGCCGCCGTAGCCGCTCTCGACGGCGAAGGGGTTGGAGGGGTTGTAGCCCCAGGAGTAGTCACCGGCGAACTCGGCGACCGGCATCAGCTCGATGGCGTTGATGCCGAGCTCGGCGAGGTAGCCGAGCTTGCCCGCCAGGCCACCGAGGTCACCGACGTCACCCTCGGTGGCTTCGAAGGAGCCGATGTGGGTCTCGTAGATGACGAGCTCGTCGTGCGGCGGGCAGCCGAACGTGTCACCGCCCCAGTCGAAGGCGTCGCGGTCGTAGACGACGGCGTTGCCGGACGAGTTCGTGACGACGCGAGCGCGCGGGTCGATCCGCATGAGGCGCTGGTCGCCGTTCGTGATGACGAACTGGTACTCGTCGCCGGGCCCGGCGCCCTCGACGTCGGCGTACCAGTGACCGTTGTCCTCGGAGGCCATCGCGTGGCCGTCACCCGACCAGTCGGTGAAGCTGCCCGTCACCGCGACGGCGTCGGCGTTCGGGGCCCAGACACGGAAGGCGGTCCCGCCCTCGTGGGGCATCGACCCGAGTCCGGGGCGGTGGGCGTCGTGCTCGGACATGCGGGCTCCAGTCGGGTCGCGAGGGGGCAGCCCGAGCGTAGACCTGGCTGCTCGAGCCGACCCGTGACGTACCCGATCGGCCTGCCCGGCTCGCTCAGCCCGCTCGGCTCAGCTCGCTCGGCTCGGCCCGCTCGGCCGGACTCGCAGCGTCAGCGCAGGTAGCCGTTGACGTCGGCGATGACCTGCACGGCGCCGGCGGAGTGGTTGACGATSGTCAGCGTGCCGGAGGTGGTGAGGCGGCCGACGAGGAGGTTGGCGACGGTCTGGCCGGCGGCGAAGTTGGCSGTGGAGCTGCCSGTSGTSGCGGTSGAGTCGGCGCTGAGGAAGCCGGCCGCCCGGGGTGAGGTGGCGGTGAGGTTGATCGCGGCGGCGGTGGCCCCGGCTGGGACGGGTGACCCGGTGACGCCGGCGACCTTGATGGTGAGCGAGGTGCCGGCGGCGATCGCGGTGCGCACGGGGTTGGATGTCGTGCCGACGCGGGTGTCGAGTACGCGCGTCGGAGCGGTCGTGGCCCACTGGTTCGCGGTGCTCGCGGTCGTGACGTAGCCGGTGACGTCGGCGATGACCTGCACGGTGCCGGCGGAGTGGTTGACGATCGTCAGCGTGCCGGAGGTGGTGAGGCGGCCGACGAGGAGGTTGGCGACGGTCTGGCCGGCGGCGAAGTTGGCGGTGGAGCTGCCCGTCGTCGCGG